>NZ_PJIW01000017.1:0-110000 GCF_002929755.1 Arthrobacter sp. 4R501 | reverse complement strand
CAGCCAAGGCCTGGAAGCCTTCGAAACCGCCAGGAACTCCGCCGCATCAGGAAAAGTACTCCTCAACTTCCAACCGGCAGGCGCAGTGGTTCAGCCCTGAGAACTGTCGTTCAGGACGCCGGCAGGACGAATGTCGCCGTGGTACCTGCGCCCGGAGCGCTGGTCAGGCTCATGGAACCGCCGTGGCCCTCGACGATGGTCTTGCTGATGGGGAGCCCCAGGCCCGCCCCGGGGATGGCCGTTTCGCGGGACCTCGCGGAGCGGAAAAATTTGGTGAACGCCTGCTCCTGGTCTTCCGTGCTCATGCCGACGCCGGGATCGGTGATCGAGCAGACGAGGTCCGTGCCGGTGCGGTGCGCCCGGGCGGTGATGCGGCCGCCGTCCGGAGAGTATTTGATCGCGTTGGAGAGCAGGTTACTGACCACCTGGCGGATCCGCGGGATGTCCATCCGGGCGGTGAGTGACGGCTCCACCTCGAGGACCAGTTCAAGGCCCCTGTTGGCGGCCTGGGGGAGCGTGAAATCGACGACGTCGGCGAGGAGCCGGGCGAGGTCGGCCTCCTGCAGCGAAAGGTCCACACGTTCAGAGGCCACCGCAATCAGATCGTTCACCAGGCCCAACAGATGCGTCGCGTTCCGGTGTACCACCTGCAGTTCGGCTTCGATCCCTTCATGCCCGGGTTCCTCCAGAACGAGTTCGAGGTAGCCGAGGATGGACGTCAGGGGCGTTCGCAGCTCGTGGGAGACGGTGCCAACGAAGTCGTCCTTCGCGGCGAGCGCCGTGATCAGGGCTGTCACGTCCACCAACGTTATGACACCGCCGCTGCGCGCTCCGTCCCTGGAGCAAATTGTGTGCGCGCTGACGGAAAAGGCGCGCTGGTCCTTTTCATCGCCTGCCCAGATAAGCTCGTCCGTGAACACATCGCCCTGGGCAACGCGGGCAGCGGGGAGCCCGCCGGAAGGCACCGGCGTCGCCCGGTCGCTGAGCAGCAGGGTGGTAGTGCTCTCCGCTTCGGTCAGTCGGGCCAACGTCGGATCATCGCGCATGGCCCGGTTGATCAGGACATTGTTTCCGTCCTTGTCCACCACCCAGACGCCCACTCCCACCGCCGCCAGCACGGCGTCCAGGAGCCGCTGGCGGTCCACACTCTCAGCAAGCGTTTCCGCCAGGGCCTGGTCTTTCCGCAGCAGCGCTTTCCGCTGCCGGTGGAGTGTTCCTGAGACGATATGCGCGGAGACGGCGATTGCAGCCATCACCAACGGCAGGAAGATGGTCCGGATCATCGACCCCTGGGTGGGCGGGGAGCCGAGGGCCGCGGCCGGGATGACGGTACTGAGCACGACCCCCAGCACAGCGAGGAGCACCCTGCTGCGCTGGCGGCCTACGGACAGCCAGATCACGGGGAAGACGAGCATCAGGCTCAAGATATTGAAGCTTGGCCCGCCGGCTTCCCTCGTAAAGCCAATGGCAAGGCAATCTAGGACCGGAACCACACTCAACACGGGGGCCGGCACCCTGCCCCATGGGATAGCCGCACACGCAACGAAGATGACCGAATGGCCCAGCAGCGCCAGCCTGAAACGATCATCCAAGAGGGTTTCAGGGCTGAACAACGCAGCGGCCGCCACGATCAGGACCACCGTCACCGTCAGCGGCAGGTGGCTCAACACCACCCGCCCGCGGGCGCCAAGGCCCGCGAATAGCGCGTCGATCCTCCCTGCGAGAAGACCGTCGTGTGGCGGTTCCTGGCCCGGCGTCGAGCCATTTCCTTGCGTTTGATGCATCAGTCTGTCCCCCAGACACAGCTGTGATGACCCTCCGGCTGCCTGAAGGTCGTTGTGAAAGCCTAGCTGCCCTACCCGATCAGCAGGCTCAACGCCTCCGTAAGGTGCTCCACTTCCCGGACGGAGAAGCCTGGTGGCACGGGTCCGGGTCCGTTGTGGCTGGCTGGGACCACGGCGTGGGTGAAGCCCAGACGGTGTGCTTCCTGGATGCGCTGGTTTATGCCGGGCACGGGCCGGACCTCGCCGGCCAGGCCCACTTCGCCGAATGCGATCAGCCGGATGGGCAGGGGTTTGCGGGCCTTCGCGGACGCGACGGCAAGGGCAACAGCGAGGTCAGTGGCCGGTTCACTGAGCTTCACACCGCCCACAGTGGCCACGTAGGAATCGTCCTTGTGCAGCAGGCAGCCGGCACGCTGCTGCAGCACCGCCAGGAGCATGGACACCCGTGAACTGTCCAGGCCGCTGGTGGCCCGCCGGGGCTGCGAGTTGGCGCTCTCCGCAAGCAGCGACTGTACCTCGGCCAGCAGCGGCCGCCGCCCTTCCATGGTCACCGTGATGCAGGTGCCTGAAACAGGTTCCTTGGTGCGGCTGACGAACAGCCCGCTGGGGTCCGTCAGCCCTTCGATGCCGTTCTCATTCAGGTCAAAACAGCCGACGTCGTCCGTGGGCCCGTACCGGTTCTTCACCGCGCGCAGCATCCGGAGCCGGGAGTGACGCTCGCCTTCGAACTGGCAGACCACATCCACTAGGTGTTCGAGCAGCCGCGGCCCCGCGATTGACCCGTCCTTCGTCACGTGCCCCACCAGCAACGTGGTCATGTTCCGGCGCTTGGCCGCCCCGATGATGGACGCCGCAACCTCACGTACCTGCGAGACTCCGCCGGCGCTGCCGTCGACGTTTGCGCTGCTGAGCGTCTGGACCGAGTCCACAATCAGCAGCCGCGGCTCGATCTTCTCCACCTGCCCCAGCGCCTGCCCCAGGTCCGTTTCGGCGGACAGGTACAGGGAGTCGGCGACGGCGTCGATCCGTTCGGCGCGCAGCTTCACCTGTGCAGCGGATTCCTCGCCCGTGACATACAGGACATCCTGGGCGGTGCGGGCAAACTTGGCCGCGACGTCTAGCAGCAGCGTGGACTTGCCCACGCCAGGCTCCCCGGCCAGCAGGATGACCGCGCCCGGAACCAGGCCGCCGCCCAGCACTCGGTCTAGCTCGTCCACTCCGGTGGGCAGGAAAGCCGCCGTAGTGGCATCCACCTCGGCAATCCGGCGGGCCGGCTCCAGAACTGTAGTTGCCGCCGTCGTACGCGCTACGGCGGCGCCGGTTTCCTCAACCGTGCCCCACGCCTGGCACTCGCCGCAGCGCCCCACCCACTTGACCGTGGTCCAGCCGCATTCGGCGCACTTATAAGCCGGCGCCTTGGACGCCCGGGAAGTCTTTGTTGCCATGGGTTCCACCCTACTGGCGGGCACCGACAGTATTGGCCCGAGAGAGGGCAGCATGCAGCGCGGGGGTGACCTATTTGGAGGGCAGCCGCTGGGTGGCGCGAAGTGCCATCTGGGCGAACGCTACAACCCCGGCAGCACGTCCCGGGCCTCGCGCGCATCCATGCCGGTGGCCTCCAGGAGGTCCACCATGAGTGGCCGGAACAGCATCACCACAGTCTCACCCTCAAGCCGCTCGACCTCCAGCAATTTGGGGTGCAGCCTCATCGCGATCTCGCTGAAGTCCTGCCTGGCCGTACGAAGATGGGCGCGGCGCACGCCGTCCTGCGTTTCCGCCAGGCCGAGCGACAGTTCATCAATCGCGGCCGCGGTTTCCTGGAGCACGTCGGCGATGTTCGCGGTGGCGTTGTCTGAAAGCGCGGCGTGGTTGATGGCGCTGGTCAGCCGGCGTGCGAAGACGCGGCTGTTCCTGAGCGCAAGGTCGATGAAGTCAAGGGAATTCTCAAGCCGGTCGAGCTCGTCGCGGTGCCGGCGGTGGGCCGGTGCGAGGGTGGCCACTTCACCGGAAGCGCGCAGGGAATGGCGCATCGCGTCCACGAGCGGCTGGCAGTTCCGGCCGCGGATCAGCGCGTGCCAGGCCTGCGTGGAGTCGCTTTCGGTCAGGGCGGTGGCGCATTCCCGAAGCACTTCGGCCAGTTCGTGGAGCAGCTTCCGGACATCCTTGCGGGGCTCCCGGCGCGGATCCTTCGGAATCAGGATGGTCACCAGGAGGGCGAAAAGGCCACCCACCACGGCGTCCAGGCTGCGCGTGAAAGGCCCGCCGTCCGGCGCCGGCAACAGCACCACAAGCAAGGATTGCAGGCCCAGCTGCGTGGTGAAGATGTTGCCGCTGTCCAGGAAACGGGCCAGCAGGATGGAGAACAGAAGTACGACGGCGGCCTGCCAGATTCCGCTGCCCAGCCAGTGCTGCAGCAGATCACCGACGGCGATCCCGATGGTGCAGCCGAGGCCCACCTCCATCACCCGGCGCAGCCGCGGGTCACGCGAGAAGCCCAACGCGATCAGTGACGATGTGGCCGCAAAGAGGGGTCCGGAGTGCCCCAGGACGTACTCGGCGAAGGCATACGCCCCCACCGCGCACGCGGTCATCTGGACGGCGGGAACCAGGGAATTCCGGCTCCGGACCAGGCCGGTCCGGATGCGTCCGCGCAGGAAACGCCTGCTTGCTGAGAATCCTGCTGCTGCGGCCATGCCCTCCAGTCTATTTGCCGGCCCGATACCTACGCCCGAAAGTGTGACGCGCGCAATGGTGACGCCGCAGTTGTAAGCCAATATGCCGCCGTCGTTAATCTCCTGTTCATCTGCGGCCGCCCATCCCGTTACCTGCGGCCCATAGATTCGTTGAAGGTACAAAACGTACGCATCGCGCTGCAGGGCGTCTCCGGTCCTGCCGCCGCTGAATATCCCTGGAAGGGGTACATCTAGTGAAGGCACTCCGTTTCGGCCGCCACGCGGCTATCGCTGTAATCGCAGCCGGCGCACTCGCGCTCACCGCCTGCGGTTCAGATAACGCCACGGGCAACACGCCTGCAGGCAACCAGACTTCCGCCGGCCCCAAGGTCACCGGCACGCTGACGGGCATCGGCTCTTCCGCGCAGGGCGCAGCGATGGACGCCTGGAAGACCAGCTTCGCCGCCGCCAACCCCGGCGCCACCGTGCAGTACTCCCCGGATGGCTCCGGCGCTGGCCGCAAGGCGCTCGTGGACGGGTCAGCCCAGTTCGGCGGCTCGGATGCCTACCTGAAGGACGAAGAGTTCGCATCCTCCAAGACCGTCTGTGGCCCTGACGGCGCCATCAACATCCCGGTCTACATTTCCCCGATCGCGGTTGCCTTCAACCTCCCGGGCATCACCGAGCTGAAGCTTGACGCAGCTACCGTTGCCAAGATCTTCCGTGGCCAGGTCGCCAACTGGAACGATCCGGCGATCGCCGCCCTGAACCCGGGAGTCTCCCTCCCGGACCTGAAGGTCACTCCCGTGAACCGCTCTGACGATTCCGGTACCACCACCAACTTCACCGAGTACCTTGCGGCTGCTGCTGCGGATGTTTGGACCGACAAGGCTTCCGGCGTTTGGCCTGCAAGCCTGCAGGGCGAGAACGCCAAGGGAACCTCCGGTGTTGTCAAGACCGTCACCGATACCCCCGGCGCAGTGACTTACGCAGATGATTCCGCAGTCAGCGGCAAGCTCGGCGTTGCTCAGATCAAGGTTGGCGAGTCCTTCACCAAGATCTCCGCTGACGCAGCCGCAAAGGCTGTTGATGCAGGCAAGCCCGTTGAAGGCCGCACCGCCAACGACCTGTCCATCAAGCTGGACCGCAAGACCACAATTGAAGGCGCATACCCGATCGTCCTGGTCTCCTTCCACGTTGTCTGCGCCACCTATGACAAGCAGGAGACGGTCGACCTGGTCAAGGCCTTCGAGAACTATGTAGTTTCCAAGGAAGGCCAGCAGGCCGCCGCCGATTCTGCCAAGTCCGCGCCGCTGTCCTCGGCCCTGGCCGAGAAGGCCGTCAAGGCCATCGAATCCATCAAGGTCAAGTCCTAGTACCTGTCCCTGAACCATGTTCCCCGCCACGCCGAAAGGCGGGGCGGGGAACTTTGGCTTGTAAGCTGGATTTAGGCACCGCCCACAACCGAAGGGTCTGGAATGACCGCCACCCCCCTGACTAGTTCCCAGGGCGCAGGCCGCGCCGGGGATAAGATCTTTTCCGGCGCCGCCCTGACCGCCGGGTGCCTCATCCTCGCCGTCTTGTTCGGCGTGGCACTCTTCCTTGTTGTCCAGGCCATTCCGGCGCTCACCGCCCCGGCCGCCGAGATCCAGGGCGGCGAAGGCTTCTTCGCCTACATCTGGCCGATCGTTATTGGCACCCTCATTGCGGCCACCATTGCCCTGGTGATCGCGACACCCATCGCCATCGGCGTGGCCCTGTTCATCTCTCACTTCGCCCCGCGCGGACTGGCGTCCGGCCTTGGCTATGTGGTGGACCTCCTGGCCGCCATCCCGTCGGTGATTTACGGTGCCTGGGGCGCGGCGTTCCTTGCCAAGGAAATCTCCCCCGCCTACAACTGGCTGGCCGAGAACATGGGCTGGTTGCCCATCTTCCAGGGTCCCGCCTCTGCCACGGGCAAAACCATCCTGACCGCGGGCATTGTGCTCTCGGTGATGGTCCTGCCGATCATCACGTCCCTGAGCCGCGAAATCTTCCTGCAGACGCCCAAGCTACATGAGGAAGCCGCCCTGGCCCTCGGCGCCACGCGCTGGGAAATGATCAAAATGTCGGTCCTGCCGTTCGCCCGTCCGGGCATCATCAGCGCCGTCATGCTGGGCCTGGGCCGTGCGCTGGGCGAGACCATGGCAGTTGCCCTGGTCCTCTCTTCCGGTGCCCTGACAGCCAGCCTGATCACGTCCGGCAACCAGACCATCGCCGCGGAGATCGCCCTGAACTTTCCCGAAGCGAGTGGTCTCAAAGTCAGCACGCTGATCGCTGCCGGCCTGGTCCTGTTTGTGATCACCCTGGGAGTCAACATGATCGCCCGCTGGATCATCACCCGGCACAAAGAATTCTCGGGAGCCAACTAAATGTCCTCCACTCTTACCCCCGTGCGCAGTAAGCGTTCAGCCCTCACCAAAGGCCAGCTACCCAAGTACGCGCCGTACGTTGTCGTGGGACTCGCGCTCATCGTGGGCGCCGCAATCCTGGCACTGATCGGGTTCAATGCCTTTGGCTGGGGCATCGTCTCGGCCATCCTCTTCACTGCCGGCCTGGTGGGCTGGAGCGCCGCGGTGGAAGGCTCCCGCAAAGCCAAGGACAAGCTGGCCACCTGCCTGGTGGTGGGCTCGTTCCTGATCGCGCTGCTCCCACTGATCTCCGTGATCTGGACGGTGCTGGTCAACGGAGTCCCCGGCCTCATCTCCCCGGGCTTCCTCACCAGCTCCATGAACGGCGTCACGGGCGTCTACGACAATAAGGCCGTTGAAGAGGGCGCCCCCGTTATCGGTGGCATCTACCACGCCCTGCTGGGTACCATCCAGATCACGCTGGTAGCCACCGTGATCTCCGTGCCCGTCGGACTGCTGAGCGCCATTTACCTGGTGGAGTACGGCAATGACGGCCGTTTGGCCCGCGCCATCACGTTCTTTGTGGACGTTATGACCGGCATCCCGTCCATCGTGGCCGGCCTGTTCGCCGCAGCGTTCTTCTTCGCCGTGGTGGGGCCCGGCACCAAAACCGGTGCCGTCGCCGCCGTCGCGCTTTCGGTCCTGATGATTCCTGTCGTGGTGCGTTCCAGCGAGGAAATGCTCAAGATCGTCCCCAACGAACTGCGCGAAGCGGCCTACGCGTTGGGTGTGCGTAAGTGGCGCACCATCCTCAAGGTGGTTATCCCGACAGCGATCTCCGGCATCGCGTCCGGCGTCACCTTGGCGATCGCCCGCGTTATCGGTGAGACTGCGCCCATCCTGGTCACCGCCGGGTTTGCCACCAGCATCAACAACAACGTGTTCGGCGGCTGGATGGCCTCGCTACCCACGTTCATCTATACCCAGATCCTGAACCCCACCTCGCCGGCGAACCCGGACCCGTCCTCGCAGCGGGCCTGGGGCGCCGCCCTGGTGCTGATCATCCTGGTAATGGTGCTGAACCTTGGCGCCCGGCTGATCGCCAGGACCTTTGCGCCCAAGACCGGCCGCTGAAATTTTTTTCAGCAGGCCATTCCGGTCCTCGCGGCCAAACCCTAGACTTCAATCCAGACCCCAGCAAGTGAAGGAACACCATGTCTAAGCGCATCGACGTCAAAGACCTGAACGTGTACTACGGCGATTTTCTGGCCGTGGAGGATGTCAGCATCAACATCGAGGCCAAGTCCGTAACGGCCTTCATCGGTCCCTCAGGCTGTGGCAAGTCCACGTTCCTGCGCACCCTGAACCGCATGCACGAGGTTCTGCCCGGCGCCCGCGTCGAAGGCGAAGTCCTGATGGACGGCGACAACCTCTACGGCCCCGGCGTGGACCCCGTGACGGTGCGTTCCCAGATCGGCATGGTCTTCCAGCGGCCCAACCCGTTCCCCACGATGTCCATCCGCGACAACGTGCTGGCCGGCGTCAAGCTGAACAACAAGAAGATCTCCAAGGGCGAGGCCGACGTCCTCGTGGAGAGGTCCCTCCAGAGCGCCAACCTCTGGAACGAGGTCAAGGACCGCCTGGAGAAGCCCGGATCCGGCCTGTCAGGCGGCCAGCAGCAGCGACTCTGCATCGCCCGTGCCATTGCAGTGGAACCACAGGTGATCCTCATGGACGAGCCGTGCTCCGCGCTGGACCCGATCTCCACGCTGGCCATCGAGGACCTCATTAACGATCTCAAGGACCAGTACACAGTGGTGATCGTGACCCACAACATGCAGCAGGCCGCTCGCGTTTCGGAAAAGACGGCGTTCTTCAACATTGCCGGTACCGGCAAGCCGGGCAAGCTGATCGAATACGGGAACACTCAGGTCATCTTCAACAACCCCACCGTGAAGGCCACCGAGGACTACGTCTCCGGCCGCTTCGGATAATCCCCACCGCCGCCCTAACCTCGCAAGCTCGGCCAGGGAACCCTGGCGGTGTGGGCCCATCCATCCGCTCCCCAGGCTCGCAAGCTCGGCCAGGGAACCCTGGCGGTGTGGGCCAATCCATCCGCTCCCCAGGCTCGCAAGCTCGCCCGGTGGGGACAGTCGATGCGGCGTTTAAGGCTTGCGCTCAGCCCGCCAAAGGTGACATCGCCAGGGCCAGCACGAAGGCCCCGGCCGCGGCTGCCGCAGGGGTGAGGACCCACAGCGCCAGGATCTGCATGACCAGCTTCCGGTTGGTTACGGAGAAGTTCTGGTTCTCGCCCGCGCCCAGCACGGCGGACGTCACGATGTGGGTGGTGGACACGGGCCAGTGCAGTCCGATGGCGCCCACGAACAGGATCACCGCGCTGAAGATCTGGGCCACAGAGCCCCGCAACGGGTCAATCCGGGTGATTTTGTAGCCGATGGTTTGAGAGATCCGCCAGCCGCCGAAAAGCGTTCCCACCGTTATCATCACCGCGGAGAGCAGCGCCACCCACATGGGGATAGTGCCGCCGTCGGAATATCCAGCCGCCAGCAGGGCCAGCAGCAGCACGGCACTGATCCGCTGGCCGTCCTGCAGGCCGTGCCCGAATGCCACGGCGCCGGCGGCGATGGACTGGCTGCGGCGGAAGCGTTGATTGACAACGTTGGGCTGGGTGTAGCGTGCCGCCCACGTGACTGGGAAAACCAGCAGGAACGCGCCGC
This sequence comes from Arthrobacter sp. 4R501, assembly GCF_002929755.1. Classification (NCBI taxonomy): domain Bacteria; kingdom Bacillati; phylum Actinomycetota; class Actinomycetes; order Micrococcales; family Micrococcaceae; genus Arthrobacter; species Arthrobacter sp. 4R501. The sequence goes on along the minus strand of NZ_PJIW01000017.1, from coordinate 100,416 downwards.
TGTAAGCAACCAGTGGCGACAGGAGCAACGGCAGGACCACCTGGAACAGCAGTGACTGGTTCACTGCGCCCACACCTGCGCCGCCCACGGCCAGGCTGGCCAGACCGGCGCCGCCCAGCCCTCCCACCAGGGCATGGGTGGAGGACGCCGGGATGCCGCGCCACCACAGCAGGACGCCCCAGACGCAGGCGCTCGCGAGCCCTGCAACCAGCATGCTAAGGCCGTTGGTGCCGTCTGGAAGGCTGATCCAGGTCTGGCTGATGGTTACCGCCAGGCTGGCGCTGAGCAGGGCGCCCAGGAAGTTGAAGAAGGCCGCAAGCAGCACGGCCACGCTTGGCGTGAGCGCCCGGGTGCGGACAGCCAGCGCAACAGACGTGGAGGCGTCCCTGAAGCCGTTCAGGAAGGAAAATCCCGCGGCCAGCACAACCACCGCAGCAAAGATGACTGCGGTCACCTCAGGATTCCTTGACGATGATGCTGCCCACCTGGGTGGCAATGCGCCGCATGTCCTTGGTGACTTCCACCAGCTGGTTGGCGATGTCGCGGTGGCGGGAATACTGCGCCCACTTCATCTCGTGGATCATGTCCGCCACCCAGACCCGGTGCGACCGTTCGGCGCGCTTGGCAAGCCGCAGGATCTCAATCCAGTAGTCCTCCAGGTCATCGAGGTTGTTCAGCCGGCGCATGGCGTCCACCGTGAGTTCGGCCTGCCGGCTGATGATATCCACCTGGTCCGCCGCCCGTTTTGGCAACCGCTCCAGCTTGTACAGGGCCACCAGCTCGGCGGCGCCGTCCAGTTTCTCGATGGCCTCGTTGAGGTAGCGGGACAGCGCGTACATGTCTTCGCGGGGTAGCGGGTTTACGAAGCTGGTGCGCATGTGGGTGAGCAGGGCGAAGTGAAGGTCGGCGGACGTGGCCTCGTGGTTGTGCATGTCGTCCACGAGCTTGGCGTGCTCCGCGGCAGGTACGCCAAGGATCTCTGCCATGGTGGCGCTGGCATGCACAATTTGCTGGGCCATCTGGGACAGCAGGGTCAGCCCTGCGGGCTCCTGGGGAAAAAGGCGCAGCTTCACGTTGGGATACCGGTCTCCGGGGATGTACAGGGGTCGGGGGCCGCCCACTTGTGACTTGACGCAGGCCAGCAGCTGATGTTGATTCTACCGGCCCAGTGCCCGCGGCCTGTAAACAGGCGCAAAAAATGGTGCCGAACCGGATACGCCTCTCGGCGGTAGGCCGCTCTAGGCGGCTAATTGTTGAAGCCCGGGGGTTTCGCGGCTCGACACCAGTTTCAGTGTTCTACGTTGCTTGGCCCAAGTCAACATTGACAGATCGGCGCTGGTGGTTCAGTCCAGCTCGCCCAGCCGCCAGGCGTTTGCCGCATGTTCAAGGTCCTCGGCCGTCTTCACGAGCTGGTGCGAGTTCCGCGTGAGCTTGCTTGCGTGGGCCTCGTTGCCGTGCTCGGCACCGTCGGCGATCGTCGCCTGGCCGAGCGCCACCACGCGGCAGAACGCGGCGGAACGTTCCAGCGCGACGTCGAACTCGCCGTCGAACGCTCCGGAGAGAATGGCGTCAGCCATGGTCCGCATTTCCTCGGCTCCCGGCGGTTCAGCGGCGCCGGCCACCACGTTGGAAACCTGCGCGGTGTCCTTGCCTGCCCGGAAGTACACGGAGATCCGTTCGGGGTCCTGGACGGTGGCGGCGCGCAGGGCGTACAGCCGCCAGAGGGCGCCGGGCAGCGAACGCGCCGGGCTTTCCGCCCACATCTCCGCGATGGCCTCCAGGCCCTGCTCGTCGGTCAGCTTGACCAGGCGTTCGGTGATGACGGGATCGTCGCTGTCGCGTCCGTGGCGCACCAGTGCCTGGGCGGCGAGGTGGGCGGCCTCGGAGACGCGCGCAGGATCGGGGCCGCCTGCGAACGGCTCAAAGTCGATGGGGGCGAACGGCTTGGGCTTGTGATGCCGGTTGGCTCCGCCGTAATGACTGGGTCCTGCTTGTTCGCTCATGCCCCCCACGCTACTCCTGTGCCGCGCGGGAAATCGAGTACTGTTTGCAGCCAGGATGGACCTTGCCAGCGCCGGTGACGCTGTGCGGAATTCGGAACATACGACGGCGGCGGACAACTTGCGTGCCAAAGCCGCCCCGTGTGTGGGGTAAAGTATTTTACGTCCAGAAATGGACTGGGCTGATCGGTTGTTTGACCGTCGGCTGGGGCCTTTAGCTCAGTTGGTAGAGCATCGGACTTTTAATCCGTGGGTCGTGGGTTCGATCCCCACAGGGCCCACCCACGCGGAAGACCAGAGACACTTCGTCTCTGGTCTTCTTTCGTGTACACCCCAGCACGGGCATTGGCGGTGGCCAACGTGGATGACCTGAGGCAGCCTAATGCTCGAAATGCGTGTCCGGTGCTCCGCCTGGCAGGTTCGCCAGGATCCCCTCAGCCACCTTGCGGAGCTTGATGTTCCGGTGGCTGGATGCCTTGGCGATGATGGCAATTGCGTCGTTGTAGGAGCACCTGTTCTGCGCCATGATGACGCCGCAGGCAATGTCGATGGACGTCCGGCTTTCCAAGGCTGACTGCAGGTCCGACGCCCTGGTGCTGGCCGACTCCAACTCAAGGGCCAGCCTGAGGCCGCGGGACGCGAGGTCGGTGAAACTGCGGGCCTCGGCGATGACGTGCAGCGGGAACGCCTGGGGGCTGGCTGCGAAGAAGGCCAGGGCGGCCTCGGTGCCCTCATCCAGGGAAAGCCGCAGGCCCAGGACGCTGTCGAACCCGGCGTCCTGCAGGTGCCGCCTGTAGCGTCCCCAGCGGAAGTCGGAGGCCACGTGATTCATGGCCGCGGTTCCTGTGCCGGTGAGGGCTTCGGTCAGGGGGCCTTCGCCGACCTCCTTTTCCAGCCGGGCCAACGTCGCGGTCCGCGTGCCCGTTCCAGCGGTGGCTCTGGAGCGTTTAACCCGGCTCAGGACCAGGGCGCATTCGATGGGAACGCCCGCGAGCCGGCTCAGCGTGGCCGCTCCCAGATGGGCCAGGATCTCCAGGGAGTCAGACAGGTCCTTCGAGCCGGTGACCAAATCGGGGATAAGCCCGTCGACGCCGACCATCCCGATGGTGAACGCCTTGGCTGCCGGTTCCGCGCCAGGACGATCGCCCGGTGCCGCGATGGGCCTGCGGTCCGGGATTGCCGCCGGCCCCGGATGCGGGGCTGCATGCTGGGTGGTGTGTTGGGCCGGATGAGCCGGCGCTGGCCTCCTGCCCGCCGACGCGTGTGCCTGGGAAGCCTCGGATCGGGAATACTTCACGTCCGCCTCCCGCCGGGACACCAGGAACTGATCGGAAGCGTTGGATGAATATGGGGCGTGGAGGACAAAGGGCCGGCGACGGCTGGGGGAGAGGCCTTGGTCTCTAAGACCTCCTCGTCGCCGGCCCCGCTTATTTCCCGGACCCCTTGGAGCGGGAAAACGCGGCTGCCGAGTCGTGTATTCATCCTTCCCACAACCCCCTAGTGAGACATCCAAACCAGTGCGGTTTGCGAGTCTTAACTCATTACTCGAAGGTAGTTCTGGCTTGGTCCCCGGCAACCGCGTAATCGGTACTTGTTTTTCAAATTAGGTAGTACTTGGTTTTTCGGAAGAACTACTCAACTCCGCGCTGATGAGTTCTCCTCCGCCGGCACGATCACCATGAGCATGGACAAAAACTCCAGGTCATGACGCAGGCCGCGGGAGGTGGAAGGATGAGGGCCATGGAACTGCATATCACGGGTGACCCGGCCGCCGACCAACTGCTGACCGATGACGCGTTTGCGCTGCTGACAGGCATGCTGCTGGACCAGCAGGTAACCATGGAATCCGCCTTTGCCGGGCCGGAGAAGATCCGGGCCCGGATCGGGTCCATCGCCCCGGCCGCGGTGGCCGCGTACGAACCTCAGGCTTTCGTCGACGTGTTCAAGGAACGGCCCGCGGTGCACCGGTTCCCCGGCTCGATGGCGGGACGTGTCCAGGCGCTCGCCGAGACGGTGCAGCATGACTGGGACGGCGACGCGACGCTGATCTGGACCAAGGGCGACCCGGACGGCCCGGAGGTGCTGCGCCGCCTGCAGGCACTGCCAGGATTCGGGGAGCAGAAGGCAAAGATTTTCCTTGCGCTCCTGGGGAAGCAGCGCGGGCTGAACGCACCCGGCTGGCGCGAGGCCGCCGGCCACTACGGCCAGGAGGATGCCTTCCTTTCGGTTGCCGACATCGTGAGTCCTGAATCGCTCGCGAAGGTGCGGGCCAGCAAGCAGGCAGCAAAGGCGGCGGCCAAGGCTGCCAAAGGCTGACCGCTCATGGCCGTGACCATGAACGATGTGGCGCGCGTCGCCGGGGTGTCGTTGAAGACCGTGTCGAACGTGCTCAACGACTACGAGTTCATTCGGCCGGCCACCAGGCAACGGGTCCAGGACGCCATTGACGCACTGGGCTACGAGGCGAACCTGACAGCTCGCAGCCTGCGCTCCGGGAAGACCCACATGTTGGGCCTGGTGCTGTCCGATCTCGCCGCGCCGTACTACGCAGAGCTGGCCTCAAGGGTGATGACGGTGGCGGAGCAGCGCGGCTACCGCGTGCTGGTGGAACAGTCCGGCGCCCTGGAAGCCAACGAACTCGGTGCCCTGCAGGGTCCGCTGCGGCAGCTGACCGACGGACTCCTGTTCACGCCACTCGTCATGAGGGCCGACGCCGTCACCTCCCACCGCGGCACTAAGCCGGTGGTGCTGCTCGGCGAGCACATTCGGGATCCCCGGCTGGATCTGGTCACCATGAAAAACCAGGACGCCGCTCAGGCCCTCACCGCCCACCTGGTGGCGGGAGGCCGCCGTCGTATTGCCGTGCTCGGCGCCCATCCTGGCGAATCAGCGGGCTCGGCCGGCCTGCGGCTCAACGGTTACCGGAGCGCACTGGAGGACTCCGGAGTCCCGTTTGACCCGGCCCTGGTGGCACCCGGGGAATGGCGCCGCGACGGGGGAGCAGCCGCCGTCGCCGGCCTCCTGGAACACGGCATTCCGTTCGACGCCGTCTTCGGGCTCAACGACGCCCTCGCCTTGGGCGCCATGCACGAACTGCTCGTCCGTGGTGTGAACGTGCCCCAGGACGTTGCCGTGGCGGGCTTTGACGACATCGACGAGGCACGGTTCGCCTCGCCGTCGCTCACCACCGTGTCGCCCGGCATGGACGAGATTGCGGAACGGTCCGTCGGGTTGCTGATCGACCGGATTGACGGGCTGGAAGCGAGGGCAGACGGGGTCCACGCGGAGGCGGGCTTTGACCTGATAATCCGGGATTCGGCGCCCTGAGGGCTGCCGCCGGACTATCGTTGGCTGCAACAGTCGTGCGCGGGGGCGTGTTGCTCCCGTGCGTCAGCAAGCAATGTAAGTTCGGGCCCATCACACCAGACGAGGCGGACATCCATGAAGGCTCCAGACCAGCAGCACGCTCAAATTTTCGGCACGCCGGTTCCACCGGGCGATGGTGATGCCGCCGGTCATGAGCCCGTGGACCGGCACCTGCTCCAACGCCTCGCCGACGTTCACGGCGTGGGAACCTCGTTCCACGGCTGGGACGGGCTGCCGCACAGCGTCGCCCCGGAGACGCTGACCAAGGTCCTGGCGGCGCTGGGCGTCCCCGCCCACACGAACCAGCTGATCGAAACTGCCCTGGCCGAGGCGGAAGTGGCGCCGTGGCGGCGGATGCTGCCGCCCGCCGTCGTGGTCCAGCAGGGCCAAGCCGCACTGGTTCCCGTCCACGTCAAGGACGGCGCCACGGCCCGCCTGAGGGTTGTGCTGGAGGCCGGCGCGGGCGGGCCCGTAGACGCAGTCCAGCAGGACGTCTGGGTGCCGCCCCAGGACGTGGATGGCGTGGCCACCGGCCGGGCCACCTTCGTCGTGCCGGAGGGGTTGCCGCTGGGTTGGCACACGCTGCAGGCAGAGTCCGACGGCGTCACAGCAGAGGGCACGCTGGTGGTGGTTCCGGCGCGGCTCACCACCGCCGATTCCCTGGCGGAGCGTCGGGGATGGGGCCTGGCCACGCAGCTCTACTCCGTGCGGTCCAAACGTTCCTGGGGGATCGGCGACTTCGCCGACCTCGCGGATCTGGCCACGCTCAGCGGCGCCCGTGGTGCGGACTACGTGCTGGTCAACCCGCTGCACGCCGCGGAACCCGTGCCGCCGGTCCAGCCGTCGCCCTACTCGCCGTCCACGCGGCGCTTCTTCAACCCGCTGTACATCCGGGTGGAGGCCATCCCGGAAATCGCCTACCTGAAGCCGCGTAAGCGCGCGGCGGTGGACAGCTTGCAGGAGCAGGTCCAGGCCCTGAACAAGGACGGCGAACGGCTGGACCGGAACGCCGCATACGCCGCCAAGCTCCAGGCCCTGGAACTCCTGTATCACGCCCGGCGCTCGCTGGCGCGGCAGGCAGCGTTCGACGAATTCTGCCGGATCTCCGGCTCCGGGCTGGATGACTTTGCGCTGTGGTCTGCCATCCGGGAAGACCTGGCACCGCACCATCCGCTGTGGACCGACCCGGACTGCGCGCTGGGATCCCCTGAAGCGGAGTCGCTGCGCGGGAAGCTTGCGGACAGGATCGGGTTCCACCGCTGGCTGCAGTGGATCTGTGACGAGCAGCTTGAGAACGCGCAGCAGGCGGCGCGCCGGGCGGGGATGCGGCTGGGCGTGGTGCACGATCTTGCGGTGGGCGTGGACCTCAGCAGCGCCGACGCCTGGACCCTCCGCGATGTCCTGGCGCCCGGGATCAGCGTGGGGGCGCCGCCGGACATGTACAACCAGCTGGGCCAGGACTGGAACCAGCCGCCGTGGCATCCCGCCCGTCTGGCGGAGGCCGGCTACGCGCCGTTCCGCAACATGCTCTCCACCGTGCTCCGGCATGCCGGCGGCATCCGGGTGGACCACGTGCTGGGCCTGTTCCGCCTCTGGTGGGTGCCGGCCGGCAACTCCCCGCGCGATGGCGCCTATGTCACGTACGACCACGAAGCACTGATCGGTATCCTGGCGCTGGAGGCCCAGCGCGCCGGGGCCGTGGTGATCGGCGAGGACCTGGGAACCTTCGAGCCGTGGGTGCGCGACTACCTCGCTGCCCGCGGCATCCTGGGCACCTCCATCCTCTGGTTCGAGAACGACGGCGATTCACCCCTGCCGCCGGAGCTGTACCGCACGCAGGCCCTCGCCAGTGTCAACACCCACGACCTGCCGCCCACCGCCGGCTACCTGGCGGGCGACCACGTGGCCCTTCGCAGCAGGCTGGGCCTCCTGGAACGCCCCGAGGCGGAAGAGCGGGCGGAACACACTGCCACGCTCGAAAAGATGATGGGGCTGCTGCGGGAACGCGGCCTGCTGCCTGACGGTGGCGCTACCGCCGACGGTGGCACCGGCAGCACCGGCAGCGAGGAACGCACCATAGAGGCGCTGCACCGCCTGCTGGCGCAGACGCCGTCGGTCCTTCTCGGGGTGGCGCTGGTGGATGCCGTGGGGGAGCGGCGGGTGCAGAACCAGCCCGGCACCACCGAGGTGCTGTACCCGAACTGGCAGGTCCCGCTCGGTGGTCCGGACGGTAAGCCGGTGTTTATCGACGACCTTCCTGCCAATCCGCGGTTCAACACTTTGCTGGGAGCAGTCGCGGAGGCGCTCCGCGGCTGACCCACGCCGCAGCTGACGCACGGTAACCCGCTTTGCCGTGGGTCAGCGGGTAACCTCCTCCAGGAGTTCCAGCACGTGGCGGTACTGCGCGCCGGTTGCCCGCGTCATGCCCAGTTCGCAGGTCCGGTTGCAGGAGGCGTGCGCCGCAGCGCCCATGTCCGCCACTTCCGCGGCCTGCTTTGCGGTAGCTGATGCCGTCAGCTCCGGGTGCAACATGCCGCGGTCCCCGGCGAATGCGCAGCAGCCCCAGTTTTCCGGGACCTCCACGCGATCGGCGACGGCGCCGGCCACGGCACCGAGGGCATCGTTGAGCCCCATCCGGCTGGAGGAGCAGGTGGGGTGCAGGGCCAACAACTCCAGCTTCCGGTGGTCGGGCAGTCCGGGAAGGATCCGGTCCGCAACGAAATCCACGGCGTCCACCATGCGCAATGGACGCTGCCTTGCTGCCGGCGTGTCCGATTCGACGGCCTGTCGCAGGCCCTCGGTGCAGGAGGACGCGTCGCAAACGATGGGCAGCTCGCCGTCCCGGGTGGCCGCCCGGAGCGCTGCGAGGGTCTTCTCCCGCATCGTTTCTTGGCCGGCGACCATGCCTTTGGAAGACCAGGGGGTGCCGCAGCAGAGGCCGTCGATCCCTTCCGGGACAAGGAGCAGGAGCCCTGCCCTGGCACAAAGCTGTTCGAAGCTGTACTGGACGCCTTTCCCGAGGCTGTCCTGGGCCGTACCCGCGGGCCCGAACATCGTCCCCACGCACGCAGGGAAGTAGACAGCGTCCACTTCGCCCGCCGGTGTCGGACGCTTCCGCACCGAACCGCCGCCCGGCAGTTCGGCCGAATACAGCGGGACTGTGTCTGCCCCAAGCACTGCCCGCGCGGCCTTATTGGGCGGGGCGATGGCGGCGGCCGGGAGCTTGTTCACCACAGTCAGGGCCAGCGAAGCACCCCGGGTGACGCCTTCCCAGTGCTTGGCGGCGGCATTCCACGCCCCGTTGGCGAGCGGGCCGGCGTCGGACTTCCGCAGCTTCTTTACCAGCGATCCGGTGTTGATGTCCACCGGGCAGGCGGTCTGGCACATTCCGTCCACGGCGCAGGTGTCCACTGATTCGTACTTGTAGTCCTTTTCCAGTTCCTTGACCAGCGCCGTGTCCCCGGCGAGCCGCGCGGATTCGATGGCGCGTAGCGTGACGATCCGCTGCCGCGGCGTCAGGGTGATGTCCTTGCTGGGGCACACCGGCTCGCAGTAGCCGCAGGAGACGCAGCGGTCCACCTCTTCGGCGACCGGCGGCGCGGTCTTAATGTGCCGCAGGTGCGCCAGGGGGTCTTCGTCCATCAGCACGCCCGGGTTGAGCATCCCGGCAGGGTCGAACAGCCGCTTGATGCTGCGCATGACGTCATAGAGCTCATCGCCGTATTGCCTGCGGACGTAGGGTGCCATGACGCGCCCTGTCCCGTGCTCGGCCTTCAGCGATCCGCCCTCGGCCAGGACCAGGTCCACCATGTCTTCGGTGAAGGCGCTGTAACGGTCCAGTTCTTCGGCGGTGGCGAAACCGTCGGTGAGCATGAAGTGGACGTTGCCGTCCTTGGCGTGGCCGAAGATCACGCTGTTGCCGTAGCTGTACTTGTCGAAAAGCCGGATCAGTTCCCGGCAGGTGCGGCCCAGCACCGGGACGGGGACCACAATGTCTTCCAGCAGCGCGGTGGTGCCCTGGGGGCGCGCACCGGCGACGGAGGCGTAGAGGCCCTTGCGCAACTGCCAGAGCTGGCCCCGTTCCCGGGCGTCACCGGTGAACCGGGCGGGGGTGGAGAGCCCCAGGCCCATGAGGATGCCCTCGCCGTTGACTTGGAGCTCCGCCAAATGTCCGGCGCTGCCGGCGGAGTATTCCACGAGCAGGGCGGCATGGTCCCGGACCGCCAGGTCCTGCACGACGGCGGGCGTTCCCTTGAGCGTCTGGCCCACCTTCAGTGACAGCGCGTCCATCAGCTCAATGGTTGCGGCCCCTGTTTCTACGAGGGCAGGCAGGGCCGCGTTGGCCGCCTCGAGGTCCGGAAATACCAGCAGGCCCGCGGCGGCGTGCTGGAGCCGCGGGATGGTGCGGAAAATCGTCTCTGCCACGAAACCTAGGGTGCCTTCGCTGCCGACAATCAGGTGGGCCATGATGTCCACCGGCCTCTTGAAGTCCAGCAGGGAGTTCAGGCCGTAGCCCATAGTGTTCTTCATGGAAAACTGCTGCCGGATCCGGTCGACGGAGCCGGGGTTGTTCCGGACGCGCTCCGCCAACCGGGCCAAACCTTCGTAGAGTTCCGGTTCGAGGGCGCGGAGCTTTTGGTCGGCGTCGACCGCCCCGGTGTCGATCACGGTGCCGGAAGGCAGCACTACGGTCAACGACTCCAGCGTCCGGTAGGTGTTGTTCAAGGTCCCGCAATTCATGCCGGAGGAGTTGTTGGCCACCACGCCGCCGATGGTGCACGCCGCCTCGCTGGCCGGATCCGGGCCGAACTTGCGGCCGTAGCGGGCGAGCCTCGCGTTGAGCGACCGTACGGTGACGCCGGGCTGTACCCGGACCCGCGCGCCGTCGTCAAGCACTTCGATGTCCCGGAAGTTGCGGCGCACGTCCACCAGCACGCCGTCGGTAACCGCTTGGCCGCTCAGGCTCGTTCCGCCGGAGCGGAACGTCAGCGGCACACCCTGGGCAGCGCTCGCACGCAGCAGCCCGCCCACCTCGGCGGCGCTCCCCGCCGTGACCACAGCCTGCGGGATCAGGAGGAAGTGCGAGGCATCGTGGGCGTTCGCGTGCAGGTCGATGGCCCGGGTCTTCACCTGGGTGGGATCCTTCACCGCCGCGCGTAGGCCAGCTATGTCCAGGGGTGCCATCAGGGGACCATCCAGCCCAGTACGGGGGTGGACTGCAGGAAGATCAGCACGGTGATGAGCGCCAGCAGGCCGAGGCTCCAGCCGAGGAGCTTCCGGAAGAGGGTGCCCTCTGCACCGTCAAGGCCCACCGCGGCCGAGGCCACCGCCAGGTTCTGCAGCGACAGCATCTTGCCCATCACCCCTGCGGAGGAGTTGGAGGCGGCCATCAGCACCGGAGAAAGGCCGGTCTGCTCCGCTGCGGTGGCCTGCATCTGGCCGAACAGCGAGTTGGAGGAAGTATCGGAGCCGGTGAGTGCCACACCAATCCAGCCAATCAATGGTGAGAGGACGGCGAAGAAACCGCCCGCGGAGGCCAGCGCGAAGCCGAGCGTAGTGGTCTGGCCGGAGAGGTTCATCACGAAGGAGAGGCCCAGCACGGCCGTGACGGTAACGATGGTCCAGCGCAGCTGTACCAGGGTGTCCCGGTAGATGCGAAGGCCCTGTGATGCGGTGATCTTGTACAGCAGCATGGTGAGCAGGCCGGAGAACAGCAGCAGGGTGCCGGTCGCCTTGAGGTGGTCCAGCTTGAACTTCGTGGCCGCGACAGGCTTGCCGGCCGAGTCGGTGATGTCCAGGCCGGGCCAGGCGAACGTGAGGCTGCCAACCTGGCTCAGCCAGGCCTTGACGAACGGAATCTGAGCCACAGAGAACACCGCGATGATGATCAGGTAAGGGGCGATCGCCATCCAGATCTGCCGCGGCTCGGGCCGCGAGTTATCGGTGGGTACTGCACTGTCAGTTCGTTCAGCACTGCCTGTGGCGGGCTGTTCGGCAGAGTGCTTTGAGCTGGCTCCGCTCCCTGAACCGGCACCTGCGCGGGCACTGACGTTTGCGCGGGCGCTGACGGGGGCTGCCTCGGCTGCTTCCGGTGCGGCCTGAACGGCTCCTCCCATTCCGACGGTTTCTTTCGGCTGCCACACCTTCAGCATCAGGAGCACGGCGGCCACTGTTACCACGGCGGCCACAACGTCAGTGAGTTCCACGGCGAAGTAGTTGGAGGTGACAAACTGCGCCGCACCGAAGGCGACGCCTGCCACGAGGGCTACGGGCCAGGTCTGCTTCACTCCGCGCCGGCCGTCGACGATGAACACCAGCAGCAGCGGAACGATCAGGGCGATGAACGGAGTCTGGCGTCCGGCCATCGAGGAAAGCTCATTCAGCGGCAGGCCGGTGACGCCGTTCAGGGCGATGATCGGCGCGGCCATCGCGCCGAACGCTACCGGGGCGGTATTGGCCAGCAGCGAGACAATTGCTGACTTCAGCGGCTTCATTCCTGCAGCCATCAGCATGGCGGCGGAGATGGCCACGGGCGCGCCAAAGCCGGCCAGAGATTCCAGCAGGGCGCCGAAGCAGAAAGCGATCAGAATGGACAAAATCCTGAGGTCGTTCGAGATGGAACGGATAGTGCGTCCCAGCACTTCAAACCAGGGGGTAGCCACGGTGAGGCGGTAGATCCACAGCGCATTCACCAGGATCCACAAGATGGGGAACAGGCCGTAGAAGATGCCGGCCACGGTGGCGCTAAGGGCCTGGCTGACCGGCATCTGCCAGCCAACGATGGCAAGCACGAGGGACAGGGCGAGGCTGGACAGGGCTGCTTTGGGTGCCTTGACCTTGAAAACGCCCAGCAGAACAAATAGCAGAACGAGGGGAAGCGCCGCGAAAAGGGCGGAAAGCACTAGGGACCCGGCAATGGGGTCGAGGATCTGCTGAAACATGTGTCTCCAGATTGTGTTAGGCGTCACAACACCGTGGCGCCCTTCGATTGTCTAACAAGTACACATGTTGGTCAAGTGCATATGTTGACTTGTCTGGCAAGATTGAAGGAAATGGGTTTTATTCTGTTTGGGTTTTTGGTTCAGAGAGGACGCGCGCATGGTCGGCCGTATTGCAGCAGTCTCCATCGTGGACGCCATCGCTGCGGATCTGCGGAGCCGCGTCTTCTCGGGTGACCTAGGTTCCGGCGAGGCGCTCACGGAGACAGACGTCGCCACGTCGTATGAAGTGGCACGGCCCACCGCCAAGGCCTCGATCGAGAAGCTCGTGGCGGAGGGGCTGCTGGACCGCGGCACGCACAAGACCGCACGTGTTGTTGACCTCGGGCCGGAATCAGTGCGGGACATCTACCTGGCACGGGCCTATCTGGAAAGCGAAGTACTCCGCCGGCTGGCGCGCACCAAAAACGTGCCGCAAGGGGCGGTCCAGGCCAACCGCGATATCGCGGCATTGAAGTCGGGCGCGCCGCTGGATGTTGTGGAACCGGACATGCGTTTCCATACAAGCCTGATCGACGCAGTGGCCAATGAGCGCATCAGCCGGATGTACCGATCGCTTGTGGGTGAGGTGCGGCTGTGCATGGTCCGGGTCCAGTCGCTGCACCTCCTGGACACGGAGCTGATACTGGCCGAACACCAGAAGATCCTTGAGCTGATCGAGGGCGGCCAGGGCGAGGCCGCCGCCGAACTGCTGGACGAACACCTTGGGCGCGCGCGTGAACGGCTCGTCGCCGCTATGGGGGGAACAGCTGGCCCAGAGGCTGAGTATCCGTCAGGGCTGCTGCAGGAGTAGCCGGCACACAGCAATGCGGGTCACCGGTCGGTGCTCCGGAACGGACCGACGGTGCCCCGCATCGCGGTGCTAGGCGGCGCGGCGAAAAACAGCGCTGGGCCCTAGCCCGCCGTGAGCAGGTGGGTGACGTGGTCGTACCGGAAGGTGACCGCGCCGCCGTCGTGCGTGTAGGAGATGTTGCCGCCGTTGGCAACGCCGTCAGCCCCGTAATTCACGTCCCAATTGCGGTTCAGCGCCGCCTTGAACTCATACGTCCCGGCCGGCAGGTCCGGCACGGACAGCTTCCACACCAGCGTTGCCGGGTCCAGGATCAGCTGGGCCTGGTCGCACGTGGGATCCCAGTCCGCGCCGCACCCGAGTTCGGTGTCAAGGCTCCCCGCGATAGCCACAGCGCCCGGCTGTTGTGAGGCGTACCCGGCGCTGAGGACGTGCGTGCTGTTGTCGTAGCGGAAGGTGACGGCCCCGCCGGGGTGGTCCAACACGATGTCGCTGCCGTCAGGGATTCCGTCGGCGCCATAGTTCACGTCCCAGCTGCCGTTGAGCGCGGCCTTGTACTTGTACTGCCCGGCGGGCAGGTCGGCCGTGAGCCGCCAGATGTTGTCCGCCGGGTCCAGCGTCATGAACGCGGCTGGGCAGGCCGGGTCCCAATCCGCAGGGCAGCCCATCTCTGAGTTCAGCGACCCGGCCACGGTCACCGAATCCGGCTGCGGGGCGTCGCCGACCGTTACCGTCCGCAGCTCGCTGACCACGCTGAAGCCCGGGCCGCTCATGCTGGCGCGGTACTGCACCTTCGTGCCGTCCGCGAGCTCAAGTGCCGCCAGATCATCGGTGACCGAGTACACCGGTGAGGAGTCATCGGAGCCTACGGCCGTCCACTCGCCGCCCGCCACGCTGCGCTCGAAGGACACCACGTGGCTGGACTTTTCGGGATCGGCCGTTGCGCTGAGCTCAACGGCCCCCTCCACGCTGCTTCCTTCCACAGGCTTCTGGATAGTCAGGACCGGCGCCGGAACGTCGGCTGCCCGGGGCTGGCTGGTGGCTCGGTGGCCCCCGTTGTCCAGCACAGTGGCGCGGTATTCGAGGGCGGTGCCTGCTTCCAGGGCAGCAACATCGTGGAAGACCTGGTACGGCGCGGTGTCGTCGGTGCCGATCGGTGCCCAGCCACCGCCCGCCGTCCTGGCCTCAAAGGTGACCTCGTAGAACGAAGCACCGCCGACGTCGGCCGTTACGTTGATCCGGCCGTTATCTGCCGGTGCCGCGGCAGGTTCCTGGAGTGCGACGGCGGGAGCCGCCTTGGAGTGCGGGATGCGGCCCGATGACTGGTAGACCACGGCCGACAGCGGCGGGACGGTGACTGTCAGCTTTCCGTCCGCTGAGGTGTTCACCTCGTCTGCTCCCGCACCTGTGCTCCCATAAATACGTGTGTAGCTGCGCTTGCCGATGTAGGTGGGCACGTCGGCCGTCTGCGGCTGTTCGCTGTTGTTCAGGGCTACGACATACTCACGCTGGTCCTCCGCATCGGTGCGGGAGAAGGCGTAGATCCCGGGCCCTTCGGAGGCGTAGCGGTGCTGGTGGGCGCCGTCGCGCAGGGCCGGGTGGTCCTTGGTCAGGGCCGCGAGCTGGCTGATCTTGGCGTACAGCGGGTGGCCGGCGTTGAAGTTGTCGGTGGCGTGCGTGGCATCGGTGCCCAGCAGGTCGTCGTCGAGGTACTCCGGCACTTGGCTGGCGAAGAGCGTCTGCCGGGCGTCCTGGTCGCCGCCGGGACCGGTGAAGCCCTGCTCGTCGCCGTAGTAGATCACCGGATTGCCGCGGGCGAAGTACATCAGCTCGTGGGCCAGCTGGTCGCGTGCCACCTGTTCCGTGTCGCCTGACCCCGGGTTGTCGGCTGCGATGAAGCTGCCGATGCGGCCCATGTCGTGGTTGCCCAGGAAGGTGGGCAGTTGGTAGACGTTGGAATCGGCGTCGGTGTACCAGTCGTCGCCGGCGAAGAACGTCTCCAGCGAGCGGGTGTCCTGGCTCTTGGACGCGAAGTTCCGGGCGGCCTCCTGGAACGGGAAGTCCAGCACGGCCTGCATCTGGTTGCGGGTGGTGAACTGGGAGGTGAAGGACTTGGACGTGTCGAAGACTTCGCCGAACATAAAGAACTCGTCCTTGCCCTGCGTCTTGGCGTAGCTGAGCATCTCCGGGCCAAATTCCTGCCAGAACTCGTTGTTGACGTGCTTCATGGTGTCGATCCGGAAGCCGTCCACCCCGAAATCGCCGATCCAGGACTTGTAGATCTTCTCCATGCCGTCCACCACTTTGGGGTTCTCGGTGAAGAGGTCATCGAGTCCGAAGAAGTCGCCATAGTAGGAGTCCTCGCCCTGGAAGGTGGTGTCGCCGCGGTTGTGGTACAGCGTGGGATCGTTCAGCCAGGCGGGAACTTTCAGGTTCTCCTCGGCTTTATCCAGAACGGGAACGTAGGGGAAGGACGTCTTGGCCTCAAGCTCCGGGAAGTCGTCGGAGCCTGCGAAGTCGCGGTCGTCGAACGCCTCACCCGCCGCGGTCTTATACGGCTCGGCGTCCTTGGAAACGTAGGTCTTGCGGGCGCCCTCTTCGTAGCCGATCACGTCCGCGGTGTGGTTGGTGATGATGTCGAAGTACACCTTCATGCCACGCGAGTGGGCTTCGTCGATGAGGGCCTTCAACTCGTCGTTGGTTCCCAGATGGGGGTCGATCTGGGTGAAGTCGGTGATCCAGTAGCCGTGATAGCCGGCCGAATTGTCCTCGGGCTGCACCGCCTTGTTCTTGAAGCTGGGCGTGAGCCAGATGGACGTGGTGCCGAGGCCCTGGATGTAGTCGATCTTGTCGAGCAGCCCGGCCAGGTCGCCGCCGTTGTAGAAGCCCTTTTTCGTCGGGCTGAAGCCGGACACCATGGGGTCGCTGCCCAGGCCGCCGTCGTCATTGCTTGTGTCCCCGTTGCTGAAGCGGTCGGCCATCACAAAGTAGAAATTCTCGTCCGTCACCGGGGCGCGGAGGGAGTGAAGGGCCGACGGCGACCCCGGGTCCTTCGGGCCAGGCGCCGCGTGCGCCGGGAGGACGGAAGTGGAAGCGACTACGGCTGCGGCTGCGGCGAGCAGTCCCAGCCATGCTGTCAGCGGGTTGTTGAGGCGTTGGATGGAGCCTTTGCGGGTGCGTGTTTTCACGTCAGGAGACCTTCCTGGTAGCGGCGATGCTGTTCAGGCTGCTGTGGAGATGCGAGTGTGGTGGCGTCGGTTGGTGGTCAGATACGCGGTTCGCGCAGGCAGTGAGGGAGCGATCGCCAGGTGAACCACGGCACACTGTAAGCGCTTGCACTGAATAAATCCAGTCTTTTTAGACAGACGGCCAGGGGCTACCTTCGCGTACATTCAGAGGCGGGCGACGGCGCTCGGCGCCCATCGGATTGCGGAAGGTGCACCCATGTCAGCCACTGAATTGGATGTTGAGTCCCTTGCTGGGATCGCTGAGCGGCTTCGCTCGGCCGGGTGCGTCTTTGCGGAGGAGGAAGCCGAGCTTCTCCTCGCCGCGGTGTCCGGCCCGGCCGAAATCGCTGCGGCGGTGGAGCGGCGCGTTGCCGGGTACCCGCTGGAGCACATCCTGGGCTGGGCAGAGTTCTGCGGACTCCGGATTGAGCTCGATGCTGGGGTTTTTGTTCCGCGCCGCCGCACCGGGCTCGTGGTGAGTGAGGCCGCAGCCCTGCTCTCGGCGGACCCGAAGCGGAAGCACCGGGAGAGTTCGGAGCCCGCCGTTGTTGTGGACCTGTGTTGCGGGTCCGGTGCTGTGGGGGCCGCCATCGCCTTCCGGATTCCGGGGCTGGAACTCCATGCGGCGGACATTGACCAGGCCGCGGTGGCCTGCGCGCGCCGAAACATTGGCCGCGTGGGTGGCGAGGTCCACCAGGGCGACCTGTTCGATGCGCTGCCGCGCGCCATCAAGGGACGGATCCGTGTTCTGGGTGTCAACGCCCCCTATGTGCCCACCGGCGCCATCGATTCCATGCCGCACGAGGCACGCGAGCACGAACCATTGTGGTCGCTCGACGGCGGCACTGACGGACTAGAGTTCCACCGCCGCGTCGCTGCCGAGGCCAACGAATGGCTGCGGCCGGGCGGGAATCTCATCATCGAAACCAGCGAGCGGCAGGCCGCAGGGACGGCGTCGATCCTGGAGAGTGAGGGCTTCGCAGTCAGGACTGTCCGCTCGGAAGAACTGGACGGCACTGTTGTAGTCGGACAGGCTGGGCCTTAGTGGAGTTGCTGCCATCCGCGATGCCCAACCGCCTGGTCATGGGGGCCCATATCGCTGGATTCGTAATCCGATGGCGGTCGCGGCATTGTCCAGGGCGCCGCGATCGGCGTCATCCTGCAGTCCTGGCTCGTTGTCGCTTCCGAGGTCGTGGGCTCGCTGCTGTGGAACTACGCCATCAGGCCACTCGAGGAATCTGACCTCAAGGAACGGGCCGGCGAAGTATTCCTGCAACGCCGCGACAGGGTGGGGTTCTGGATCCCTCATGTATCGAAGACTTAGCGCCTTCCAAGACGATGGCTATGTCATTTTTTTGTGAGTCCTCTGCACAGGTTGCGTGGCCCGACGGTGCGGTCGTCTCCGTGGGGATCGAGGCGAACGCTCTCGCCGCGCTGACGGCCCGCGCCGTCTCGACGGCATCCGCACTGGAGCTCGGAGTTCCGAGTGGAGACGCCCGGCGTTTCCGCTCACCAATAAAAGTGATTTGACTCACATGCTACTCTGCAATATCCTGTTGTTAGCGCTAACAAGCAAGAGGCGGAACTTGGCTTCCGGCACGCAACCGACCTCCGCTCCTGCCTGTTGGCAGCTCTTCAGATGTCCAGGGCTCGGGCCCTGCACATCAAGGCAGTACCGCTCTACCGGCAAGCGCAGACGCCTGCCGACCCAGCAGCACTTCGCGGACCAGCTTCCGCGGGAGGAGAAATCGTGAGAATTAGGAAATTCCTGGGCGCCGTCGCCGTCGTCCTCGCAGTCGCTGTGGGTGCCACAGGGTGCGGAAGCCGGGGCGGAACAGCCACCACCCCGGAAACCACTGCGAATCCCAGTGAATCCCTGGTGGGTATCTCGATGCCCACCCAGACGTCCGAGCGTTGGATCGCCGATGGCGGAAACGTGGAAAAGTCCTTGAAGGGACTTGGTTACAAGACTGACCTGCAGTTCGCCAACGACGACATCCCCACGCAGGTATCGCAGATCGAGAACATGCTGACCAAGGGTGCCAAGGCGCTCATTGTCGCCGCCATCGACGGCACCACCTTGACCGATGTGCTCGCCAAGGCAAAGGAACAGAACGTCAAGGTCATCGCCTACGACCGCCTCATCAACGGCACCCCGAACGTTGATTTCTACACCACGTTCGATAACTACACGGTGGGCGTGCAGCAGGCAACATCGCTGCTGACCGGGCTGGGCCTGGTTGATGCCAGCGGCAAGAAGGTGGAGGGCAAGGGCCCGTTCAACGTTGAGCTTTTCGCCGGCAGCCCGGATGACAACAACGCCAACTTCTTCTGGACCGGCGCCATGGACACGCTGAAGCCGTACCTGGACGCCGGAACCCTCAAGGTCCCCAGCGGCCAGACCAAGTTCGAGCAGGCAGCCATCCTGCGCTGGCAGGCCCCCGTTGCCCAGAAGCGCATGGAGGACATCCTCACCGCGGCCTACAGCTCCGGGACCAAGCTCGACGGCGTGCTCTCCCCCTATGACGGCCTCTCCATCGGCATCATCTCGGCTCTGACCAGCACCGGCGGCTACGCCAAGGGCGACCTGCCGATCGTCACGGGCCAGGACGCTGAGAAGGGCTCCGTGAAGTCCATCATCGCCGGTGAGCAGTACTCCACCATCTTCAAGGACACCCGCCAGCTGGGTTCCCAGGCAGTGAAGATGGTGGACGCCCTGCTGAAGGGCCAGGAGCCGGAGGTTAACGACACCAAGACCTACAACAACAAGGTCAAGGTGGTTCCGGCCTACCTGCTCAAGTCCGTGATCATCACTGCGGAAAACTACAAGAAGGAACTCATCGACTCCGGCTACTACACAGACGCCGACGTCAAGTAACCAGCTTCCGGGGTTGCGGCCGGCCGCACGGCCTGGCCGCAACCCCTTCCCGTAGGCCCCTGCAGCCGCAGTCCGGTCCAGCTTTCCAACCAGTCAGTGGGAATTGACGATGAACACACCCATTCTTCAAATGCGAGGAATCACCAAGACGTTTCCGGGCGTGAAGGCCCTGCAGGATGTCACCCTAGACGTGAACCGTGGCGAGGTCCACGCCATTTGTGGCGAGAACGGGGCGGGCAAGTCCACCCTGATGAAAGTCCTGTCCGGGGTCTACCCGCACAACTCCTTCGACGGGGACATCCTTTTCGAAAACGAGCCGTGCCACTTCTCCAGCATCAACGACAGCGAGAAACGCGGCATCGTCATCATCCACCAGGAGCTCGCCCTGAGCCCCTACCTCTCGATCGCCGAAAACATCTACCTCGGAAACGAGCAGGCCAAAAACGGCTGGGTGGACTGGCGGAAGACCAACCTGGAGGCCGCGAAACTGCTGGCCCGGGTGGGCCTGAGCGAAAACCCCATCACTCCGGTCCAGCACATCAGCGTGGGCAAGCAGCAGTTGGTGGAAATCGCCAAGGCGCTCTCGAAGGAAGTCAAGCTCCTCATCCTGGACGAGCCCACAGCGGCGCTCAACGACGAGGACTCCGGCCACCTCCTGGACCTGATCCTGCATCTGAAGGGCCAGGGCATCACCAGCATCATCATCAGCCACAAACTCAACGAAATCCGCAAAGTCGCAGACGCCGTCACCATCATCCGGGACGGCAAAACCATCGAGACGCTCCGGCTCGATGAAGGCCAGATCACGCAGGAACGGATTATCCGCGGCATGGTGGGCCGGGACCTGGAAAGCCTCTACCCTGACCGGGACCCGAAGATCGGGGAGGAAGTCCTGCGGATCGAGGACTGGTCCGTCAGGCATCCGCAGGACCACACACGCATGGTGGTGCACAGCGCCAGCCTGAACGTCCGCAAGGGCGAAGTGGTGGGCCTCGCGGGCCTGATGGGAGCGGGCCGGACCGAGCTGGCCATGAGCGTTTTCGGACGCACTTACGGCACGGCGATGTCCGGGAAGGTGTACAAGTACGGCAAGGAAATCAACACCTCCACGGTGTCCCAGGCGATCGGGCACGGGATTGCCTATGCCACCGAAGATCGGAAGCACTACGGCCTGAACCTCATCGAGGATATCCAGCGGAACATCTCCATGGCCGCGCTCCGCAAGCTGGTCAAGGGCGGCTGGGTGGACAAAAACCGGGAAACGGTGGTGGCCAACGGCTACCGCAAGAGCATGAACATCAAGGCGCCCTCAGTTGCTGCCATCACCGGCAAACTGTCCGGCGGAAACCAGCAGAAGGTGGTGCTGAGCAAGTGGATGTTCTCGGACCCGGACGTGCTGATCCTCGATGAGCCCACCCGCGGGATCGACGTCGGCGCCAAATTCGAGATCTACACAATCATCGCCAGGCTCGCGGCGGAGGGAAAAGCTGTCATTGTCATCTCCTCGGAACTGCCCGAACTCCTCGGCATCTGCGACAGGATCTACACGCTGTCCGCCGGCCATATCACCGGCGAGGTGCCCATCGCCGAAGCATCCCAGGAAACCCTCATGCACTACATGACCCAAGAGAAGGAATAGGACCATGTCCGCCCTACGAGAATCCCTCGGCTTCCTGACAAGCCGCCTCCGGCAGGTTGGCATCTTCGTTGCCCTGATCCTGATCGTCCTGCTGTTCCAGATACTGACCAACGGCATCCTCCTGGAGCCGCAGAACGTCACCAACCTGGTGGTCCAGAACAGCTACATCCTCATCCTCGCCATCGGCATGGTCATGGTGATTATTGCCGGCCACATCGACCTCTCGGTGGGATCGATCGCCGGCTTCATCGGCGCCGTCGCCGGCGTCATGATGGTCCACTGGGGCTGGGCCTGGTGGCTGGCCATCCCGGCCTGCCTCCTGGTCGGGGCGCTCGTCGGGGCGTGGCAGGGATACTGGATCGCCTACGTCGGCATTCCGGCCTTCATCGTCACCCTGGCCGGCATGCTGATCTTCCGCGGACTCACCCTGATCACCCTGAAGAACCAGCAGATCACCCCGTTCCCCTCAGAACTCCGCGCCCTGGGCGGCGGCTTCCTCCCGGACATCTCCGGGGGCACCTCGGTGCTGGAATGGCTGACCGTCATCCTGGGCGTGGGCGCCACGGTGGCGCTGCTCATCCAGGCGCTCAAGGAACGCCGGATCCGCAAGAAGTTCGACCTCGAAAACGAACCGATGGCCTGGTTCGCGACCAAGACCACCTTCGTTGCCCTGCTCATGCTGATCATCACGTTCCTCCTCGCGAGCTACCGCGGCACCCCGATCGTCCTGATCGTGCTGGCAGTCCTGGTGATCGTGTACACGGCGCTGATGAACAACAGCGTCTTCGGCCGCCACACCTACGCGATCGGCGGCAACCTGCACGCAGCAGAGCTGTCCGGGGTCAAGACCAAAGCCGTCACTTTCCGGCTCTTCGTCAACATGGGCGTCCTGGCGGCACTCGCAGGCCTGGTGTTCACGGCAAGGCTCAACTCGGCACAGCCCGCCGGCGGTACCGGCTTCGAACTCGACTCTATCGCCGCGGCATTCATCGGCGGCGCCGCAGTCCAAGGCGGCATCGGCACCGTGGCCGGAGCCATGATCGGCGGCCTGATCATGGGCGTGCTGAACAACGGCATGTCCATCCTGGGCCTCGGCACTGACTACCAGCAGCTCATCAAGGGGCTGGTCCTCCTGCTGGCTGTCGGCTTCGATATTTTCAACAAGAACCGCAGCGGTGGCGGCGGCAGCACCATCGGGAAGAGGTTCAAGTTCAGGACTTCCCCGCCGGCCACGTCGGAATCCCATGCACCCGCGGGGACGAAGGACCAGGCGAAGGATCGCCCTGTCCCCGTTTCGGCGGTCAAGCCTGAGTAACCAGGAAACCCACCCCAACTATTAACAAGGAACCGATATGTCTACCCCCATAGACCGCATTGAGATAGATGTCGCCAGCCGGCACCTTTTGGACGAAGAGCTTGATGCTGCCGTCCGGCGCCTTCAGGAAGTCGCCCTCCTCACAGGCACGCACGGCATCCTGGTCACCCGTGTCGCCCCGGGCCGCTACACCGCAACGCTGTCAGATCAGGTTCCTTTCGGGATGACCCGCGAACTGGTTTCCTGAGGGCTGCCGGAACCGCCGCGGTTCCGGAATCAGGCGCCTCGCCGTCTCGTGACCCTAGGAGTCGGAATCTTTCCTGCGGATCTCGAAGAACTTATCTGACTTCAGAGCACCCGGCTTGGCCTTGTTGGCGTTGGACCATCGTGGGATCAGGATCGCGAACAGTGCGATCACTACGACCGCTCCGATGAAGGCCATGAGGATTCCTGTTGGTACATCCATTTTCATGCTCCTTCGGTTATGAAACTGAGGGATGCGCTAGCAGATGTAGGTATGGTCAGGCGGTGCGAGCAGACGGCTGGTCCGTTGCATTGGTCAGCGGATACACGGACGATGATTGCATGAGCGGAAAGTCCATGAGCCGAAAGCAAAGCCCAGCCCGACGCCGGACCTGGATGATCGCTGCGGCGGCCCTTGCAGCGGTAGGGCTGGTGATTGGGCTTGTGCTGTTCAAGCCCTGGCTTCTCTTTGTGGACGTGAGAGTGGATGAACAGCTCCCCATCGTGGCCAGCAGTCCAGCGCAAGCACAACCGACTCCGCCTACACCCCTGGCGCCGACTCCGGCACCCATGCCTGCAGGCCCGGTGCAGCTTGCTGTGGGTACGCTGATCAGCCATGAACACGCCACCACGGGAACTGTCCGGATCGTACAGCAGCCTGACGGCGCCAGGCTGCTCACGCTCGAAAACCTGGATACGTCCAATGGTCCGGATGTGCACGTCTGGTTAAGTGCCGCCCACGTGGTGGAAGGAACGGCCGGGTGGTTCACCGCCGGCTCCGCAGACTACTACGACCTCGGCCTGATCAAAGGAAATCAGGGCAATCAGGTTTACCGGATTCCCGCCGACGTTGACCTGTCGAAGTACCCGTCGGTTGACCTGTGGTGCGTTCAGTTCAGCGTGTCGTTCGGTGCTGCCGAGCTGGTCACCTGAGACGGCATCTGGCCATGACCTGAGACGTGGCTGGCCGCCGCGTCCCCCAAGGAGCGCGGCGGCCAGCAACGACCATTTTTAGCACAATTTCAGCGTGGCTTCCGTGTCACACGGCGAATCCCGCGTAACGTCCCTGCAACGATCCCCGATCATTCCCGTCGGGGGTCAACATTCGTGGCTGCGCCGGCAGTAGTGGCGCCGCCTTCACCGGACCAGTCCTGGCCCTGGTTGTCATTGAACGCGGGGTCTGACTCAACGTCCGATGTCCCCAGGTTCACCGTTTCCGGGTGCGTGCTATGGGCGGGAACGTGATCGCCCACCGCGGCACTGCCGGACGCGGTGTCGTGGTGCACGGCCGAGCCGATGACTGTGCCCGCCCGGCGCGCAGCCTCACCGAGCTGGTCCGCCACGTCGGGAGCCTTCTCCTTAATGGCCGAAGCGGCGGCACTGACCTTGTCCTGGACCGGCTTACTGTCCCAGATGCTCGCCGCCCTGGCCTTGAGCTTGTCGTACGCTGCCCGGCCGGACCGCGATCCCAGGACATAACCGGCCGCGATGCCAATACCTAAGAGTAGTTTTGATTTCATAGTGAACTCCTGCTCGTTGAGAAGGTGTCAGTCCCCGATCCGCTTGGCCGGGGGAAAGAAAACCGGCCCCGGGATGTGGTCCCGGGGCCGGTTTTCATGCCGGTGACGACGCTAGCTGCGGACGCTGCGCTTCGTGACCATGCCGTAAACCAGCAGCACGATGATCGAGCCGGCGATCGCCAGCAGCCAGGTCTGCAGCGAGAAGAACTCCTGCAGGCCGGTACCGAAAATCATTCCGCCGAGCCAGCCGCCGAGGAACGCACCAACGACGCCCAGAATGAGGGTGATGATCCAGCCGCCACCCTGCTTGCCCGGAAGGATCGCCTTAGCGATCGCGCCGGCAATAAGGCCAAGAATCAAAAATGCAAAGAAACCCATTTTTCGTTCCTTCTTCCTACATCAGGGAGGTGCCCGGATCCCGGGCACGCTTCATCCCTCTGCCCTAATACTAATCATGCTTACTTTATTTTCGCCACTCCGAATCTCCGCGGAATGCCTGTTCGGGGCCCCTCAGTGTCCTGTTGCGTCCGAATCGTTGCCGGCGCCGGGCCCCTCGTCCAGGATGGCAAGTTCCGCGAGATCCTGCCGGTCCAGGGAGAAATCGAAGATGTCCAGATTCTCCTGCATCCGCTCGGGATTTCCGGATTTTGGAATGACTACAAGTCCCTTCTCAATATGCCAGCGAAGCACCAGTTGAGCGGGCGTTTTGTCGTACTTTTCGCCCAGCTGCGCAAGGAGGGGAGCGCCCAACAGGCTGGCCCCCGACCCGCCCAGCGGGCTGTACGATTCCGTGACAATTCCATGCAGGGCGTTGAACTCCCGTTCCGCCTCGCGGGTGATCGCCGGGCTCAGCTGGATCTGGTTCACCGCAGGCACAACGTCGGTTTCGGCCAGCAGCCGTTCCAGGTGTGCCGGTTTGAAGTTGGAGACGCCGATGGACCGGACTTTGCCCTCCGCCTGCAGACGCTCAAACGTCTTCCACGTCGAGACGAAATCATCACGCGCAGGGAGCGGCCAGTGGATCAGCAGCAGGTCCACGTAGTCCAGTCCCATGCGCGTCAGCGACCCCTCCAAGCCCGCCACCGCGCGGTCCTGGCCCTGGAATTCGCCGTCCAGCTTGGTAGTGACGAAGATTTTGCTCCGGTTCACCCCGCTGGCGCGGATGCCGTTCCCAACACCTTCCTCATTGCCGTATTTCACTGCCGTATCGATGTGCCGGTACCCGGCTTCCAGGGCCTGTACGACGGCGGCAGTCACCTGTTCGTCGTCCAGCGGCCAGGTGCCGAGCCCCAGTTGCGGGATGCCGTGGCCGTCATTGAGCGTGATGA
This sequence comes from Arthrobacter sp. 4R501, assembly GCF_002929755.1. NCBI lineage: Bacteria > Bacillati > Actinomycetota > Actinomycetes > Micrococcales > Micrococcaceae > Arthrobacter > Arthrobacter sp. 4R501. Next base: position 75,112 of record NZ_PJIW01000017.1, on the reverse strand, counting down.
GCGGTGAGAGAGTCATTTCAACAGTCTGCCGTGCTTTCGCCTGCCTAGCCTTCGAATGCCCGGAGAATATTTCCGGCCTGGTAGTCGAGTGCTGTTCGTGCCACGTCGGATACCTGATCTGGCTTCTTTTGCTGGTCCAGGAACTTCACAAAGCGCTGGATGGCCTGTGCCGCTTGGGAGGCATCGCCGTCGTCCACTGCCTTTGCCGCCTCCTGCACACCCGCTGCCAACTGCTTCGCGACCGGGCCCGCCACGTCGCCGGACTCAACCAGGTCCTCCACAGCCTGTTGGAGGGCTTTCACACTGCCCGGAAGCCAGGCCGCCCGCAGCGGCACATCACCGAAGTGCATGTCCGAAGCGAAGTAGAAGTCCGTGTAGGACTGCTGGTTGTACGTGGTGTTCTGCCGGGCAACTTCAGCGCGGTACTGCGGATCGTGCATGAGCGTATAGAGCTTGTGGTTGGTCACTTCGGTGCTCAGGTACATCCGGAGGGCTGAGCTGTCGGCCGTCCGGACCAGCATTTCCTCGCGCCAGTCACCCACTACGTCTGCAACGAGGCTCGGGGTGCCTTTGGTGCCGTTGTTGGTCCGGGTGTTCGTGGCGGTGAGCAGCCTGCCGCGCTTCCAGTCGTCAATGGTGGGGGTCTGGTCGCCGGAGCCATTGATGATCTGGGTTGTCATGTCCGCAGCCCATTTGATGCTCATGTTGGTGCCCGGGGTGGCGGCGGAAAGCTTGTCGCCGTCGGCCGACTGCATGCCAATGGCCCAGTTCTCGATGCCGGGCACTGCCGGATCCACGTCGCCGATCATGCCGCGGCCGGTGTCCTTCCCCGAATAGGCACCGAACAGTACCTCGCCGGTGGCAGCGTCGCGCATGGCGTAGCCGTACGGGGCGTACGTGCCGCCTTCGTGCACCGTGAAGATCTCCTTGCCGGGGCGGGCCGGATCAATGTCCGTGACGTGCATGGCGTCGCCGTGGCCCAGCCGGGCCTCCTCTCCCGGGGTGGCGCTGCCGGCCGGCATGGTGTCGGACGAGCTGTACAGCAGCGAGCCGTCGTCGTCGATGGTGGCCGAGCCGTACACAATTTCCTGCCTGCCATCACCGTCCACATCGGAGGCGCTGAGGGAGTGGAAGCCCTGCGTGGTGAGCGTGCCAAACTCGGGGTCCGTCCCGTCCCGGCCGTGCGGGCTGTCCTTGAAGGGGTTGGTCATGGGCGCCCAGCCCGAGTCCACGTTCCACAGCGGGGAGAGGTTGGCGCCGTCCCAGGTGTAGGCGGCAAGTGTGCTGCGCGTGTAATAGCCGCGGGCGAAAACAGCGGCGGGCCTCTTGCCGTCCAAATACGCGACGCCGGCCAGGAACCTGTCCACGCGGTTGCCGGGTTCGATCCGGGCCATGGCGTAGTCGCCCCACATCAGGCCGTCGTCGTGCCTGCCGGGCTCGTACGCTACCGTCTTCAGTTCCTTGCCCGTGGCGCCCTCGAAGACGGTGAGGTATTCCGGGCCGGAAACGATGAAGCCCTCAAAGGCCCGCAGGGCGTTCCGGGCGCTCCGGGCCGGCGCGTAGACATCCATGAAGTAGTCCGTCACCGCTTCGGCATCTGTCCGGGACAGCGGGTACGTGTACTGCGGGGCGATGCCGAAGGCTTCTTCCAAGGTGGCCGGCCAGTTGCCCGCCTTGACCTCGGGGTGGTCGCTCCAGCCCAGGAACGTGTCCACCATGTGCTGGTAGTAGTCGGCGGCGCTCATCCGGTAGTCGTCGGTGTTGGCGTATCCGGCGTCGAGGTCCTTCTGCAGCAGCGAGATGAAGGACTCAGCGGCCACCGAGCCGTCCGGGTTGTAGGTGGTGGTCTTGGTGCCCGGGGCTGTCTTGAACATCATTTCCGAGCGCCCGTCGCCGTCGAAATCGTTCACCAGCAGCTGCGTGTAGTGGGCGCCGGACCGGATGTTGACGCCCAGATCGATCCGGTGGAGCAGCGTGCCGTCGGCCTTGTAGGTGTCCACATAGGTGTTGCCCGTGTAGCCCACCTGGGAGACGTCCTTGGAGTTGTTCGGATCCCACTTGACCACGAACTCGTACTCGCCATCGCCGTCGACGTCTCCCACCGAAGCATCGTTCGCCGAGTAGGTGTACGCCTGGCCGGCGGGCGTCACGCCGTCGGCCGGTTTCTTCAGCGGGATGTCCCTGAAGTTGCCGCCCCACGGGGTGGCAGTGGCGCTCCGGTCCAGTTCAACGCCGCCAACGACGGCACGCACGTCATATGCCGACGACGCGGTTCCGCCGGCGTCAAGGTAGTTCGTGCTGTCTGTGACTGTTGCGAGCTTCTGGCCGTCGCGGTACACATTGAAGTCGGTGCCGGTGAAGCCTGTGGCGGACGAGCCGGTTGCCTCGTGGCCCAAGAGGCGCCAGGTCAGGAAGACGCCCTCGGATGTGCCGGCAGCAACCAGCCCGCGGTCCAGATATTCCAGCTGTACGCCCGCCGTGGCGGGCTTCGCTGAAGGCCCGACGGCGGCTGCCGGGGTGGTGAGGAACCCCGCGGTCAGGGCGAGGCCCGCAGCTGTGGCCACCGAAAAACGGCGCACGGATATCCTGCTCGGATTCATCAGTGAATCCTTTCAATTTTGGATTGGGAAAACGCTTCCCCAGTAACCTAGTGGGGGTATGCGCCACAAATCAACCCTTGCGCCCGGCGGGAATCCCGAGTATTTAGAACGTTGTAAATGGCATGGCCGGGCCGCGCCGTCAGTCAGCCGCCCTTCGCGCCCACCTGATCAGCCGATCACTCAGATCCATAAACGACTGGTCCACCACCTGAAGTTCCGGGTGGCTCTCATGCCAGTCAACGATCTCCCGGGTCCCGTCCGCAAACGGGATGGTGGCCGCAAAGCCAGGCACCAGGGCTTTGATCTTGGTGTTGTCGAACACCACCGAGTGGGCGCGGTCGCCCAGGAGGCTTGGACCCAGATGGGGGCTGTGCCCGGCGCCGTGCGCGGCGATGGTTTCCGAAGATATGTGGACCAACTCGGGTTCGGCAACTCCGGCCGCCCGCGCAAACAGGCCATAGATCTGGTTCCAGGGCAGGTACTCATCCGACGTGATGGTGTAGCTCTCGCCCACCGCCTGCGGCCTGCCGAGCAGTCCCACGAAGGCCTTCGCGAAGTCCCTGGCGTGCGTCACGGTCCAGAGCGAGGTGCCATCACCGTGCACCATGACGGGCTGGCCGGTCCGCATCCGGTGGATGTCTGTCCAGCCGCCCACCAGGCCCACCCTCGTGCGGTCGTACGTATGTGAGGGGCGCACCACGGTGACCGGAAAGTCGTCTGACCGGTAGGCGTCGAACAAGAGGTCCTCGCACGCGATCTTGTCCCGTGAATACTGCCAGAACGGATTTTTCAGCGGAGTGGATTCCAGGATCGGCAGCCGGGTGGGCGGCTTCTGGTAGGCCGACGCCGTGCTGATGAACACGTACTGGCCGGTCCGGCCCCGGAACAGTTCCATACTGGAGCGCGCCTGATCTGGAGTGAAGGCAATAAAGTCCGCAACGGCGTCGAACTCCCTGCCCTGCAGCACCGCCCGCACAGCGTCCTGGTCGCGGATATCCGCGTGCAGGACCTCCGCGCCGTCCGGGACCGGCCTGTCCGATTGGCCGCGGTTGAGGATGGTCACCCGGTGTCCCAGCACGACGGCGCGTTCCGCCGCTGCGGCGCTGATCACCCCGGTGCCGCCCAGGAAGAGGATGCTCCGTGGTGCCACGGTGTCGGCCGCGGAATCCAATGGATTCACCATGCGTAGTCCTCCGGTGCCGGCCGGTGGCCCGGGAAGATGTCGTCGAGCCGCTTGAGCGCGTCGGCGTCGAGCGTGACCCCCAACGCCCGGATGCCGGCGTCGAGCTGTTCCTGTGTGCGCGGCCCCACGATCGGTGCGGTGACAGCAGGCTGGTGAAGCAGCCACGCTAGCGCGATGTCGCCGGGTTCGTGCCCCAGCCCGTCCGCGAGATCCTCGAACTGCTGGATCTGGTCCCTGTGTTGCTTGAGCGTTTCTGCGGCGCGCCCTTCGGTGCGCCGGACGCCCGCGCGTTCCTTCTTCAGGACGCCGCCCAGCAGCCCGCCCTGGAGCGGCGACCACGGGATCAGGCCCAGTCCGTACTGCTGTGCGGCGGGGATGACCTCCAGCTCCACCTCGCGGCGGAACAGGTTGTAGATGGACTGCTCGCTGACCAGCCCGGTGTAGTTCCGGCGGCGGGCGGCTTCCTGTGCCTGGGCGATGTGCCAGCCCGCGAAGTTGCTGCTGCCCGAGTAGAGGATCTTGCCCTGCTGGACGGCCACTTCGATGGCCTGCCAGATCTCGTCCCAGGGCGTGTCCCTGTCAACGTGATGGAACTGGTACACGTCGATGTAGTCCGTCTGGAGGCGCTTCAGGCTGGCGTCCAGGGCGCGCCGGATGTTCAGCGCGGACAGCTTGGACTCGTTGGGGAGGTCCGTCATGGTGCCGTACAGCTTGGTGGCCAGGACGGTCCGTTCGCGGCGCTCGCCGCCCTTCGCGAACCAGCGGCCAATGATTTCCTCGGTCCAGCCCCGGTGTCCGTGTCCGCCATAGACGTTGGCGGTGTCGAAGAAGTTGATGCCGGCGTCCAGGGCCGAATCCATGATGCGGTGCGCGTCAGCCTCGTCGGTGTGCGGGCCGAAGTTCATGGTGCCCAGGCAAAGCCGGGAAACTTTCAGGCCCGAACGGCCCAGGTGCGTGTACTGCATGCGGAGGGATCCTTCGCTGGTGGTTGGGCGAGGCGGAACGCGCTGACCGAGCCCGCCGGAATCGGTGCAGACAGGCTCGGTCAGCGTTGGCTACAGCTGTGTGAAAGCGGCGACGGCGGGATCGGAACCGATGCGCGCGCCCCGCTCGAGGGCGGTGATGGAGGCGAGCTCGTCGTCGGTCAGGGTTAAGGACGCGGCCGCGAAGTTTTCGCGGATACGGGACGGGTTAACCGACTTGGGGATGACGATGGTGCCGGCGGCCAGGTGCCAGGCCAGGACCACCTGCGCCGTGGTGGCGTCGTGTGCCTTCGCAACGGCGGTGACGGCGTTTCCGTTGAGGTCCCCACCCTGGCCCAGCGGGCTATAGGCCTCCACGGCAATCCCGAGGGCACGGCTTTTGGCGGCTAGCTTGGCCTGCTGGTAGCTGGGGTGCAGTTCAATCTGGTTCACGGCGGGTACGACGTCCGCGGACTCGAGCAGGGTGTCCAGGTGGTCGGAGAGGAAGTTCGAGACGCCGATGGCACGGATCGCCTTGGCGGCATACAGGGCCTCCAGTTCCTTCCAAGCCTGGACGTAGAGGCCCTGTGACGGGACCGGCCAGTGGATGAGGTAGAGGTCCACGAAGTCAAGTCCCAGCGCCTCGCGGGTGTCCTGGAATGCGTCCCAGGCCCGGCCCTGGTCGCCGTTGCGGAGCTTGGTGGTCACGAAGATTTCCTCGCGCGGAATGCCCGAGGCTGCGATGGCAGCGCCCACACCTGCTTCGTTGCGGTATCCCGCGGCGGTGTCGATGTGGCGGTAGCCGGCTGCCAGGGCATCCTCAACGATCCGCTGGGTGTCTTCCGGCGGAACCTGGAAAACGCCGAAGCCGAGCTGGGGGATAGCGACGCCGTTGTTCAGCGAGATTTCTGACATGGGTACTCCTCGTAGTGCTGAAGGATGGTTCCTGGCTCGGGATGTCCGGCAGGAAACCGCTTTCGGGAACTGCTCCGGTACGAGCCTATGCACTTTCGCGCCGATAGTCAGTCCTTGACCGTGTCCCTGTTTTTCCTAGGACCGGCAGTCCTACCTTCGTTGCAGGAAGTGCCTGGCAGGGCCGTGCCGAATGGCTGAACAGAGATGGCCGCGCCCAAAGGACGCGGCCATCACCGTTCAGACTTTGGAAGGGTCAGCCTTCGTGGCGGAAACCGAGCTTGATCCGTACCTGCCAGTCGGCAACCTTGCCGTCTTCGAGGTGACCGCGGATTTCCTTGACCTCGAACCAGTCCAGGTTGCGCAAGGTCTTGGCGGCCTCGGCGATCCCGTTGCGGACTGCCGCGTCCACGCCTTCTCCGGAGGTGCCGACAATTTCAGTAATGCTGTACGTGTGGTTGGACAACTTCGCTCCTCGTGATCGCCTTCGATTCCCGGTTGCGGGCCGTTCTTGAACACTAGTGGCACTTTTGAAGCGTGGCCAGAGCCAATACTTCGGAGCGGACCCTGGTCAGGGCGCTTCGAGGACCAGGTTCTTGAGGTCATCCAGGGTCTGCTGCATGTGCAGGTCCATGGCTTCGCGCGACCTGCTCGGGTTACGCGATTCCAGTGCCTCGGCGATGTTCTGGTGGTGTCCGATGGCGTGCTCCTGGATGGTTGGCACGGCCGAAGTTTCGGCCCGGCGCTTCTCGAGCACCCGGTGCAGCGGTGCGAAAAGGACCGCCACAAAAACGTTCTCCGAGGCGAGCAGGATCAGGTCATGGAATGCCAGGTCAGCCTCCACGAAGGCGGCCACATCGTTGACCTCATGGGCGGCCCGCATCGCCGCTACATGGCCGAACAGCGCCTGGATGTCGGCGTCGCTGATCCGTGCCGCCGCGAGTTCGCACGCCCCGGTTTCAAGCATCCGGCGCAGTTCAATGAGCTGCACGGAGGCGGCAGCTTCGTTCTGTCCCTCTGATGCGGCGCGCAGGACGGCTTCCAGCGAAGCCCAACGGTTCAACGGGTTAACGAACGTGCCGCGGCCGCGTTCCACGCTGAGGATCCGCTGCGCTTCCAGGGTCTTCATGGCCTCGCGCACCGTCATCCGGCTCACCTCGTGCTTGGCGCTGAGCTCAAGCTCGCCGGGCACGCTGGAGCCGGGCGGAAAGTCGCCGGCAATAATGCGGTCCAGGAGTTCGTCGGCAACAACGCCCACCAATGATTTCCGTGCCATTACGTCCCCCTTGCGGCGTCGCCAGATATGTCTGACAAGTCTACTTGCGCGTTTGTATGTCCTGTGCCACACTATTTGAAATGTTAGATGTCAGACATCTTACAGTTACCTCAATACTTAGATTTCCACACAACGGAGTGCACTGTGACGCTTGAAGCAGACATCCTGGCCGCCTTCCCGGCCGAAGTCCGGATTCCCGCCCGCCTGGTGGCCGACGCCGTCGCCGCGTCCAGCGCGGAGACCCCCCGGATGCTCGTAGTGCTCGACGACGACCCCACCGGAACGCAGTCCGTTGCGGATCTGCCCGTGCTCACCCGCTGGGAAGTGGAGGACTTCATCTGGGCCTTTGGCCAGGCGAAGCCTGCCGTGTACGTGCTGACCAACACCCGCAGCCTGGACCCCGCAGAAGCTGCAGCCCGCAACGAGGAAGTGGTCCGCAATGCACTGGCCGCCGCCGGCTCCGCAGATGCCGGTGCCGATTCGAGCCTGCGGCTGGGCTTCGTGAGCCGCAGCGACTCGACCCTCCGTGGCCACTACCCGCTGGAGCCCGACGTCATCGCGGCCACTGTTGCCGACGTCAGCGGAGAAGCCACCGACGGCGTTGTGCTGGTGCCGGCGTTCCCCGACGCCGGCCGCGTGACCATCGGCGGCGTGCACTACATGCGCGGCACCGGTGACGATGCCGGCAAGCTCACCCCTGTGGCCGAGACCGAATTCGCCAAGGACGCCAGCTTCGGCTTCGCCAACTCGGACATGACCAAATACGTGGAAGAGAAGTCGCAGGGCCGCTTCGCCGCGGAATCCGTGATTGTCCTGGACCTGAACATCATCCGCGCCTCCGCCGATCCGCAGATCACCGCCAAGGCCATCGCCGACGCCATCGAGCCCGCCACCAACTCCACGCCGATCGTCGCCGACATCGTCACTGAGAACGACCTCCGCGCCCTGTCCCTTGGCCTGGAAGAAGCCGAACGCCGCGGCAAGAAGCTCCTCTACCGCGTGGGGCCGCCGTTTGTCCGCGCCCGGATCGGCCAGGAAATCCGCACCGAGCTCACCGGCGCTGAAGCCTACGCAGGCAACACCCCGTCCGAGGCCGGCGGCCTGATCGTGGTGGGCTCCCACGTGGGCGTCACCACCCGCCAGCTCAAGGCCCTCACCGAGCAGCACAGCGCCGCGCGGATTGTGGAGATCGACGTCGAGAAGCTTCTTGCCGCCGAAACCGAAACAGCTGCGGACGCCTACCTCGACCAGACCGTCGGCACGGTTGTGGAAGCACTCCACGGGGGAGATGTCATCGTCCACACCAGCCGCCTGCTGATCAAGACTGGCGATCCCGCCGAAAGCCTGCGGATCGCGCGCACAGTGTCCGCCGCCGTCGTCGCCGTAGTGAACCGGACCCTGAAGACCTTCCCGCCGCGGTTCGTCATCGCCAAGGGCGGCATCACGTCCTCGGACGTCGCCGCCCACGGCCTGGAAATCCGCCACGCCATTGTCCGCGGTCCCATGCTGCCGGGCATCGTCTCGCTCTGGGAGCCGGTGGACGGCCCCGCCAAGGGCATCCCGTACATCGTGTTCGCCGGCAACGTGGGCGACGACCAGTCCCTCGCTGACGTCACCCGCAAGCTCAGCAACACCTTCTAATCCCAACCCCGGTGGTTGAGCTTGTCGAAACCCGTCAATGGATTTCGACAGGCTCAATCACCGATATCGCCAGTATTCAAGGAAGAACACCATGACCAGCAACTACACCGTCACCGTCCTGGGCCTCGGCGCCATGGGCCTGCCCATGGCCACCCGACTGGCCAGCGAGCTCACCGTCCACGGCTTCGACATCGCCGAGCCGCGCCTGAAGCTCGCCGAAGAAGCCGGCATCCGCACCTTCGCCTCCGCCAGGGAAGCCTCCAAGGGCGCCGACGCACTGCTCCTCGCGGTCCGCAACGGCGAGCAGCTCAACGACGTCCTCTTCGGCGAGAACGGCGTGGCTTCCGTGCTGGAACCGGGTGCCGTCGTCATCCTCGGCAGCACCGTGGGCACCGAAGCCATTCCCGCTACGGTAGAGAAGCTCGCCGAATACGGCGTTGAGCTCGTGGACGCGCCGCTGTCCGGCGGCCCCAAGCGCGCCGGCGAAGGCGACCTGCTGATCGTCGTCGGGGCCTCCCCGGAAGCACAGGAGAAGGCCCGCCCGGCCCTCGAATTGCTCGCCTCCACGCTCACCGTGGTGGGCGACAAACCCGGCGACGGCCAGGCCCTCAAGACCGTCAACCAGCTCCTCTGCGGCATCCACATCGCGGCCGCCGCCGAGGCCATGGCGCTCGCCGACGCGCTCGGCCTGGACCAGGCCAAGACCCTCGCCGCCCTCGAAGCCGGCGCGGCAGGTTCGTTCATGCTTTCCAACCGCGGCCCGCGCATCCTCGAGGCCTACACCGAGGAAGGCGCCGAGGTCCTGTCCCGCCTGGACATCTTCGTCAAGGACATGGGCATCGTGGGCAAGGCCACCCGCGCCGCCGGCCTGGCAGCCCCCGTTGCCGCCGCCGCCGAGCAGCTGTACCTCCTGGGCCAGGCCCAGGGCCTCGCCGCCGCCGACGATTCCGCAGTCATCAAGGTTGTCGCGCCCACCAAGCGCACCGCCTAGGCACCACTAGTTCACCACGGCTAAAGCACCCCCAAAAAAACGTACGACGACGGCGGTCCCCCCCTCCGCCGTCGTCGTATCTTCCAGCGTTCACAATGCACAAGAAAAAGCGCCCGCCAGCCCGTCTTCTGGAAGACTGGCTTGTCGAAGGAGACACCGCAATGAACCCCCTGACTAACTCGCTGATGGTGCGGGCGGCCGACGCCCCCGCCATCAAACCCGCCGTGGAGCTGGGTACTCCGCTGCTCCTCACCATCGCGGCGATCGGCATCGCCGTCCTGCTGGTGATGATCATCCGCTTCAAGATCCAGGCCTTTGTGGCCCTGCTGACCGTAAGCATGGCCGTGGCCGTGGCCTCGCAGATCCCGCTGAAGGACGTCTTCACCGTCGTCGCCACCGGTGTGGGCGGAACCATGGGCAAGGTGGCCCTGCTGATCGCGCTCGGCGCCGTCCTGGGCCGGATGATCGAGGTTTCCGGCGGCGTCCAGTCGCTGGCCGCGCACTTCACCGAGAAGCTTGGCGCCAAGCGCGTCGCGGTGGCGCTCACCGCCGTCGGCTTCCTGGTGGCCATCCCCGTGTTCTTCGAGGTGGGCATTATTGTGCTCGTCCCGATCGTCTACGCCTTCGCGAAGATCGCCAACGTGCACCCGGTCAAGTTCGGCCTGCCGATGGCCGGCATTATGCTCTCCATCCACGTCGCCGTGCCGCCGCACCCAGGCATCGTGGCAGGCGCCGGCGTGTTCGGCGCCGACATCGGGCTCATCACGCTGATCTCGCTGCTCATCTGCGTCCCGCTCGGATTCCTGTCCTACTGGGTTGCCAGCATCATGAACCGCAAGGAGTACGAGCTCCTCCCCGGCGTCAAGGCCCAGGTGGACGAATTCGGTTCCGACTCCCTGGTCAAGGTCGGCCACCAAGGCCCCGGCGCCGTAGGCATCGCCCCGCCGCGTCCGGCCCTGATCATTTTCCTCATCGCCGCGCCGATCGTGCAGATCCTCATCGGCACCCTGGGCACGCTCACCATCCCCAAGGACAACTCCTGGTACGGCCTGGCTGCCTTCATCGGCAACCCGTTCTTCGCCCTCCTGGTGGCCGTTGCCCTGTCTTTCTTCCTGCTGGCGGTCCGCCGCAACTGGTCCCTGAAGGAAACCGGCGAGATCTTCGAAGGCGCCCTGCCTCCCATCGCGTCCATCCTGATGGTTGTCGCGGCCGGCGGCGTGTTCGGTGAGGTCCTGCGGACCTCCGGCATCGGTGCCGCACTGTCCCAGACGCTGGACCACCTGGGCCTGCCGGTGATTGTGCTCGGCTTCGTGATCTCCCTGGCACTGCGTGCAGCCCAGGGTTCGGCAACCGTCGCCATCGTCACCACCACCGGCCTGCTGACCTCAGCCGTGATGGAAGGCGGCTACTCGCCGGCCCAGATCGCCGTTATCGTGATCGCCATCGGCTTCGGCTCCCTGGGCCTGTCCCACGTGACCGACGCCGGCTTCTGGACTGTGGTGCGCTACTACGGACTCACCGTCTCGGACGGCCTCAAGACCTGGACCGTTCTCACTACCGTCCTGGGCGTGGCCGGCTTCATCCTGACCTACGTGGCCTGGATCCTCGTGGGAGGCCTGAGCGTCTGATGCGCACCCGACTCGACCACCTGGTCACCGCCGCCCTCCAGCAGGGCTCCGCCGTTCCCGCCTTCACCTGCTACGACTTCACCACCGCGCTGGCCGTTGTGGGCGCGGCCGAGGACGCGGGCCACGGGGTCATCCTGCTGGTGGCCCCCAGAACGGCCGGCACGTCCAACGGCCTCCGCCTGATCGCCGCGCTCCGCGGGCTGGCAGACGCCGCAACCGTTCCGGTGGCCGTCCAGCTGGACCACGCGACGGACCTCAAAGTGATGGCCGACGCCGTCGCCGCGGGGGCGGATTCGGTCCTCGCGGATGGCTCGTCCCTGCCGTATGAGGACAACATTGCGCTGGTCCGTGAGGCCCGCGCTGTGCTGGGTGCCGGCGTCGTGCTTGAAGCGGAACTCGGCGGTCTGGCCGGCGACGAAGACCGGGCCTTCGGTGCCGATGAAGCCGGGGTGGCCGTTGCCGGCCTGACGGACTCCGCGCAGGTGGAGGACTTTGTGGCCCGGACCGGCGCGGAACTGCTGGCTGTTGCGGTGGGCAACGTCCACGGTAAGTACAAGGGCGAGCCGCAGCTGCGCTGGGACGTCCTGCAGGACATAGCCGTGCGGACACATATCCCGCTGGTGCTCCACGGCGCGTCCGGCATTCCGGCGGGGGAGCTGGTCAAGGCCGCCGCCATGAACGTGGGCAAAGTGAACTTCAATACCGAGCTCCGCACCGGCGTGCTGTCCACGCTCCAGGAACAGCTGCCGGCGCACCGGGCCGACGGCGAGAACCTCCAGGGCCTGCTGGGCCACTGGAACACCTCGGCCAGGGAATTCGCCACGTCCGCACTGGGCATGCTCAGCCGCTGACGCATCAGTTGAGTTTTTGGGGAGGCTAGGATCAGCACATGATCCTGGCCTCCCTGCTTTTTGCCTTCCTCGCCGCCGCGCTCCACGTCTACATCTTCACCATGGAATCCCTCACCTGGACCACGCCGGCCACTTGGAAACGCTTCGGCCTCGCCTCCCAGGCCGACGCCGAGACCACCAAACCGCTTGCCTACAACCAGGGTTTCTACAACCTGTTCCTGGCCATCGGTGCGTTCATCGGGTTGGGCTGCGTGGCGCTTGGCCCCGACGCTTCGGCGCAGCACGTGGTGGGCTGGACGCTGATCTTCAGCTGCTGCGGCTCCATGCTGCTCGCCGCCGCGGTGCTGGCACTCAGCGGGAAAAAGTACCTCCGCGCCGCGGTTCTGCAAGGCACGACGCCGTTGCTCGCCGTCGTGCTTGGGTTGCTGGCCGTTACCGGCTGACTGACGCTCCTGAGGCGACCACTGCTGAGGCGACGTTGTGCCCGTTTCTGGCCGGGAACACCCTTTTCTGGCCGGGAGCGCATCACGGGCGGACAATTGAGTGAACAACAGCATCGGCGCATGTTGGGACTGCACGTGAGTGGTGTGAAGGAGGCGGGGCCGGCCCCGCAGGGTGAACAGGCGGTCCAGCGCGACCTCGTGATCGACCTCGTCCGGTTCGTCTGCCTGGCCCTGGTGGTGGTGGGCCACTGCATGATGGTCAGCCCCGTCCTGCAAGGGGACGGCACCGTGACCTCCAAAAATACGCTGGGCGATCAGCCATGGTTCGAGCCCGTGATCTGGATCTTCATGGTGATGCCGCTGTTCTTCGTGACCGGCGGCACCACGGGCCTCCAGTCCTGGCAGCGGCTGAGAGCCCGCGGCGGTACGGGCGTCGAGTTTGCCCAGGCCCGGCTGCTGCGGCTGGTCCGCCCGGCGGCGGCACTCCTGGCGGTGATGTTCCTGGGGTTCTGGGCCGCGCTTCTGTTGGGCGTGGACGCCCAGGTGGTGCAGCTGATGACCACCGGAGCGGGCATGCCGCTCTGGTTTCTGGCCGCCTACCTGGCCGCCCAGCTAAACATCCCGCTCCTGGCCCGGTTCCATGAGCGCGCGCCCTGGCTGACCGTTGCGGTCCTGGCTGCCCTCGTGGTGGCCATCGACTGCTTCCGCGGAGCCCTGCCCATGCTCGCCTACGCAAATCTTGTTTTCCTGTGGTGCGCCGTGCAGCAGCTTGGTTTCCTGGTGGCCGACGGTCACCTGGCCAGGCTCTCGCGCTCCGGCCTGGTGGGGCTCATCCTGGCAGCCAACCTTGTGCTCGGGCTGGTCACTGGCCTGGGTCTCTACTCCGGAAATATGCTGGTCAACCTCAACCCGCCCAACCTCTGCCTGCTGCTCCTTGGCGTGTCCCAGGCTGCCGCGCTCCAGCTTTTCCGGCCGGGGCTCGGCTGGGTTTCCGGCGTGCGCTGGATCCGCGGGGTGGTCATGGTTGCCGGGCGCCGCTCCATGACCGTGTACCTGTGGCACCTGCCGTTGCTCGCGGCCATGTCCGGGCTCCTGCTCCTCACCGACTTCCCCAAGCCCGCGGCAGGCACCGCCGAATGGTGGTGGGCCCGGCCGCTCGTCCTCCTGGGGGTTGTGGCCCTCCTGGTCCCGGTGCTGGCCGCGTTCGGCCACCTTGAGGAACGTCCGACGGCGTCTGTCCACACACGCGGCCGGCCCGCCGCTGCGGTGGTGACGGCCGCCGTCGTCGTCTTCATTCCGGTGGCGGACGCTGCCCTCAACGGCCTGACGCTGGGCCTGCTCGGAGGCGGCGCGGCATGCTTTGTGTTGGCCGTCCTGCTGCTGGGCCGGATACCCGAACGTGTCCCCGGCGATGTCGGTGCCGAACGCGTCGCCCACGATGGCAGCCAGTCTGACGGGCCATTGCCAGCGGGGCCAAGTAGTGCCAATGTCGAACCATGACTGAGAACATGATTTCCACAGAGGACAAGTTCAGCCCCGACGTCTCGCTGTCCAGGGATGACGAACATCACCGCTACGAGCTGCGGGTGGGCGGAAAGGTCGCCGTCCAGTCCTTCTTCCGGGACCTGCCCGGACACGTGGATTTCCTCCACACAGACACTGCCGAGGCCTTCCAGGGCCAGGGCCTGGGCAAGGTGCTGGCCCACTTCGCGCTCGACGACGTGGTGGCCTCGGGCAAGCGGATCATCCCGCATTGCCCCTTCATTACCCGCTACCTCCGCGCCCACGAGGGGGGCTACGAACAGCACATCGACTGGCCGGACAACTAGCGCGAACGGTCATTTAAGGCCCCTCGAACCAGCGCGATCGTCATTTAAGCCCCTGGAACTCCCTCCGGAGGGCCTCAAAATGTCCGTTCGCGCGGAGTATTTTGCACCCGATTAGCGATCGGGGCCAGTCAATGACGCGCCCGCGACCTGAAGAACGCCCGTATTCCCGCGGCTTAAGATAAATAAGTCACTAAAGTTTGACGAAAAGGTTCACCTAAGTAAGGCTTACCTTGCTAAAGACAGCCCCAACGTCGAACTAAGGATGACCACTGTGCCGCTGCTGCCCCGTGTTGATGAGATGTACGTGGATGAAAATCGGGTGGGCGAAACCCTGCCCGGGCAGGATTTCGGCTCCCGCGTGGAGCTGGCCCTCGCTGCCACCAACCATCTGTTCAACACCAGGAACTCCACCCGGTACGTGGCGCAGGTGCTGCAGGGCGTCAACGCCGTGGCCACCAAAATCGACCGCACCACCCGGCCCTTTACCGGCGTCGGGCCCGCCGAAATGAAGGCGCGCATCGGCGCCGTTGACCTGGACCAGCCGCTCCCGGACACCGCCGCGGCGCTGGAAGAGCTGGAGACCGTGTACCTCCGGGACGCCATCTACTTCCACGATGCGAAGTACGCGGCCCACCTGAACTGCCCGGTGGTGATCCCGGCGCTGGTGGGGGAGGCCATCCTGTCCGCGGTGAACTCCTCAATGGACACCTGGGACCAGAGCGCCGGGGCCACCATGATCGAGCGCCGGCTCATCGACTGGACCGCCGAACGGCTGCAGCTGGGGGCGGCAGCCGACGGCGTGTTCACCTCCGGCGGCAGCCAGTCCAACCTGCAGGCGCTGCTGATCGCGCGCAACCACGCCGTTGCCGGGCTGCGGCAGGAGCCGGCCAACGCTGGACTCCGGCTGCCCGCGCTGCTGGAAAAGCTGCGGATCTTCACATCAGCAGACAGCCACTTCAGCATCCAGAAGTCCGCGTCCATGCTGGGCATGGGCTTCGACGCCGTCATCTCCGTCCCGTGCGCCGCGGACCACAAGATGGACCCGGCCGCGCTCGCCGAGGCCATGGCGGAAACCCACGACGCCGGGCTGGTGCCGATGGCGGTTGTGGCCACCGCCGGGACCACCGATTTCGGTGCCGTGGACCCGCTCGCGGACCTCGCGGCCCTGGCCCGCGCCTACGGTGCCTGGTTCCACATTGACGCGGCTTACGGCGGCGGGCTGATGGTTTCCGGCCGCTACCGCCACCTGCTGGACGGGACCCGCCTGGCCGACTCCGTCACCGTGGATTTCCACAAAACGTTCTTCCAGCCCGTCAGCTCCAGCGCCCTGCTGGTCCGCGACCGCGCCATGCTCCAGCACGTCACGTACTACGCGGACTACCTGAACCCGGAAAGCGCCGCCCTGGCCGAGATCCCCAACCAGGTGGACAAGAGCATCCAGACCACCCGGCGCTTTGACGCGCTCAAGCTGTGGCTGACCCTGCGCATCATGGGCGCGGATGCGATTGGCGCCCTGTTTGATGAAGCGATCGATCTCACCGCCCGGGTGGGATCAGTGCTGGCGGCCGACGACGACTTTGAGCTCGCCGCCGCTCCGCAGCTCAGCACGGTGGTCTTCCGGTACCGGCCCCGGGTCTCCGGTTCTGAACTCACCGGCACTGTGTCCGACGCTCACGGCCGGCTTTCCGAGGATGCGGCCGACGCCCTCAACCCGGCCATCCGCGCGGCGGTCTTCGCGTCCGGGCAGGCCGTGGTGGCCGGCACCAAGGTGGCCGGCAGGCACTACCTGAAGTTCACGCTCCTCAACGCCGAGGCAACCCTGGAGGACATCCGCGAGATCATCGAGCTGCTGCGCAGCACCGGCGTGCAGCTGCTGGCCGGCGCCAACACCAACAACAGCACCAGCGAGGTGTCCGCATGAGCACCTCGGACTTTAGCAGTTCTGCAGAAGCGCGCATTTTCGACTTCGCCGGCATCGGCGTCGGGCCCTTCAATCTTGGCCTCGCAGCCCTCAGCGAGCCGGTGGACGGGCTGGATGGCGTCTTCCTGGAGCAACGGGAATCCTTCGACTGGCACCCCGGCATGATGCTGGAGCCGGCCCACCTCCAGGTGCCGTTCATGGCGGACCTGGTGTCGCTGGCCGACCCCACGTCGCCCTATTCGTTCCTGAATTTCCTCAAGCAGACCGGGCGCCTCTACCGCTTCTATATCCGCGAAAACTTCTATCCGCTGCGCGCCGAGTACAACCAGTACTGCCAATGGGTGGCCGGCCAGCTGCGGTCCGTCCGTTTTAGCACGGCTGTGCTGGATGTAACGTACGACGCCGGCGTTTACCGCCTTTCGGTGCAAGGTCCGGAGGGGCCCGAGGTGCTGCTGGCGCGGCGGCTGGTGCTGGGCACGGGCACCTCGCCGTACGTGCCGGCGTCCTGTGACGAAATAGTCGACGCGGCCGCTGATGGCGGCGGGGGACTTGTCCTCCACAACGCCGATTACCTGTCGAGGAAGAGTGAGCTGCAGGCCAAGCGCAGCATCACCGTCGTGGGCAGCGGCCAGAGCGCCGCGGAAATCTATTACGAGCTCCTGCAGGACATCGACACCTACGGCTACCAGCTGAACTGGGTCACCCGGTCCGGGCGATTCTTCCCGCTGGAGTACACCAAGCTCACTCTGGAGATGACCTCGCCGGAATACGTGGACTACTTCCACGGGCTGCCGCAGGACCAGCGCGACGGACTCATCAAGAGCCAGAAAAACCTGTACAAAGGCATCAACTCCGAGCTGATCGACGCCATCTACGACCTCCTGTACACGAAGAGCCTCGACGGCATGGTGGACACCCAGCTCCTGACTCATTCGTCGCTCACGGGCGCCGCGTGGGATCAGACCGCCGGTTCCCACACCCTGCGGCTCCGGCACGGGGAACAGGGCTCGGATTATGTGCTGGACAGCGAAGCCGTGGTCCTGGCCACCGGCTACACCTACCGGGAGCCGGACTTCCTGGCCGGCATCCAGGACAGGATTGCCAGGGACTCCGCCGGCCGGTTCGCCGTGGCACGCAACTACAGCACCGGCGTCGAACCCGGCGAACTTTTCGTCCAGAATGCCGAGCTGCACACGCACGGTTTTGTCACCCCGGACCTCGGCATGGCCGCCTACCGCAACTCGTGCATCCTGCGCGAGATCGCCGGCCGCGACGTCTATCCCGTGGAGCGCAGCATCGCGTTCCAGCAGTTCGGCGCGCCCCAGCCTGACGCGCCCCAGCCCGGCCCGGTCTCCGCTTCAGTCCCCGGTTCAGTCTCCGGTCCGGCCGGACGCAGTGCCGAGCCTGTTCCCGCCCAGACGGTGGAGGTGTCCGCATGAGCTTCTCGTTCCGCTGTGTTGACGCCGTTGCCGATGCACCACTCCTCCACAGCTGGGTCACACAGCCTTACGCGTCGTTCTGGGGGATGCTGTCCTCCACAGTTGACGGGGTTGTGGAGGAATACTCGAAAATCCAGGCAACGGGGCATCACCACGCCTTGCTGGGGATCAACGACGACGGCGTCCCCGCCTTCCTGGTGGAGGAATACCTGCCGGCCGCCTCGCCACTGGCCGCGGTCTATGCCGTGCAGGAGGGCGACATCGGCATGCACCTGCTGGTGGCGCCGCCGTCGGAAGATCCCCAACCGGGGTACACGGCCGCGGTGATGGACGCCGTGCTGGAGCGGTTGTTCGAAAAACCGGGCGTGGAACGCGTGGTGGTTGAACCAGACGCCAGGAACTCCAAGATCCATGTGCTCAACGAGCGGCTGGGCTTCCAGCCGGCGGGGGTTGTCACCCTGCCGGACAAGGAAGCGCTGCTCAGCTTCTGCACACGCCAGGACTACCTCGCCGCCCGCGCAGCGCTGGGCCACCCCCGAGTCCCTTCCCATGACCTTTCCACCCCGATCCATCAGGGAGCATCACTGTGACCATCATCGAGCTGGACCCCACCGTCGTCGAAATACCGGACAGCACCGCCAACACCGTTCCCCACCTCGCACCCGAGCGCTGGGCTATAGCCAACCGCCACCTGGTCCGCAAGGCGCTCGCCGAATTCCTGCACGAACGCATCCTGGAGCCGCAGCGCCTGGGCTCCGGCAGGGGTGCCACGGGTCCGGAGGAGCCCGCGGTGTACGTGGTCCGCAGCGACGACGGCCTCACGGCGTACTCGTTCACAGCCCGCGTGCTTGAGCTGGAGCACTGGTCGGTGGACGCCGCTTCGATCCACTGCACACGCAGCGGCGAGGACGCCGCCCCGGACGCCCTGCGTTTCATCACCGAGTTCAGGGACACCCTGGGCATCCGCGAGGAGATGCTCCCGGTCTACCTTGAAGAGATCAGCAGCACCCTGGCCGGCCACTCCTACAAGCAGTGGCTGGGACAGCCGTCCGCCGAGGAACTCGCGGCAGGAGTCACCGGCGGCACGGACCCCGCCGCCGACTTCCAGGCCATCGAACGCAGCATGACGGAGGGCCACCCGTGTTTCGTGGCCAACAACGGCAGGCTGGGGTTCGGCATCAGTGACTACCGGGCGTTCGCGCCGGAGACCGGAGCCCCCGTCCGCCTGGAGTGGATCGGCGTGCACCGCAGCAAGGCTGTCTTCACCGCCAGCGCGGGGCTGGACTACCGCGCCCACCTGGAGGCCGAGCTCGGCGCCGCCGCGCTGCAGTCCTTTGAGAGCGAATTCGCGGCGCAGGGTGTGGACCCCGCCCAGTACTTCCTGATGCCGGTGCATCCGTGGCAGTGGGAGAACAAGCTCACCGTCACGTTCGCTGCCGAAATCGCCCAGCAGCACATCATCCATCTGGGGACCGGTGCCGACAGTTACCAGGCCCAGCAGTCCATCCGCACGTTCTTCAACACGGCCGCGCCCGCCAAGAGCTACGTCAAGACGGCGATGTCCGTCCTGAACATGGGCTTTATGCGGGGACTCTCGCCGCAGTACATGAAGGCAACCCCCGCCATCAACGACTGGCTGCGGGACCTGATCCGGTCAGACGAAGCCCTGCAGAAACGCGGCCTGGCCATGATCAGCGAGATCGCTGCCATCGGCTACCACAACGGCTACTACGAGGCCGCGTCCGCCAAGGGCTCGCCGTACCAGAAGATGCTGTCCGCGCTGTGGAGGGAAAGTCCGCTCCCGCTGCTGGAGGACGGCCAGCAGCTTGCCACCATGGCGTCCCTGCTGCACGTCGATTCGACCGGCAAGCCGATGGTGTCTGCCCTGATTGAGCGCTCCGGACTGGAGCCTGCCGAATGGCTGCGCCGTTACTTCGAGGCCTACCTCGTCCCGTTGGTCCACTGCCTCTACCGGTACGAACTCGCCTTTATGCCGCATGGCGAGAACGTGATCCTCGTGCTGGATAACGGTGTGCCAGTCCGTGCGGTGATGAAGGACATCGCCGAGGAAATCGTGGTGATGGGGCGCCGGCTGGACCTGCCCGAGGAGGTATCACGGATCCAGGTGGACATTCCCGACAGTGAAAAGGTGCTGGCCATCTTCACGGATGTGTTCGACTGCATCTTCCGCTTCCTTGGTGCCCTGCTGGTGGAGGACGGGAAACTCAGCGAGGAGGAGTTCTGGGGCACGGCCGCCCGCGTTATCCAGGAGTACCAGGCTGAACACCCGGAGCTCGCGGACCAGTTCGCCCGCCACGACCTGTTCGCCCCTGACTTTGAACTGTCGTGCCTTAACCGGCTGCAGCTGCGGAACAACCAGCAGATGCTTGACCTCACGGACCCGTCCGGCGGGTTGCAGATGGCCGGCAGGCTCGCCAACCCGCTCGCCAGGTTCGCTGTGGGGTGAGCTCAGCCAGGGAGTCAGCTGAGCTCGTCCACCTTGCGCTGCAGCACCGCGCGCTCGGCGGCGTTTCCGCACAGCGCCACGGCCTGGAGGAGTGCGGACCGTGCGTCGCCACGCCTGCCGAGCCGAGTGAGCATCTCGCCACGGACCGCGGGAAGCAGGTGCGAGCCCGCCAGTTCTCCGCGTGCGGCGATCGCCTCCACCAGCTCCAGTCCGTGAGCCGGGCCGGAGGCCATCGCGACGGCCACCGCACGGTTGAGTTCGACGACGGGCGACGGGGCCAGCCGGCCGAGGGCTTCGTAGAGGATGACGATCCGCTGCCAGTCCGTCTCGGCAACCGAATGAGCCACGGCGTGGCACTCAGCGATGGAAGCCTGGAGACCGTACGCACCCAACCCGCGTCCGGATCCCGCGGCCCGGGCCAGCGCCGCACGTCCGCGGCGGATCGCGGCCTGGTCCCACCGCCGTCGGTCCTGGTCTTCCAGAAGCACCGGGCGGCCCGACGCATCGAGCCGGGCCGGGAACCGCGCGGCGGTGAGTTCCATCAGCGCAATCAGCCCGAACACCTCGGGCTCCGGCGAGATGCGCACCAGTACACGGGCCAGGCGGCGGGCTTCGCCGGCCAGGTCCGTGCGGATCCATTCCGCGCCGCCCGAGGCGAACGAGCCCTCCGTGAAGATCAGGTAGATGACGTTGAGCACCGAGCTAAGACGTTCAGCCCGCTCGTGCGGCTCAGGCACCGCGAAAGGCACCTGGGCGGCGGCCAGCGTCTTCTTGGCACGGGTGATGCGTGCCTGGATCGTCGCCACCGGGACCAGGAAAGCCTTGGCAATCTCGTCGCTGCCCAGGCCGCCCACTACCCGTAGCGTCAACGCGATCCGGGCTTCCTTGGCCAGCACCGGATGGCAGGAGATGAACATCAGGGCGAGCACGTCGTCGTCGATCGCATCAGGGTCGAACAAGGCGTCCGCTCCTGGCTCCTCCGCCGAGAGGTCGCTGGCCAGCAGGGCGTACTTGTCGTCCCGTGCCGCCCGCCGGCGGAACGTATCAATCGCACGACGGCGGCCTGTGGTGAGGAGCCAGCCGGCGGGTTCGGCGGGTATCCCGTTGACGGACCAGGAGACGAGTGCTTCGGCGAGTGCCTCCTGGGCGAGATCCTCGGCCAGCGGGAAGTCGCCTGTATAGCGGGCCAGGGCGCCGACGATGCGGGCGGATTCCATCCGCCACACCGCCTCGACGGCGCCCCGAGCCTCAGCACCGCTCATTAACGGTCAGATCTGTCGGTCAGAGCTGCCTGCTCACAGCTGCCCGGTCTGCTCGCGCCAGGCGCGTTCCTTCTGGATCCATTCGTTGTCCTGCGGGAACTCGTCGATGGTGGGCACGCGGCGGATTTCGGTCTTGCGGCCGGCCGTGAGCGGCGCCCGCTTCGCCCACTCGATGGCTTCCTGCTTCGAGGCCACATCGAGGATGTAGAAGCCGCGGAACAGTTCCTTGGTTTCTCCGTAGGGGCCGTCGGTGACCACCGGTGTTTCGCCGGTGAAGTCGACCACAACTCCCTCCTTCGGATCCTCCAGGCCCTCGGCCGCCAGCAGGACGCCGGCGCGGATCAGTTCGTCATTGAACTTGCCCATGGCGTTCATCGCCTCGTCGAAGTCGACGTCCGTGAACTTCGCGAGGGACTCGTCGGTTTCCCGCATGATCAGCATGTACTTGGCCATCTCAATCTTCTCCTTGGTTGTGGAAGGTCGCCCTTCGACCTTCTCATCCATAGGTCGAATGGCGCGAGGCCGGATCGACACAAACCCAGGACTTTTTCCAACCGCTGAGCGGGCCCGCTGACTCTGGACCGGGGTGCTGTGGGGGTTTACGGTGGTTTCGTCCGGTGGACCGCACTCGACCCATCTGACTCCACCTGAAAAGGAGAAGCCATGGCCGGCGAACCAGCGTTCTTTGAAATCGGCGTCGAAGATCCCGAACGGGGCAGGGCGTTCTACGGCGCGCTCTTCGGCTGGGACTTCAGCCCCGGACCGTCCGACGAGGGGGGTCCATCATCGGCACCCCGGCATCCCGGGCGGGCTGCACGGCGGAGACAAGGGTGCGGTGCCCTACCTGTTCTTCCGGGTGGACGACATGGACGCCGCGCTGGCCCGGGTGCGTGAACTTGGCGGCTCGACGGACAGTGCGGAACTGGGCGACGAGGACCCGGCGGAGTACGGAAGATTCAAGCTCTGCAAAGATGATCAGGGCTCAACCTTCGGCCTGCACCAGCCGCCGGCGCCGTAACACGGCTAGTCTGGGCGCATGGAGACACCCACCACCGCGCTCGTAACAGGGGCAACCGCAGGGCTGGGAGCGGAGTTCGCCCGCCAGCTCGCGCAGGAAGGCCACCACATGGTGCTCGTGGCCCGCGACGCCGCCCGGCTCCAGCAGATCGCTGACGAACTCGAGCGTGATTACAGCGTTTCCACAGAGGTGCTGCCCGCCGACCTGACGGACGACGCCGGTGTGGCCGCCGTCGTCGGGCGCCTCACGGACGCTGCGCGGCCGGTTGAGGTCCTGGTGAACAATGCAGGGATCGGGCTGCTGCACTCGTTCGAAAAAAATTCCCTGGAGGACGAGAAAAGACACCTTCGCCTGCACGTGCAGACCCCCATGGAGCTCTGCCATGCTGCGCTGCAGGGGATGCTGGAGCGGCGCTCCGGCAGGATCATCAACGTGGCCAGCGTGTCGGCTTTCGCCAACCGCGGCAGCTACTCGGCTGCGAAAGCCTGGCAGGTCATCTTCAGCCGCTGGGCCAACCTTGCCTACGGACCGAGAGGCGTGCACGTCACCGCGCTGTGCCCCGGATTCACGCACACCGAATTCCATGACCGCATGGGCATGGACAAGTCGGTCGCCCCGCACTGGATGTGGCTGCGGGCGGACTGGGTGGTCCGGGACGGCCTGGCTGACAACGCCCGCGGCAAGGGCGTTTCGATCCCCACCAAACGCTACAAACTGGTGGCCGCCATCTCGCGTGTGCTGCCGGCGCGGTTTACGTCCGGGCCGCCGCGGCGTCCCAAGCAGTAGCCCTCCGCGGCGCACGGACGGCCACCACCACGGCGATACCGATCACGGCGCCCACAAAGGTCTCCACCGCGCGTTCGGTGACCAGCAAGCCCGGATCCGCGGGCGCCGCAAGCTGCGTCATAAGCAGGATCACCGGCGTGAAAAAGACCATGGCCCTGCCGTAGTGCCGCGCCATGAACAGCTCGGTGGGGAACTGGAACGCGATCACCAGCAGCGCCAGCACCGCGGCCGTGTGGCCGGGGAAATACTGCAGCGGGGACAACGGCCCAGGAAAGAGTACGACGGCGACCAACGCCAAACCGACGAACGTCCCCACGATGCGGTGGATCCCGCGGTGGACGCGGCTGGGCAGGTCGGCCCCCGCGAGCGGGACGGCGGCCGCGGCCATGGCCCAGTGCGGGTGGCCGCTGCCGCTCAGGACGCCGCAGGTTCCGGCGGCACCGACGGCCAGGACATAGCGGGCGGCGTGCACCAGCGCGGCCTGCCGGAGTTCACTGCTGGGACGCGGAACATCACGCACGGCGCCCGCCTCCCAGGCCCGGACCCGCAGCCAGCCGGCGAAGCCCACCAGGATCGAGAATGCGGCCGAGGCCGCGCCGATCAACACCGCCGTCAGGAACGGCACGCTCGTCGGGACCGAGGCGCAGGCGCCTAATGCGAGGATGCCGAAGAACGGTCCGTTGGGCTTGAGCCGCACCTTGTCAGAGAACAGGGATCCGAGGCCGGCCAGCAAGGCCTCCACGAGCACCAGCCACCAGGAGTGGATGTGGTTGACGGACAGGAACACGCCCACCGCGATGCCGCTGACCAGGACCAGTGCCGCCTGGGCCTGGTGCTTGAGGCGCAGCTGATGGGATTCCGAGCGTCCGTACATGCCGGTCAAGGCACCGAATACTGCGTACATGGTCAGCTCGGGACGGCCGATGGCCAGGAGTACCAGGGAGGGCACTGCCACGCTGAGGGCAACCCTTACGGCCGAGAGCCGGTCGTTGTTCGCCGGGCCCAGCGCGTGCAGCGTGCGGGCATGGGCCATGACTCTGCGCACAGCCAACACCACCTATCCTTTAGACCGTTGTTCGAAAATTAGCAGACGCCCGGAATGGCCACCATTAGTTGGGTCACAGCGCGTCGCTTGGGCGGGCCGGGCCGGGCGGGGCCGGGCCGGGCACGGCTAAGGCCCGCCCTGCGTGCTTCCCCCAAGGAAAGTGCGCGGGACGGGCCTTTGAGCGCGGGCTACAAGACGGCCCGGACAGGCCGGTATGTTGTTCGGTGCTTAGGCTGTGGTGCCTAGACTCCGGCCGGAACCTTAGCGGCCGCGGCATCGGTGACGTCCTGGGATTCGAACGGCATGTCGGCCAGGTCGATCAGCGGGTTCTCATCCTGGGTGGCCACGAGTTCCTTGGCCTCTGCCTGGGTGTCCACGCTGGGCATGGAGCCGGGCAGCGGACGCTTGGCTGATTCCTTCAGGAAGTAGATGGCCACAGCCCCGACGGCTGACGTCGCCATGAGGTAGTAGGCCGGCATCATGTCATCGCCGGTCGCCGTGATCAGCGCGGCCACGATGAACGGCGTAGTGCCGCCGAAGATGGCAACTGCGAAGTTGTAGGCGATACCCATGGCGCTGTACCTGTTGGCTGTCGGGAACTGTGCGGGCAATGCCGAGGCGAGGTTCGCAACATAGAACGTCACTGGGAACGCGATCAGCGAGAGGCCTGCCAGCGTGGACCAGACGTCACCGACGCCGATCAGCAGGAACGCCGGCGTAGCCAGCACTACGGTGCTGATGGCGCCGATCCAGAGGACCGGCCGGCGGCCGATGCGGTCGGACAGCTTGCCCGTCAGCGGGATGCACAAGGCCATGATGACCAGCACGGGGATGGTCAGCAGTGTGCCGTGGACGGGATCGTAGCCCTTGGACTCCGTGAGGTACGTCGGCATGTAGGACGTCAAGGCGTACCCGGCGGTGTTGGCAGCGGCCACAAGGATCATGGCCACGATGAGCGAGCGCCAATAGGCCTTGACGATTCCGACCGGACTCTTGGCGGCGTCCACGTCAGCTGCAGCGGCGGCCTGCCCGATGGATTCCTGGGCATCCAAGGTGGCCTGGAACTGAGGGGATTCCTCGATCTTGTTCCGGAAGTAGATGGCGATGAGGCCCAGCGGGCCGGCAATGAGGAAGGGTATGCGCCAGCCCCATTCCTCCATGGCTGTCTGGCCAAGGGTCAGCTGCAGGACAGAAACCAACGCCGCACCCAGGGCAAAGCCGAGGTAGCTGCCCATGTCCAGGAAGCTTGCAAAGAATCCACGGCGCTTATCCGGGGCGTATTCGCTCACGAACGTGGTGGCGCCTGCGTATTCACCGCCGGTGGAGAAGCCCTGGACAAGCTTCAGGATTACCAGCAGCGCAGCGGCCCAGATGCCGATCTGGGCGTATCCGGGCAACAGCCCGACGGCGAACGTACTGGCAGCCATAATCATCAGTGTTGCGGCGAGTACTTTCTGCCGCCCGATCTTGTCGCCGAGCCAGCCGAACACAACACCGCCGAGTGGACGGGCAATGAAGGTGGCAGCGAACGTTCCAAGCAGGAACAGCGTCTGGACGGACTTGTCGGCCTCGGGAAGGAAGACAGGTCCCATGGTGGTGATCAGGTAGCCGAATACGCCGACGTCGAACCACTCCATGGTGTTACCCACGATGGTTCCGCCGAGCGCTTTTTTCAGCATGGGCTGGTTTACAACGTTCACGTCGGACTCTTTGAGCCTGCGGCGTGCAAGGATCTTCGGTTTACGCGCACTTGGGAGTGCGTTATTTGGTGCTGCTTCGTTGGGTCGGCTGGCGCTGTTCACGCCTGCTGAAGAGTCGGTCGTGCTTCGGTCTGTGGGCATTTGGGCGACTCCTATGGAGGTCATTTGCTTGCGACTTGTAGCTGCCCCGCTCTGGGCAGGCTTTCAATTTTACGCGGATTCCATGGCAAATGAGAGTTTTATACCGTAAAGTGCCTTCCTTAGAGAGGGTTTCCAGCGGTTTTCAGGGATTTCTTTTGGCTGCTCTCGCCCCGTCATCATTGGGATTCGGACGGTTCGCCGCCATCGTTACCGAATCTTTTTGTTCACGACCCATTTTTTGTGCCATTTTTCCCCTGATTCGCGCGGAAAAGTGACGGCCGCCACGGCCGTTCGGGCACCAGTTCCGGCTGCCACCGTGCCCCTAGTACAGGCCGGAAACCGGGGGTTCACAACCGAGCCTGAAGCTGCCTATTGTTGATTCATGGGAACACTGATTTTTGAGTAGGCGGACGCCTGCGGCCTGGTACCACCGGCCCCGTCCATGCTGATCTCGTCAGACACACTGATTCTCCTCAGAAAGGTTCCACCAAATGACTGAAAACAACACTCCCAGCCAGCCCGAATCCGCGCAGGACGATGCCGAAGCCAAGGGCATCCGGGCCGGGCTGACCGAAGCGCAGCGGGCCATGCTGGCCAGCAAATCCAGGGGCGGCGACTCCGGGCTGCAGAGCGTCGGCAAGAACCACAAGCCCACCCATGTCAGCGGCAAGCAGGGCCCGGCAGAGAAGAAGGTCCGCTGGTAAATCCAGCGCCAGGACAGCACGCCAGACCTACTATTGGTAACCACTTCATTTCATTGCGGAAGGAAGAAAAAATGGCTGAAAAACATGCTGGAACAAAGATCGAACCGGAGGTCGCGGACCATCTCGCGGCAGCCATGGACACCCCGTCCATGCCGGACCCGGCCGCCATTGCGGTGACCACCGCGATGGCCGGCGAACGCCACTGGCCGGACGGAAACGGCAAGCGCCGGCACCCCAAAGAGCGGGGCACAGGCCACGGCCGCGTGGGCCAGGAAGCTGCCGTGACGGCCGTGCACCGTACGGGACGCCCGCAGATGCCTCACTCGTCCTAGAAACACCCTGGTGATGACGCGCATCTGATCTGACGACACACAAACGGCCTGGCGACACCCGAATTCGGGCGTCGACAGGCCGTTTGCGTGTCCCCGGGAAAATTTGCGCGTCGCCAACACAGCGCCACTAGCCCTCCGGCACCACTTCGTCGGCGTTCTTGTCCAGCCGCCAGCCCCGCCACACCGGATGCCTGAGCTTGCCGCTCCCCGTCCACTGGCCGAAGGTCACCTCGCCGACCAGCCTTGGCGTCACCCAATGGGCGTCCGAGGCATCCTCGCGGGGAACGTCGTCGAACGGTGACGTCTTGCGCGCCAGACCGTCCACCTTCTGCCGGAGCTCTTCCAGTTCGCGCATGCTGAACCCGCTGCCCACCCGGCCCACATACCGCAGCTTGCTGCCGTCGGGGATGCCCACCAGCAACGAACCCACCGAACCCTGCCGCCCGCCCTTGCCAGGCCGCCAGCCGCCCACCACCACTTCCTGGGTCTGCTCCAGCTTTATCTTGATCCACGTCCGGGTCCGCTGCCCGCTGACGTAGCGGCTGTCGGTCCGCTTGGCCATCACGCCCTCGAGGCCCAGCTCCCGCGCGCTCTCCAGGATGTGTTCGATCTTCTCGTCCAGGACGGCGGACAGCTCCACGGGACACTCCGACGGGTGGTGGAACTCCTCCAGCCGCTGCCGCCGCTTAGCGAAAGGCAGCAGGCGAAGGTCCCCGCGGCCGTCGGACAGCAGGTCAAAAAGCATCAACCGGACAGGGATTGCTGCGCGGGCCTTTGCGACGTCTGCCGGCCGGGTCAGTTTCATGCGTCCCTGGAGCAGTCCGAAATCGGGTCTGCCGGAAGGCCCGACGGCGATAATCTCACCGTCGCCGACGAACGGGCCCGCCGGCCAGCAGGCCCGGTCCGTCAGCTCAGGGTAGGTTGCGCTGACGTCGATTCCGTTGCGGCTGAAGACACGGACCTTCTCTTCGTCCGCGACCAGCAGGGCACGCACGCCGTCCCACTTCAGTTCGAACTGCCAGTCGCTGCCGTGAAGGTCGGCGGCGGTCCCGGACGTTGCCATCATGGGACCGAAATCCTGGGCACGCAGTGGGGAAGGCCCGGACGCGGCCGGGGAAACGTCCGCGGCAGGCTCAGCCCCGGAAGCGTCCGCCGCCGAATTCTCCGGCGCGTCCTCCACCGGTTCATCCGCGGAATCCGCCGCCGAATTATCCGCCGCGTCCTCCACCGGTTCATCCTCCACCGGAGCCCGCCGCGGATGAAAAGTGCGGTGGTCCTTGTCCATCAGGTGGATGAGCCATTGTCCTTCGGAGTCCCTGCCCTGCCCGCGGCCGGTGTGGATCAGGGCGAACTTTTTGGTGCCGCCCAGGCCGCCGCCGTCCGCGCCGGTCAGCGTGGCGATGACCTCCCGGCCGTTGATCCACTTCTCCAGTTCATACGTGCCGTGGTCCCAGATGGTCACTTCGCCGGCGCCGTACTGGCCCTTGGGAATGATGCCCTCAAACGTGGCGTAGTCCAAGGGGTGGTCCTCGGTCTGGACGGCCAGGTGGTTCTTCCCGCCGGACTCAGGGACGCCCTTCGGCAGGGCCCACGACACCAGCACCCCCTCGTGCTCCAGCCGGAAATCGAAGTGCAGCCTGCTCGCGTGGTGCTCCTGGATCACGAAGGTATCCCCGTTTCCCGAGGCGCCGGAGAACGGCTCGGGCGTCGCGTCCGGGTCCCGCATCGACCGGTAGCGCTCCAAGCGGGCGTGCGCGCCGCCGTCGTCCGTTCTCCCTTCCGGAGGGATCCCGCCGTCCCTCGGGTGCCCGGCACCGCGGGCGACGGCGGCGAACGGGTCCTTGCCCGCGTTCACCCGGCGCAGCACGGCGTTGTAGTCGAGGTGCTGGAGCTTGGGGGACCCGATCTCCTGCCAGGTCCGCGGGGCGGCCACCGTGGGCGTGAGGCGGCCGCGCAGGGAGTACGGCACGATGGTGGTTTTGGCGGCGCTGTTCTGGCTCCAGTCCACCAGCACCTTGCCTGTGCGCAGCGTCTTTTTCATGTCGCTCACGGCGAGATCCGGGTGGTCCGCTTCCAGGGCGCGGGCCAGTTCGTGCGCAAAGTCCGAGATCTGGTCGGAGGTCTGCGTTCCGTCCAGGCCCGCGTAGAGGTGGATGCCCTTGCTGCCGCTGGTCACCGGCACAGGTTCCAGGCCCACGTCCTGCAGGATGGCGCGTGCCAGCCTGGCAACCTCGGCGCATTCCTCAAGTCCGGCGCCGTCGCCGGGATCGAGGTCCAGGACCAAGCGGTCCGGGTTCAGCTGCTTGCCGTGGGAGTCCACCTGCCACTGCGGGACATGGATTTCCAGCGAATTGATCTGGCCGAACCAGGTGAGCGTGGCGGGATCATTCACCATCGGGTAGTAGATGGTCCGGTCCTTGTGCGTGATGGCGGCGCGGGGGAGCCAGCCCGGCGCTGAATCCTCCAGGTTCTTCTGGAAAAACACCTCGCCGGGATGCCCGGCGGTGCCCACCCCGTTGACCCATCGCTTGCGGGTGGCGGGCCGGTTGGCCGCGGCGGGAATCAGCACATGGGCCACGGCGGCGTAATAGGCCAGGACATCGGCCTTGGTGGTGCCGGTCTCCGGGTAGATGATTTTGTCCAGGTTGGTGAGGGTGAGTTCCCGCCCGGCAACCCTGACGCGCTCCTTAGGGCCGGCCATGGGTCTTCACCTCCGGCCCCGCGTGATGTTCACTTGAGGGATGAGAGCCATCTGGAAAGGTGCCATCGCGTTTGGCCTCGTCAACGTGCCCGTGAAGGTCTACAGCGCCACCGAGGACCACGACATCAGCCTCCACCAGGTCCACAATGCCGACGGCGGCCGGATCCGGTACCAGCGCCGCTGTGAGGTGTGCAGCAAAATCATCGACTATTCGGACATCGACAAGGCGTTTGAGGACGAGGGCCGGACGGTGGTCCTGTCCAAGGACGAGCTCAAATCCATCCCGGCGGAGAACAGCCACGAGATCGAGGTGGTCCAGTTTGTTCCGTCGGAGCAGCTGGAACCGATGATGTTCGAGAAGAGCTATTACCTGGAGCCGGATTCCAAGTCGCCCAAGGCCTATGTCCTGCTGCGCCGGGCGCTCGAGGATACGGACCGTGTGGCCATCGTCCAGTTCGCCCTGCGCGAGAAGACACGGCTGGGGGCGCTGCGCATCAAGGACGAGGTGCTGGTGCTGCAGTCCCTGCTGTGGCCCGACGAGGTCCGGGACGCCAGCTTCCCTGCGCTGGACACGTCCATCCGGATTTCCGCCCAGGAACGCGAAATGTCCGCCGCCCTCGTGGAGTCCATGGCCGCGGATTTCGAACCCGAGCACTTCACCGATGACTACCAGGTGCAGCTCCGGAAGCTCATCGAGGCCAAGCTGGAGAAGGGCGATTCGCTCGACACCGACGAAACGTTCGGCGCCGAAGCGGGCGGGGGCGGCAACGGCGAGGTCATCGACCTGATGGAGGCGCTGAAGCGCAGCCTGGAGCGGAAGCGCGGCAGCGGTAAGCCTGCCGCCTCTGAGGATGCGGATTCCGAGGACGCGGACGACGCCGGCACAGGAGAAAGTGCCGACAGTTCCGGCGGGAAGGCTCCCGCCAAAGCCGGTGCCAAGACTGCGGGGACGGGGACATCGAGTGCCAAGACGGCTGCGGCGAAATCCTCCGGGACCAAAACCGCCGCCTCGAATCCTGCGGCGAAGGCCACCACCACGCGGGCGCGCAAGGGTGCTTGATGCGGTCCGCGAAAAAGCGGACCGGGAATGCGTAGGCCGCGAGCACGCTGTGTTGGTGGGGATGGCAGCCGCCTAGGAGTTCCGCAGGGCGGAGATAAGCTCGCTCTTCTTTTTGGCTGAGTAGCCGGTGAGGCCTATTTCCCTGGCTTTGGCCTTGAGCTGCGGGACGGTCCAGTCCTCGTAGTCGCCGGATTTCCCGCCCTTGCGGCCCACCGCGGAGCGGCCTTTCTTGGCGGCCGCGTTCGAGATACGGGCGGCTTTCTGCTTGGACGCGCCGTCCTCGCGCAGTTCCTCGTAGAGTTCAGGATCTTTCAGGCTCGGGTTCTTCTTGCCGGGCATGTCGTCCTCCTTCACCGGGGCCGGGAAATCCTGGACGCCGTGGCGCCGTAATGGCTGGTCAGGCTTCCACGCTAATTCCGGGGTTGGGGAAACACAAGGAAACCCTAAGTTTGCTTGCTTCCGCGCCGAGTCCTAGCCCCAGACGCTTTACAGCCCGCCCCGCTGCGGCCACAATGGGTCGCATTGCAGCCCTGTGCAACAGCGTGCTGTCACTCGAAGCCTGTCAAGGGAAAAGCCTGCCAAAGGAGAGGGGCGCCACCATGAATGACAACGTGGACGTAGACGAGGCAGACCGGGCTCTGAAGCAAAAGCACCGGGCCATGTGGGCTTCAGGGGATTACCCCGCGCTGGCCAGTGAGATGCTCCTGGATCTCGGAGCCATCCTGGTGGATGCGTGCGGAGTCAAAGCCAAGCAGCGTGTTCTGGACGTCGCTACGGGTTCCGGCAATGCGGCCATCCCCGCTGCCATGATGGGTGCCCAGGTGATTGCCAGTGATCTGACTCCGGAGCTGTTCGATGCCGGGCGCCGGCAGGCTGCCGACCGCGGCGTAGAGCTGGAGTGGATGGAAGCAGACGCCGAGGCCCTGCCGTTCGAGGAGGACAGATTCGACGTGGTGACGTCCTGCCTGGGTGTGATGTATGCGCCGCACCACCAGGCCGGAGCGGACGAAATCGTCCGGGTGTGCAAACCCGGCGGCACGATCGGCCTGCTCAGCTGGACGCCCGAAGGCTTCATCGGAAGGATGTTTGCCACCATGAAGCCGTTCGCGCCGCCGCCCCCGCCCGGAGCCCAGCCGCCGCCGCTGTGGGGCAGTGAAGACCACGTGCGGGAACTCTTCGGCGACAGGATCACCGATATCCAGGCGAAAAAGCGCACGCTGGCCATCCGCAGTTTCCACCAGCCGGAGGACTTCCTGCGGTACTTCAAGTCCCACGACGGTCCCACCATCTCGGTCTACAAGTTCATCGGCGACGACCGGGAGAAGGCACAGGCACTGGACAAAGCCCTCACCGAACTGGCCGATTCGTTTGGCGAGGCCCACGGTGATGCCGTATGGCAAATGGAATGGGAATATCTGCTGTTGACCGCCAAGGAGGCCCGGTAGTGCCCGGGAACCTTGTGGCCACATCCACCATCACTATTGGTGCTCCGGCGGAGCGCGTCTGGAAGGTCATCACCGATCCGGCCGCCGTGAAGGAATTCATGTTCGGCGCGGACCTGGAGACGGATTGGACGGAGGGCAGCCCCATCGCGTGGCGTGGCGAGTGGGAAGGCAAGCCCTACGAGGATAAGGGCAAGATCCTCGAGGTGGATCCCGGCCGGAAACTGGTCCACACGCACTTCAGTCCGCTGGGCGGTCAGGAAGACAAGCCGGAAAATTACCACACGCTCACCTGGACCCTCGAGGACCAGGACGGTGCAACAACGCTCACGCTCTCACAGGACAACAACGCCAACGAAGACGCGGCGGAGCACTCCAAGGGCATGTGGGACATACTCGTGGCGGATGTCAAGAAGATCGCCGAACGCGGTTAACCACCCCAACTAGGTCGCACTTAACGTCGTGAAACCGCCGAATGACGACGTTATGTGCGACCCAGTTGGGTGGGGCCTTAAGAACCAGCGGCCGCCGTCGCACCTTCCCCAAAGAGGGGACAGGCGCGACGGCGGCCGCGGGCGTGAAGCCGCTACTCGGCGTCGTGATCCGTTTCCAGGATCTGGACCAGGCGCGCCAGGGCGTCATCCGCGCCGGTACCTTCGGCGCGGAGCACCACAACGTCGCCGTGGGCGGCACCCAGGCTCATGAGGGACAGGATGCTCGCGGCGTCCATTGCCTCATCGACAGGCTCGCCCTGGCGGGCGATGGTGATGTCCAGGTCGAACTCGCCGGCGGCCTCCGCAAAGATGGCGGCGGGGCGGGCGTGCAGGCCTACGCGGCTGGCGACGGTTGCGGTGCGTTCTGACATTCTTGCTCCTTTGTCTTTCGGCGCCTGTTGGTTCAGCGCCGTGGATCGTTGTTTGGTAAGGCGGGGTCAGACCGTTGCGGGAACGGTCTCCACGGTAGCAGCGGGCTCGCGGACGGCCCAGCGCTTGAGGGCGATGACTGCCAGCGCGCTGACCACGGTTCCGGCCAGGATGGCGACGATGAACATGATCAGGTTGCCGATGGCGAAGAACACGAAGATACCGCCGTGGGGTGCCTGCGACGTAACGCCGGTGGCCATGCAGAGGGCTCCGGTGAGGGCACCGCCCACCATGCTGGCGGGGATGACGCGCAGCGGGTCCGCCGCGGCGAACGGGATGGCACCTTCGGAGATGAAGGACGCGCCCAGCAGCCAGGCCGCTTTGCCGTTTTCACGCTCAGCCAGGCTGAAGAGCTTCTTGTCGAGCACGGTGGCCAGGGCCATCGCCAGCGGCGGGACCATGCCGGCAGCCATGACGGTTGCCATGATCTGCCACGGCGCCTGGTTGGTGGCGCTGCCGGCGCTCAGGCCGGCAACAGCGAACGCGTAAGCAACCTTGTTGACCGGGCCGCCGAGGTCGAAGCACATCATGAGGCCGAGGATGATTCCGAGGACGACGGCGGACGCGCCGGTCATGCCCGACAGCCAGGAGTTCAGTGCGGTGGTGAGTCCGGCGATGGGGCCGCCGAGAACCAGGAACATCAGGCCGGAGGCAAAGATTGAAGCCAGCAGCGGGATGATCACCACGGGCATCAGGCCGCGGAGCCAGCGCGGCACCTGCCACGTCCCGATCAGATGGGCCATGTAGCCCGCGAGCAGGCCGCCCACGATGCCGCCGAGGAAGCCTGCCCCCATGAACCCTGCGACGGCGCCGGCAACAAAGCCGGGCGCAATGCCTGGACGGTCGGCGATCGCGTAAGCGATGTAGCCGGCCAGTGCGGGAACCAGGAAGCCCATGGACAGGGCGCCGATCTTGAACATGACCGCGCCAAGGTAGATCGCGAGTCCGCCTTCGGGCAGGTTGCCGAAGTTGTTCTCCACCACCACCTTGTCAGCGACGCCCGTGATGTCGTAGCCGCCCAGGAGGAAGCCCAGGGCGATCAGCAGGCCGCCACCGGCGACGAACGGGATCATGTAGCTGACGCCCGTGAGCAGGGCCTTCTTCAGCTTCTGGCCGATGTGCTCGCCCTTTTCCATGGCCGCATTATCAGCCTGTTCCTCGGCACCGAAATGCGGAACCCGGCGTGCGTTCGGGTTGTCAGCCGCGGCGAGAGCCTCCTGGACCATCTTGGCGGGCTCGTCGATGCCGCGCTTGACGGGGGCGTTGATGACGGGCTTGCCGGCAAAGCGCTCCTTGCCGCGGACATCCACGTCCACCGCGAAAATCACGGCGTCAGCGGCGGCAATGACCGCCGGGTCCAGGGGCTTGGCGCCGGAGGATCCCTGGGTCTCCACCTGCAGGTCCACGCCCATTTCCTGGGCAGCGGCAACCAGTGAATCGGCGGCCATGTAGGTGTGGGCGATGCCGGTGGGGCACGCGGTCACTGCCACCAGGCGCTTCGGCCGGGCCGCAGACGCGCCGGCCCCGGCAGCGGCGGCATCAGGAACAGCATCGGTAGATGCTGGAGCGGCGTGGGATGCCGGCTTGTCCGCCAGGGCGCCGTCCACCAATTCCACGATTTCCTCGCGGGAAGACGCCGCACGCAAGGCCGCAGTGAAGTCCTTCTTGATCAGGGACCGGGCTAGCTTGGACAGCAGCTTCAGGTGCTCCTGGTCTGCGCCTTCGGGGGCGGCGATGAAGAAGATCAGGTCCGCAGGGCCGTCCTTGGCGCCGAAGTCCACCTTGGGGTTAAGGCGGGCCATGGCCAGTGTGGGTTCGAGGACGGCGGCTGAGCGGCAGTGCGGGATGGCAATGCCGCCCGGGATGCCGGTCGCTGTCTTCTGCTCGCGGGCGAAGGCGTCGGCGAAGAGGCCTTCAACTTCTGACGCGCGGCCGGTGGCAGCAACTTTGCTGGCCAGGTGCCGGATCACGTCCTCGGGCGAGGTGCCCAGGTTCTGGTCGAGCTCGACCAGTTCGATGGTGATGAGCTGAGTCACTGTCAATCCTTTCGAAGGGCCGTGATGGTTACGGCTTCCGGGGTGGTTTGGTGGACTGCCGGGACAGTGGAACCCGGCAGCGAAGCGGCGGCGGCACCATGTGCCACAGCCTGACGGAGGCAATCGGCCGGGGCGGCGCCCTGGCCGTGGGCGAGCAGATAGCCAGCCAGCGATGAATCGCCCGCGCCGACAGTACTGACCGCGGCGACCGGCGGATGCGTGGCCAGCCACGCGCCGTCGGCCGTTACAAGGACAGCTCCCTTGGATCCGAGAGTTGCCAGCACAGCACCCACACCGGAACGCACGACGGCGGCGGCGGCCGCTGCGGCGGCCACCGGATCCGCTTCAAGTTCGTCTGCGGTGGACGCCGTGGCGAAGCCGGCTGCAGCAGCCAGTTCCGCCAGTTCCTCGGCGTTGGGTTTGAGGAGGTCCGGTTTCCCGG
Organism: Arthrobacter sp. 4R501; assembly: GCF_002929755.1. NCBI lineage: Bacteria > Bacillati > Actinomycetota > Actinomycetes > Micrococcales > Micrococcaceae > Arthrobacter > Arthrobacter sp. 4R501. The sequence goes on along the minus strand of NZ_PJIW01000017.1, from coordinate 39,377 downwards.
ACACACCGTCCGCCGAAGCATCAGCTACGGCAGCGACGAGCGGAGCGCCGGACGAGTCCACGGCGATGAGCGGCGTGCCGCCGTTGGCTGCCGCCCGCAACCGCCGCGTGACGGTGGCGTAGAAGTCGGCCGGGAAGCCGGGAGGCAGGGAACCGGCCAGGACCACCCAGCTGGCGCCGCGGGCGCGTTCCAGCAGCAGGCCGATCAGGGCTTCCTGCTGGACTCCATCCATGATGGGGCCGGGCTCGTTGATCTTGGTGGTCACGCCACCCGGCTCGGTCAGCGCCACGTTGGTTCGCAGCGGCTCGTCGATGGGGAGGGCTGCAAACGGCACGCCATCGTGGAGCAGCCCGGCGAGGACGGGATCACTCGCGGCGCCCGGGAGCACCGCGATGGTCTCCAGGCCGGAGGCAACCAGGGCGCGGGAGACGTTGACGCCCTTGCCGCCGGATTCCTGGCTGACCGAGACGGCGCGCTGGACTTCGCCGCGTTCCAGGGGTCCGGGCAGGGCCACCGTGCGGTCCAGGCTGGGGTTGGCCGTGAAGGTGACGATCACGCGATCACCACGTCGACGCCGGCCTCGGTCAGGGCTGCCGCCAGTTCGGGGCTGGGCTCGCTGTCTGTAATCAAGGTGTCCAGATCTTTCAGGGAGGCGAACTGGACCAGGGTTTCTGCGTCCAGCTTGGAGGAATCGGCCAGCACCACGATGCGGCGTGCCGAATGGACGAAGGCTGCCTTGACGGCGGCTTCTTCAGGATCGGGCGTGCTGAGGCCAAAGGCGGGGTGGATGCCATTGGTGCCGATGAAGGCGATGTCCGGGCGCATCCGCTGCGCGGCCTCCACTGTTGACTGCCCCACGGCGGCCTGGGTGAGGCCCCGCACACGGCCGCCCAGGATCTGGAGGGCGATTCCGGGAGTGCTGGACAGTTTGGCTGCGATGGGAACGGCGTGCGTGATGACCACCAGTTCGGCTCCAGTTTCGCCGGCGGAAGGTTCGACGGCGGCGCGGCGGGAGAGGAGGTCGGCCAACGCTTCGGTGGTGGAACCGGCGTCGAGCAGGATGCTGCCGGACGTGGCCTGGGGGATGAGGGCCAGGGCAGCCTGCGCGATGCGCATCTTCTGGTCCGGGCGCTGGATGGTCCGTTCGGTGATGCTTTCCTCGGTGGTGCTGAAGCGGTCGGCCGCAACTGCTCCGCCGTGGACCCGCCGCACCGTGCCGGTGGTTTCGAGGGTGGCGAGGTCGCGGCGGACGGTTTCGGTGGTGATGCGGAAGCGCTCCGCCAGCATGGTCACGCTGACCCGGCCCGTGCCGGCGACTAGCTCGGCAATCTTCTGCTGGCGCTCCTCGGCGAACACGTACCCTCCATTGCGTAAAGTGCTGAATCCCAGCGGCTGTGAAGTCCAGTGACTGGCATCACATGATGTTGAATTACTTGACTTTATCTTCGCTTATGTTGGTTTGTCAATGGAAACCCACATGAAACAAAGTTCGCAGGCCGGGTTTTCGCGCGGAAACGGAAAAGCCGGGCCGGACCTGTGTGGTCCGGCCCGGCGTCCGGGTGGTTGTGGAGCCTAGATGCCGCCGTCGCGGCTTTCGTTCCGGGTGATGCGCTCGCCGGTGTTGGGATCAACCACCGAACGGGTTTCGCTGACGCGGCGGCTGCGGCCCGGTGAGGCCAGGATGAGGGAGGCGATCAGTCCGATCACACCAACGGCCATCAGGATGTAGCCCACCATGACCTGGTCTATGAAGGGGATGAGTCCCGGGGCGACGGCCCAGGCCAGGATGGCGCCGAGTGCAATAAGGAAGATGGAGGAACCGATTCTCATGACTTGCTCCTTGTTGTCCGCTGATCTTGGAGGGGTGGTACACGCGCGGCAGCATCCTGTGCGACGCACTTGCTAAGCATGCTTTCCAGCGTCAGGCTACCTTATGTGTCCGGTGTTGGGCGGAACGCTGGCTTCAAATCCCGAGCCGCGCCCGGCTCCCCAGTGCCGGTAGACCCAGTCGAAGTTCTCCGCGGCCTTCCGGGAGAGCGATCGGCGCCCGCTCGTCCGCCGTGGTCGCCCAGGCCGCCATCGACGCCGCCAAATCCCAGGAGACCGCTGTCCCGGCACAGCACATCGGGGAGCTGATCGTCGCGGCCCTCGCCCAGGAAATCATCGCCCTGGACAAAGACTTGGATGCCTTGATGCGCTGATCAGTGAGAAGGTCACCGAACACCGGAACGCCGAGACCCTGCTCAGCATGCCCTGCTTCGGACCCGTCCTTACCGCTGAGTTCCTCGGCGCCACTGGAGGTGACCTCACCGTCTTTCGGACTGCGGATCGGTTCGCCCGCGTCGCCGGACACGCACCAGCACCCCGGGACTCCGGGAGGATAACCGGCAATGAGCCGCCCGGGCCCGCCGCTACGACCGCCGGCTCCTGCGTGTCTTCTACCTCTCCGGCCTCTCGGCGCTGAAAAGCTGCCCCGCATCGCGGGTCTACTACGACCGCAAACGCACCGAAGGTAAAACCCACATCCAGGCAATGCTCTCCTTGGCCCGCCGCAGACTAAACGTCCTCTGGGCCATGCTGCGCGACGGCACCACCTACACACCGGTCCCGGTCTCGACAGCACGGCTGGCCGCCTGACAAGCGGCTACAGGCCGTGGTGAACGCGATCATTCGAATGCGCGAAATTAGGTTGCGGGATACCGTTTCCGGGGGCGGTCATGCGGTCGGGATGAACGAATGTCCTGGGGTGGCTCCGCCGCGGTTGAGGGCGGGGGGTCTGCGAAGAGGCCGATCAGTCCGTCGACTTCCCTGGTTGCTGTGGCGGGGTGCCGGAAGTGCTGGTGGGGTTCAATGGCATAGCGGGTTCGTCGTCCGTCCCGGCTGCGGTGCAGGTATCCGCTGGCTTCGAGATCCTTGAGGATTTGCAGGGTCGATCGTGGTGTGATCCCGACCTTCTCGGCGATGTCTTTCACGCGGGCGTCAGGGTCTGTTGCCACCGCCAGCAGGACGTGGCCGTGGTTCGTGAGAAAGGTCCATGTTGGGCGCAAAGGTGTTGGCGGTGCTGCAGGAAGCGGTGGTTGCAGGCCACTTTCCGGAACTGGCGGCGGGATTGTCATGGTTGCTCCTCGCTGACGTCTCCGATGGCGCCCGCATGCCTGTCGGGACGCAGGCGCTGGGCCTTCGTGATGATCGTTCCACCATCTTGCCTGATTGGAGTTACGAGGATGAAAGCGCGGATTCGCCGTGCGGCGGCCTTGGTGCTTTTCAGCGAGGCGCCTCCGGTGGTCCCTGCTTGTGTGAAAAGACAGGGAACCGCCCGGACTTGGAAATCGCTCGCGGTACTTTCGAGCACCGGCCGGACCCGGGCAGCGATCGCCTCTGCTTCTGCAGTCTGCCGGATGGCTGCGAGCCGGTGGGTGAGGGGGTTGAGGCTGAATCCGGTCCGTTCCACGGGCACCAGGAGTATCAGGGGCCTGCCCTCCATCATGGCCAGCGCCGCTGCGCGCCGCGCAGTCTCAGGGGCTCCTGCCCCATCAAGTATCAGTGCCGCCACCGGGCGGACCGGTTCATCTTTCATGCGCGTCACCCTTTGTGGGTGAGTGCGGGTCCGCGTCTGATTTCTCGGCGTCGCCCTGTTGGTGTGTTGAGGTGGCTTTCGTGCCACGGCGTCTGCCCCATAGTGGTTCCAGGGCCACGATCTCCTCGGGTGATGTGGTTCCGAAGGGGGAGTGCGCCGGCCCCTCGGGAGCCCGGCGTTCTTGGCCGCGGGTGGCCCAGAGGCTGACGCCGATGGACACACCGAGGATGGTGGCGATGACGGCCAGGGACAGTGGGGTGGGGATGTAGTAGATGTCGATTTTGAGGAGCATTTTGATGCCGACCCAGATCAGGACGAGCGCGAGTCCGATCTTGAGGTAGATGAAGCGGTGGATCATGTCAGCGAGCAGGAAGTACATGGCCCGCAGGCCCAGGATAGCGAAGGCGTTGGCGGTGAAGACCAGGAACACTTCGTCGGTGACGGCGAAGATCGCGGGGATGGAGTCCACGGCGAAGATGATGTCCGTGACCTCGATGAGGACCAGCACCGCGAGTAACGGGGTGGCCAGCAAGATGCCGTTTTTGCGGATCAGGAACCGCTGGCCGTGGAAGTCGTTCGTCATGGGCACGCGCCGGCGGAAGAGTTTCAGTGCCCGGGACTTTGCCGGGTCAAGCATGTCGTTGCGGTGGCGGATCATCCGGTAGCCGGTGATGAGCAGGAACGCCGCGAATATGTATAGCACCCACTCGGCGCTGGCGATGATGGCGGAGCCCGCCGCGATGAAAATGCCCCGGAAGATCAGGGCGCCCAGGACCCCGAAGAACAGCACCCGGTGCTGGTACTCGCGGGGGACGGCAAAGTACGTGAAAATGATCGCCCAGATGAACACGTTGTCCACTGCGAGGGACTTCTCGATCAGGTATCCGGCGAAGTACTGCTGGCCAAACTCCGCACCGTAGACCTGCCATATCAGGACGCCGAAGCCAACACCGAAGGCGACCCAGACGGCGGACCAGAGCGCGGCTTCCCGGACACGGATGACGTGCGCTTTGCGGTGCGCGAACAGGTCCACGGCAAGCATCAGGACAATAAAGGCAAGAACGGCCAGCCAGGCCCAAAAAGGAACATTCATCAGGGAGTACCCGCTTCCAGTCAGTTCAAACCAACTGGAGGTCTTTCCCGGTCCCAAGGGACCTGTCCCGCCGGGCCGCTCAGGGTCGGCCGTACTGACGACGGGACATTCGGGGGATACTCCCCTCCACACAATTAGTGAAGCATGCTTCATCTATTACGGCAACGGGTGGTCGTTGGCCTGGCTAGCCCCGACGCCCCAGGGATTACTGCAGACTTGCCGGCTAAGACACTAGAACACTGGCTACGACAGTCGCAGCGGCAATGCAGGTGCTCCTGAACGGCGGGTGACGGACGCCCTCGTTGCCCAGCTTCGCTCAGACAGCGCCGAGGTAGTTCGCGGGCCTCGCTGTGCTCGGGCAGTACAAGCTCTTTTGTCTTTTTTGCTGCTGTCCGTTGGATCTTACGTGACCGCTCCATCGGCGCAACCGTCCTGCGGACGGCCGCGCAGCAGATGGATTGGCTTCGGCGCTGCGCTGATTTCCTCACACAATCCATCCGCTGCTTGCCCTTCGGGTTGCCCCGGTTCCGTCGTGCACAGCTACGCGATGCTCCGCCAGCAGGCAAAAAACATGGTGGGGAGAGGGAAGCCGGCAGGTCAGGCACCTGCCCCGCCCGAGTGAAACGGAGCATCACCTCATGAATACAAAAACGTCGACCCGCACCGTCACCGCCGACACCGCGGAAGCGGTCTCCGCCCCGGCCCTTCCCGCCGATGCCGAGCAGGGGACGGATACGACTGGACGGACACCCTCGAAGGCACCGCCTGGTCCCTGCCGCCGGACTGGGCCAGCGAAGGCTGGGACGCCGGATCGTGGCCCTACATCATCTTCACCGTCGCCCGCACCCACGACAGCCATGGGGAACTGTTCGGCTACGGCACCTGCGTCGAGGGCGACACCTCCACCCACTGGTTCCGCTCCCAAAACGCCTGCTTCGAAGCCATCACCGCCGAGGTGTTCTTCCACTGGGCATCCGGTCAGTCCGACGGCCCCGACAACCTCCCCGCCACGGCCGCGGAACTCCCCGACCAGGACCGCAAGCCCTACCCCGGCTGGACGGACTAAAAGCCCCCAAAGTTCCCCCGGCCAAGCGTTCGGGGGAATAGAGCAGCACGCCAGCATCCGTTGACAACATCATTGAGATTCCTTCTGGATTTGTTTCGTTCGCCGAACTGCGGGGACTCTCAGCCACCGAGGGGAAGGCGATCGACATTCTGATGCGCTTCGGCCCACTGACGGCGGGGAGTTCGGCGAGCGGTCGGGCTTGGCCCCCGCATCCGTGACCGGCCTGATGCAGCGGCTCGAGGCCAAGGGTGTGGCCCGGCGCGTCCGGCATGAGGAGGACCGACGCAAGGTGCTGATCGAACTGGTGGGGGACCAGGCCTCTGCCGCGGCGCCCTATTTCCTGGATTTCATGGGCGGGCTGGCGGCCCTGCTGGAAGGCTACAGCGACGAGCAGTTGCGGACCATCGCCGACTTCTCATCCAAGGCTGCTGCGGTCCAACAGGATGCGGCCGGGCGCCTCGGGTCCGGGGCAGAATAGAGAGCCAAGCAGGGCGGGCGGCTTTTCCGGCATATTCGCGGCAAGAGCCGATGCGAGCCGCTGGCCCGCTGGACTGGCTACGCTGATCCGATGGAAACAGTTACGTGGTCCAAGCCGGAAAGCGAACGGGACGGCACGCCGCTGCTGGTCATGATGCATGGCTACGGCACCGATGAGTCGCGGATGGTGCGGCTGTTCGAATACCTGCCGGCCGAGTTCACTTGTGTTGCCCTGCGCGCACCCATGGTGATCGGCGACCACTACGGCTGGTTCCTGCTGGACTACTTCCTGGCCAACGATTTCGCGGATGTCATCGCAGCCACCAACACCGTCCAAGCGTGGATCAACTCTGTCAGGGGCCAGCACGTCAGCGTGAGTCTGTTGGGTTACTCGCAGGGAATGGCCATGGCCAGCACGCTGCTCCGGCTCCATCCCTCGGATTACAGGGCCACGGTTGGGCTTTCCGGTTTTGTGCTGGAGAACGAGCTGCTGTCCCTGACCGAATCCTTCACGGCCCCGCCGCCCTTCTTCTGGGGGCGGGACAAGGCGGACCTGGTGATCAATGAGGACGCCACGGCCTACACCGGACAATGGCTGAACGAAAACACCCGGCTGACCGCCAGGACGTATCCGGGCATGGGCCACGCCATGAGCAAGACGGAGATGGTGGACGTCAGCGCCTTCCTGCGCCACTACGTGCTCGGCTGAACTGCGTAATCGGTTCAAGCGCGTCGGTTGAACCCTGTGCCTGCCCGGGCGTGTGCCCCGTATCGCAATATGACAAAAAACAGTTGCGCGCGAAATTTGTAAGCGCTTACACTCGTCGGTGGCCCACTCTTTGCGGGCCGTTGAAACCGTCGGAAAGGGCAGCCGGACAGATGCCATGTGCCAGGCCTCCATCCAGGCCTCCTGCCCGCCCTGCGCCGCGGTGCCTGCGGCGCCAAGTTGTCAGGCCGCGCCAAGGCGCTCATGATGGAAGAAGACGTTAAACAGCAGCCCATCGGCCCGCCGTGGTTTTACCGTGGCCCTTAGCCGTCTCTGCTGACCGGGCGGCATCGTGGCCGCCCCTCTCCGCTCCTTGCTTGGACCCTATCCTTGCTGCCCGCCGCTTTTCTGCCAGCTCTTCCACGTTCCGCCTGTTTGCACAGCCCCCGCTTACATAGCCCCACTACTTACCGCCCCGTGACATACCGCCCCGTGGCATCCCGCCCGTGACATCCGGCCTGTTGCCCGCCGTCTGAAAGGACACCGCGCATGACTGACGTTCTGAAAACCCAAAGCACCAGCTGGACCACTGCCTCCGCCATCCTGTTCGACCTCGACGGCGTGCTGACCCCCACGGCCACTGTCCACGAACAGGCGTGGAAGGAACTCTTCGAGGGCTTCCTGGCGTCCCGTCCGGATGTGCCCGGCTACCGCGAGGACGATTACTTCGATCACATCGACGGCAAGCCCAGGTTTGACGGCGTCCGGGACTTCCTGGCGTCGCGTGGCATCGTGCTCCCCGAAGGCGCGCCCAGTGACGGCACCGCCGGTCAAGGTTCCATCGAGAACCCCGGGCAAGACGCCACCGTCCAGGGACTGGGCAACCGGAAGAACAAGGTCTTCAACGACATCGTCAGCGCCGGCGTCGAACCGTTTGAAGGCTCGGTGCGCTTCCTGGAAGCCGCCGTGGACCGCGGACTCAAGGTCGCCGTCGTCTCCTCATCCCGGAACGCTCCGGCTGTGCTTAAAGCCGCCGGCCTGAACGGGCACTTCGAAATAGTGGTTGACGGTGTGGTGGCTGCGGCCCAGGGCCTGCCCGGCAAACCGAGTCCTGCCACGTACCAGTACGCCGCGGAACTGCTGGGTCTGCCCAGCGAAGAGTGCGTGGTGGTTGAGGATGCAGTCTCGGGTGTCCAAGCCGGACACGCGGGGCAGTTCCACTCGGTGATCGGCGTGGACCGCGGCGCCGGCCGGCAGACCCTGCTCGACGCCGGAGCCACGAGCGTGGTCAACGACCTCGACGAACTGCTCTAACAGCCATCGCCGCCTGACGCTCCCCCGGCCTCAGGCACGAAGCACTTCCCCGCAACGCACAACGCCGAAGGACCCCAACACCATGGCTCTTATCACCGCGGACCGTGAACGGTTCCCCAACACCCCCTGGCAGCTTGTGGAAACACGCCACCAGCCGGGCAGCGCGGGCACCCTTGAGACGCTCTTTGCCCTGGGCAACGGCCATCTGGGCATCCGCGGTGCGCACTGGGCGGCCTCGGATGCAGACCTTCCGGGCAGCTTCATCAACGGCCTCCATGAGATCTGGGACATCAAGCATGCGGAGAACGCGTTCGGCTTCGCCCGGACCGGACAGCGGATCATCTACATCCCTGATGCGAACAACTTCACGGTGATCATCGACGGCGAGAGCCTGACCCTCGCGGAATCAGCCGTGCTGGACTACCGCCGCTCGGTCGACTTCGCCACCGGCATCTACGAATGCCGGATCACCTGGCTGTGCCGGTCCGGCGCCACGGTGACCACCACCGAACGCCGCGCCGTGGGCTTCGCCTCACGCGGCAGCCTGGGCATCTCGCTCGAAGTGGCTTCGGACCGCGAGGTTTCCGCCGATGTGACGTCCTCCGTCATCAACCGCCAGGACCAGCCTGTGGAGGACCACTCGGCGCATGACCCGCGCCGGGCAGGCCGGCACGCAGGCCGGGTCCTGCTGCCGGTAAGGACCGACGGCGGCGACGGCTCGCTCCGCCTCTCCTGGGAAGCGGCGGAATCCGGGCAGCGCGTGGGAATCGCCGTGGACCACTGGACTTCCGCCGGCCACCAGCCCTTTGAGACCGCTGCAGGCGAAGACGACAGCAGCGTCCGGTACGTCCTTGCCGTCCGCGCCGACGAGCCGTTCCGGCTCGAAAAGAGCGTCAGCTATGCCGCCGGCCGCGGCGTCCAGGACTCGGATCGGGACGCGGCTGAGGCCGCCGAAGCCGGGCTCCGGTCCGTGGAGGACATCTTCACCGAGAGCCGCGAGCATTACCGCGCGTACTGGGACACCTCGGACATCGTGGTGGGCGGCCAGCCCGAACTCCAGCAGGCCATCCGTTGGAACCTGTTCCAGCTGGCCCAGGCCACTGCGCGGGCCGACATCGCCGGCATCCCCGCGAAGGGCGTCACAGGATCGGGTTACGAGGGGCACTACTTCTGGGACCAGGAGGTCTACCTCCTGCCCTACCTCACCTACACGAACCCCGACGGTGCCCGCCAGGTCCTGGAGTTCCGGCACGACATGCTGCCGGCCGCCAAGATCCGGGCCAAGGAGCTCAGCGTGGAGGGCGCACTGTTCCCGTGGCGCACCATCAACGGCCTGGAAGCCAGCGCCTATTACGCCGCCGGCACGGCGCAGTTCCACATCGCGGCGGCCATCGCCTTCGCCACCAACCGCTACCTGTGGGCCAGCGGCGACGAAACCTTCCGTGAGGGTATGGGTGCCGAGCTCCTGATCGAAACCGCCCGGATGTGGGCCGCCTTGGGCTTCTTCGGCAAGGACGGGGCCTTCCACATCCACGGCGTTACCGGCCCTGATGAGTACACGGCGGTTGTCAACGACAACCTCTACACCAACGTGATGGCCCGCTTTAACCTGCGGGCCGCTGCGGCGCTGGACCACCCGGAGATCGACGACGCCGAACGCGAGCTGTGGGAGCAGGCCGCGGCCCGCATCCACCTGCCCTTCGACGAAGACCTGCAGGTCTACTCGCAGGACAACGACTTCATGACCCTGGAGCCGTGGGACTGGACCATCCCCCGGTCCAAGTACCCGCTGCTGCTGAACTTCCACCCGCTGGTGATCTACCGGCACCAGGTGCTGAAGCAGGCAGACACCGTGCTGGCCATGTTCCTGCAGTGGCAGGACTTCTCCGCCGAGGAGAAGCGCCGCGCGTTCGATTTTTACGACCCCATCACCACCGGCGATTCCACCCTGTCCGCCTGCGTGCAGGGGATCATGGCCGCCGAGGTGGGGCACCCAGAAGCTGCCCTGGAGCACTTCACGAACGCCGTTTTCATCGATCTGGACGACACCCATGGCAACACGATCGACGGCGTGCACATCGCCTCCGCCGGGGGAGTCTGGAGCTCGCTGGTCTCCGGTTTTGCCGGGCTTCGGGACCAGGGCCAGCTGCCGTTCTTCGATCCGCGGCTGCCGGCCGAGTGGGAGGCACTGTCCTTCCACCTGAAGATCCAGGGCCGGTTGCTGCTGGTGGAGCTCGACGCCGGGGCACTCACGCTCAGCGTCCGCAGCGGCGGACCGCTCGACGTGGATGTCCGCGGCCAGGTTCACGCCATTGGTGCGGACCCGGTCCGGGTTGCCCTGGACCCCTTTGAGGCTCCGGAGCGTACTGTCTTCCCCAGCGGGCCCCCGACGGCGAGCCTCCCCATTGTGGGATTCCGCGCCTGACTTGATTGCGCGCCTGAGGTGATTGCGCGCCTCAGGTGAAGGGGCGCGTCAGTCTCCCGCCGCCGTCGTGCGTTCCACTGCAACTTGCCTGTCCAGCGGGTGGGCCAGTTCGTCGGCGGGCATCCGGGCGGCGATCATGGCGATCACCGCCAGGACGGGGCAGACGACGCCGGCGGCCAGGAAAATTGCCCAGATGGGGAAGACCTCGGCTGCCGGTCCGGCAAGTGCCATGGAGATGGGCATCAGCGCGAGGGACACAAAGAAGTCCAGGCTGGAGACGCGTCCCAGCAGGTGGCTGGGCACGCGTCGCTGCAGCAGGGTGCCCCAGATGACCATGCCCACGCTGCCGGTGGCGCCCCAGACGAACATTGCGGCGGCCACGGTCCAGAAGCTGTCCAGAATGCCGACGGCGGCGAGCGGCAGGCTGCCCGCGCCCCAGGACACCATCATCACCGTGAGGTAGCGGCGCGGCAGCTTCAAGGAAGCCGTGACCAGCGAGCCGACGGCCCCGCCCACACCCATCACGGCCAGCAGGAAGCCGAACATTCTCGAGTCGCCGCCGAGCTGGTCGCGGACCACAAACGGCATCAGCACTTCGATGGGACCGATCAGGAAGAGCACGGAAACGCAGGCCCACAGCAAGGTCCAGAGCAGCCACGGTGTGCGGATGGTGTAGCTGATGCCCTCGCGGAGGTCGTGGAAGAAGGACGTTTTCGCGTGGCTCGTTGCCCCGGCGTCTGCGTCTGACCCGGCGTGAGCCCCGCCGTCGGCCCCGTTGTGGGGCGCGTCCAAGGCATGGCGCCCCAGGAAGTTCAGGACGATGAACGCCAGCAGGTGGCAGGTGGCCACTCCGGTCACGGCGTGCGACGGCGAGAGCGCGGCCACCACCACGCCCGCGACGGCGGGTCCGGCCGCCTGCTGGAGGATGGGCCGCATGGTCCCCTCCATGCCGTTCGCGGCCAGCAGGTCTTCGGGCGGCAGGATGCGCGGCAGGATCGCGGAGTAGGCAGGGAAGAAGAACGCGGCGCCCACGCCCAGCACAAAGCTGCCCACGGCGAGATGCCACAGCTGCAGCCACCCTGCCATGGCGAGCCCGCTGATCGCCGCGATAACGGCGAGGTTGGCGCCTTCGACGGCAATGATCAGGAGCCGCTGCGGCACGCGGTCTGCGGCGATCCCGCCCGCGAGGACAAAGGCCACCAGCCCGATGCTGCCGGCAGTAGCAACCAGTGACAGCTCCAGCGGGCCGCCGCCGAGGTGGATCACCTGGTAGACCATGGCGACAGCCCACATGCCGGATCCGAAAATGGAGATGGCCAGCGCCGCTATGAGGACCCGGTACTCGCGGTGCGCAAAGGGCCGCAGGGCTTGGAGTGTGGGCATAGGGCAAGTCTAGGCTGGGCGGGATTTTGGCGGAACTCAACGCCGGGGCCCGGCGCCGGGACCGCTTACTCTTAAGCACCCTTAGTGTTAAGGCAGGGCCGCAGCCAAAAACTGCCGGCGGACACAAGCAGTACCGAAGCAGAGGTGACCATGGCCAAGCGCAGCAATCCCGCAGTACGTATCGCACAGGAGACCGCCCACAACGCGGTGTTCGACGCCGACGGCAAGCCGAAACCCGGAGTCCACAACATGCTCCTCCGGGCAGTCGAAATCCAGCGGCCGCTGGTGCTCGCCTACGTCCGGCGGCTGCAACGCAAACACCCGCGCGCCAGCGCCGCCAGGCTCGCGGAGATCCTCGAACGCGACTACCTGCGGGCGGTGACCGGCGGCGGTGCGATCGTCGGGGCAACCGCCGTTGTGCCCGGTGTCGGAACCGTGGCCTCCCTGGGCCTCTCCGCCGTGGCGACCGTTGGCTTCCTCGAGGCCACGGCACTCTATGCCACCTCGCTGGCGGAACTTCATGGCATCCGGCTGACCAACCCGGAAAAGGCCAGCACCATGGTCATGGCCATCATGCTGGGCGAAGAAGGCACTGCCCTGCTGGGAACGCTGAGCGGCCAGGCCATGGGCAAGGGAGCCAGCGCCACGCAGGCATGGGGCAACGTGCTGACCAAGTCCATGCCATCGGGCTTCGGTGCCATTCGGAACAAGATCCAGAAGGCCTTCCTCAAGAACCTGCTCAAACGCCAGGGCACGGCGCTGCTTGGCCGGGCGCTTCCGTTCGGCATCGGCGCGGTGGTGGGCGGTGCCGGTAACCTCATAATGGGCCGTGCCGTGGTGGCCAACGCCAAGGAAGCCTTTGGCCCCATGCCGGACACCATCCCGGGGGAGCTCAAGGCTGTGGCGGCGGAACCGGAAAAACTTACTTTGGAAGGCAACAACCTTGGATCTTAACGCTGACCTCGGCGAATCGTTCGGCTCGTGGAACATGGGGGACGACGCCGCCATGTTCCGGCTGGTGACCAGCGCGAACGTGGCCTGCGGGTTCCACGCGGGGGATCCCGTCACCATGCTGGACAGCTGCCGCGCCGCCTTCGAGCTTGATGTCACCGTCGGTGCGCACGTGGGCTACCGGGACCTGGTCGGCTTCGGCCGCCGGTCCCTGGACATGTCCTTCGACGAGCTGTTCGGCGACGTCCTCTACCAGCTGGGCGCGCTCGACGGCGTGGCGCACGCCGTCGGTGCCTCCGTTGACTACGTCAAGCCGCATGGCGCCCTGTACAACCGCCTGGTCCACGACGCCGAGCAGGCCTCCGCCGTGGTTGCCGCCATCCAGGCCTACGACCCCGGCCTGCCGATCCTCGGGCTGCCGGGCTCACAGCTGCTGATCCAGGCCAAGGAAGCCGGCCACCCGGTCTTTGTTGAGGCCATTGTGGACCGCGCCTACCAGGCGGACGGGAGCTTGGTGCCGCGCTCCCAGGCTGGTGCTGTCCTCCACGACGTCGACTCGATCGTTGAGCGCGCAGTGCGGCTCGCGACGAAGGGCGAAGTTGTGGCCGTGGACGGAACGGTGGTTCAGGTCCGGCCCGACTCCCTGTGCATCCATGGCGACACCCCCGGGGCCGTGGAAATGGCCGCCGGTGTTCGCGCCGGGCTCGAAGCGGCCGGCGTGCAGCTGGAGTCCTTCGCGTAACCGCCCCGCGTTGCTTTTGAGGGCCAGGTCAGCCGAACACCAGGTGCGCCGCGCTGAAGATGACCAGCCCGGCCAGTGAGCCCACCACGGTGCCGTTGATACGGATGAACTGCAGGTCCTTGCCCACCTGGAGTTCGATCTTCTGCGACGTTTCCTGGGCATCCCAGCGGGCCACGGTATCGGTGATCACGCCGGCGATGTCGGAGCGGTAGGTCCGCACCAGGTACCCCGCGGCGTCGCCGATCCAGGCGTTGACCTTGCCGGCCAGTTCGGCGTCGTTGACCAGGCGCGAGCCGAAGTCGCGGACGGCAACCTTGAACCGGACCGTCAGTTCACTGTCCGGATCGTCCACCGCAGACAACAGGGCGCTCTTCACGGTTCCCCAGGTGCGGGAGGCCAGCTCGCGGACCTCGGGGTCTCCCAGAACCTGTGCTTTGATGTCCTCGGCCCGGGCGATCATCGCGGGATCATGCTGAAGGTCCTGCGCGAGATCGTTCAGGTACTTGTCGATCTGCTGCCGGACCTGGTGGTTCGGATCTGACTGGACGGCGCGCGAGAACTTGAGGATCTCCACGTACACCTTGTCGCCCACCAGCCCGTCCACGAACTGCGGGACCCAGGTGGGGGAGCGGTCCGAGACCAGCCGGCTGACGGTTTCGTGATTGTCGTCCACCCAGTCCGCGGCGCGGTCCACCAGCAGGTCCACCAGCTTGTGGTGGTGCCCGTCCGCAAAAATCCGCTCCGCCATCCTGCCCACCGGCGGTCCCCACGGCGGAGCCAGCAGGTGCTTACGCACCATTCCCTCGATGACCGCTTGGACGTCGTCGTCGTTCAACACCTTGAACGCGCCGCGGATGACGGCGGCACCATCCTTCGCCACGCGCTCGGCGCCGCCCGGTCCGGCGAGCCACTGGCCGGCCTTCCGGGCGAGGTCCACCGAAGCGAGCTTCTCCTGGACCACCTGCTCGGACAGGAAGTTGGTCTCCACAAACTCACCCAGCGACGCCCCGATCTGGTCCTTGCGGCGCGGGATAATGGCGGTGTGCGGGATCTTGATGCCCATGGGGTACTTGAACAGCGCGGTCACGGCGAACCAGTCGGCCAGCGCGCCCACCATGCCGCCCTCAGCCGCGGCGCGGACGTACTGCAGCCACGGATACTCTTTCTGCAGCGCGAACGCGAACACAAAAATGACGGCCATGGCAACGAGGAGTCCCAGCGCCACCAGCTTCATTTTCCGCAGCGCTGCCGCCTTTTCGGCGTCCCCGGCGCTGAGTTGATGACCGACGACGGCGGCCCTCGCCTTGGGCGACCGCGGCGCGGGGCCTGCGGGCCGGGACGGGTCCTGGCGGGTAGTTGGCTCAGAGTTCACCTGCATGTGCCCAGCCTAGCGCCGAGCCGCCGGGTGGCGTCCGCTAGCGTGTCCTCATGACATTCGAGGAGTCTGAGCCGGAACGGCCACTGGTTTTTGCCCACCGGGGCGCCAGCGCGGCATTTGCCGAACACACGCGCGCCGCTTACCTCCAGGCCATTGCCGACGGCGCGGACGGGGTGGAGTGCGACGTCCACTTGACGCGGGACCAGCACGCCGTGCTGCTCCATGACGCCAACCTGGACCGGACCTCGGACGGAACCGGACCTGTTGCTGACCGAACGCTGGCGGAGCTGCGGCTGCTGGACTTCTCATCGTGGAAAGGCGCCCGGATCCCGGAGGAATACGGCGCAAAGTCAGAGCAGTTCCTCACGCTCCCCCAACTCCTGGACATCCTGCGCGGCGCTGGTCGGCCGATCGGCCTGGCAATCGAGCTCAAGCACCCCAGTCCTTACCAGCTGAAACTCGAAGACCGTGTGCTGGACGTGCTCCGGGGCGAAGGCTGGGACCCCGGAACTTCTTCGGTGGACAACATCCAGGTGACGTTCATGAGCTTCAGCCCGGATTCCGTAAAGCACCTGCTCCGGAGTGTGCCGGCCGAATTCATCTGCCAACTGGTGGACGACATCGACGTCGACGAACTCCGTGACGAACTCAGCCTCGGCCCCCTGGCTGGCGGCGCCATCGCCAACCTGATGAAGGCGGCGCAGCTGGAAGGAGAACGCATCCTGGACGAGTGCGACGTGGGACTCGCGGGGCCCGGAATCATGTACGTCCGCGAGCACGCCCGGACCGTGCAGCGCTGGCTGGAGTCCGGCCGCCGTTTCCGCGTGTGGACCGTTGATTCGGAGCGGGATGTGGCGCTCTGCCAAGGGCTGGGAATCCACGAGATCACCACGAACAAACCGGCCAGGGTATTGGCGCAGCTGCAATCGAGCGGGCAACAGGTCCAGCTGCCGTCCTGAGTCGCTGCTGTTTAGCCCCCCGGGGCGGCGCTGTGATTGAGTGGACCCATGCCTTTTCGCTGGTCCGCCCGGGCCACCCAAACAGTCTCCGCGGCGGCCATGAGCGCGCTGCTGATGACCAGCGCCATGAAGCACTTCCGGGAGCCGCGGTTCTTCGAACAGGTGGTCCCGGATTATCTGTGCCGCGAGACTCCAGGTGCCGGCGAGTCGCCGGCGGGGCGCGCAGTGCCAGCTCCCGACGGCGGTCGGCGGCCCCTGGCGGTGATGTCACGGGAGGAATGGATTGCGGTGAGCGGACTGCTGGAGGCGGGTGCCGCCGTCGGCCTCCTGATCCCGGTGACACGGCGGGCAACCGCCACCGCCGTGACTGCAATGTTCACGGTATTCCTGGCCGGCCACGTGGACGCGCTTCGCCGCGCCTATGGCTCCGCCGGGTCCCCGACGCAGCGCAAGGTACACACCGTCCGGTTTCCGCTTCAGCTGCCGCTCATCCTGTGGGCTTGGAGCCTGCGGAACCCGGGACGACGGCGGTGAAGCTGCTCGCCTCGCCCGCCGTGCGGGTGGGAATCTCGATCAGCATCGCCACCGGCCTCTACGGAGTGTCTTTCGGCGCGCTGTCGGTCACCTCTGGACTTGATTTCTGGCAGACTATGGCGCTCAGCCTGCTGCTTTTCAGCGGCGGTTCCCAGTTCGCGTTCATCGGTGTGGTGGCGGGCGGAGGCTCCGGAATTGCCGCCATGAGCGCAGCCACGTTGTTGGGCATGCGGAACGGCATCTACGGCATGCAGCTCAACGCCCTCCTGCATCCGACGGGCTGGCGGAAGTATGTTGCCGCACAAGTCACCATTGACGAGTCGACCGCCACCAGCAGCGGGCAGACCGACCCCGACGAGCAACGCCGCGGTTTCTGGACGGCCGGCATTGGCATCTACGTACTCTGGAACCTTTTCACCGCCGTGGGGGCCCTCGCAGGAAGCGGATTGGGTGATCCCAAACAGTGGGGCCTGGACGGTGCGGCAGTGGCCGCATTCCTGGCCCTGCTGTGGCCGCGGCTCAAGGGGCGGGAACCGGCGGCGATTGCCGTGGTGTGCGCCCTGGCCACTGTGCTGGCCGTGCCGTTCGTTCCCGCGGGCGTGCCCATCCTGATCGCCGCGGTGGTGGCTGCAGTGATCGGCTGGTTCAGCCACGGACGCAGTGATGAAGGCCTGGAGCCGGACGTGGATCCCTACGACGAGCACCACGGGCGCCGGGACAAAACCCGGGATGCGCACCTGGACAACCAGAGGGACAGCCGCAGGGACGGCCACGGGCAGACGGGGCAGGCGGGCGCATGAATCTCTGGATCTGGTTGTTGCTGGCGTGCGTCCTTGCCTACGCGTGGAAGCTGGTGGGCTATTTCGTCCCGGCGAAGCTGCTGAAGGACCCCCGGATGTCGCGTATCGCCGGCACCATGACCATCGGACTTCTGGCATCCCTGACCATTGTCAACACTGTGGCGTCCGGCCAGACGCTGGCCGCCGACGCGCGGCTGGGAGCCCTCGCCGCCGCCGCCGTTGCGTTGGCTTTCCGGGCGCCCTTCCTGCTGGTGGTGGTGGTGGGAGCCGGTGCCGCAGCCCTGCTGCGGCTCATCGGATGGAACTGACCGCCGATCTCGTGAAACCGACGCCGGAGCACTGGTGGTGCGGCTCATATGCGTTATAGCATGGGCCTGGCTATGCAGTTGGCCGTGGACTCTCATGAGAGCGCTGACCATGGAAATAAGGCTGCACCCAGCCGGTGCGAGACCCAGCAAAACCCGCCGTCCAGCACGTGATCGATGGCGCGCCGGGCTTCCGGTCAAGCGCTTCTTTACCCGGTTCCGGTCTCTGGCAGACCTGCCGCCGGAGGACCTGGTTGTACTCTCCGAGCGGATGAGACTGGCTCTGGACGTCAGTCAGGAAGCAAACATCACCGCCCTGCGCGCGGCCGTACGGGCCGAACTCCGAAACCGGGAAACGGAACCTGACGATTGATGGCCGGCCGGTGTATCGGCGTGAGACTGTCGCTACGGCCTAAAGGAGTCAGTCAAGATGAACGAACAGCCAGAGCCCAACACCCCGGATCCGGATAGCGGAACCGGCAACCCCCAGGCTGCAGACCCGAAGCCGCGGCCGGTCTATGACACCACTGTCTCCGAATCGACGCGGGAACTGCGGGATACTTCCCGGCGCCGCCGCGATGCGGAGGAGAAGCTGCAGCAGCACCTGTTGGAGGCCAAGGAGCACGTGCCCCATCACTACGATCATGAGCCTCACAAGCACGGCCAGGAGCCTCCCCCGGCGGAGGGGAAAGGCAGCGTCGGGCCGCAGGAGAACACGCCCGAAGAAACCAAACATCAACAAAAGAACCCCGGGGGCGACGCCAGCTGATTGGGCTCATCGTCAGCACGGCACAGCCACCCTCGTGGTCCGGGCCGTAGGCCGGTCAGGCGGTTTGCTCATCCTCTGGCGACCCGGTCCGGCGGGCGCTTTCCTCGACGGCCAGCTCGTACCACGCCTGTGCACCGAATACCGGGGTGGGAGTGTCGAGGTTTTGGTAGAGGGCGTCCAGCAGATTGGCCAAGTCCTCCGCCGCCAGCGACGGCAGGATCTCCTCGGGGCCGCGGGGGTCGTGGATAACCTGGGACAAGCGGGTCTGGTTCATCGGCGGACGATGGCGTTGGATTGGCTGCGCTGGGTGTGTTTCACGATGCTCCCTCCGAAGATTCAGAGGCTGGCTGCGTAACCCTACTTGAGTCTAATCCAACGTTTGGACACCAACAATGGGACGCCCGTGGTGGTGGTCCGGCGGGAGTGCGCGGGCTGTCAGGTGAACTGTGGACCCTGTAGCTGCGGGGCGGGCAGCGGCACATGCGCGGGCAACGGGCGGTGGGGCCGTTCAGTGCGGATGGCGTCCTCGATCAGTGCCAGCGGGCGGCGCCAGGCGTCGGAACCGGGCTCCATGGTGTCCACGACGCCGATCAGCATGGCGAGCAGGCGGAACATGTCAGTCATGGAAATATCCGCACGCAGGGTGCCTTGACCTTGGCCGCGGCCCAGCAGGACACTCATGGAATCCATCAGCGACCCGGAGATGCCGGTGAGGAGTTCGCGGCGGCCCGCAACGGCGCCCAGCAGGTTGGCATCAGCACTGGCTGCGGCCATGATGGCCTCGAGGACGCGCAGCAGTCCCGCAGTTGCGTCGATGTCCGCCAACGCGTCCGCCATGACAGGGTCCACCGACTCCCGGAGCTGCCGGTTGAGGGCGGCCAGGACCAGCTCCTCCTTGTCGGCGAAGTTCCGGAACAGGGTGGCCGGGCCAACGCCTGCTGTCAGCGCGATGGTCTGGAGGGGAACCTCCGGCCCATGCTCGCGGAAGCACTGGCGCGCGGCCAGGATGATCTTGTCCACGTTCCGGGCAGCGTCTGCGCGTAGTGGCTTGCGGACGACAGCAATGCTCATTCGTTCAGGTTAGCAATGCCGCAGGCAGCCTTCACGGTTACCGGAGGGTAGCAACGTATGTGACGCTTCGCCGGCGTCACCAGACCCGTTTCGGGTTGGGCCACATGGCAGACTTGCCCTATGTTGCTTGCATTTTCAGTCGCCCCGTCCGGTACACCTGCAGGGGGATCGCGTCCCACCGACGCATCAGTGCACGACGCCGTTGCGGCCGCCGTGCGGATCGTCCGGGAGTCGGGCCTGCCCAACCAGACGGACTCAATGTTCACCACCATCGAGGGCGAATGGGACGAGGTGTTCGACGTCGTAAAGCGCGCCACCGAGGCCGTAGGAGAGTTTGGCAGCCGCGTCTCACTGGTCATCAAGGCGGACATCCGGCCCGGTTACGAGGGCGAACTCAGCGCCAAGGTGGACCGCCTCGAAGAGGCCCTCTCAGACGGTTCCTAGGCTGGTTCCTGCGCCTGCTCCTAGACCGTCGCATGCCTGCGTGCCAGACTGTGGCCATGTTTGAGCACAAGACCCAGCCAGGGTGGATGGCCGTGGAAGACTTCCTCACAACTACCGTGGTGCATCCCGACCCTGCGCTGAAACAGGCGGTGCGCTCCGCCGTCGACGCCGGGATGCCGCCCATCGAAGTGACGCCCAACGCCGGCAAGCTGCTCAAGCTCCTGGTCCAGCTGTCCGGCGCCTGCCGGGTGCTGGAGATCGGCACGCTTGCAGGGTTCAGCACCATCTGGATGGCGCAGGGACTGCCCGACGGCGGCCGGCTGGTGACGTGCGAATACGTCGCCAAACATGCGGACATCGCCAGGGCGAATGTGGAGGCTGCCGGCCTGGGGGACAAGGTGGAGATCCGGGTGGGCGCTGCCCTGGACACCCTGGCCGCGCTGCAGTCGGAGGGCCAGGAACCGTTCGATTTTGTGTTCATCGATGCGGACAAGGAAAACGACGCCGCGTACCTTGAGTGGGCCGTGCGCCTGGGCAGGCCGGGAACCGTGGTGGTCCTGGACAACGCCGTCTGGGAGGGCGCGGTGCTGGATCCTTCCATGGACCAGATTAATGCCCCCGGGATCATCAGCGCCCTGGAACTGCTGGGCCAGCATCCGCAGCTCGATGCCACCGTGATCCAGACTGTCGGGTCCAAAGGCTGGGACGGTTTCGCCCTGGCCCGCGTCCGCTGAGTGCTGAGTGCTGAGTGCAAGCGTCTAAGGGCAGGCACCTGACCGCGAGCCCGTGACCCGGCAGTGCGCGGACCGGATCCTTCCCCGAATATTGCTAAGTATGCTTAGAATGACTGTCCGGCCGATGTCCCGTCCGGAACCGCCTGCAGTGGAGGAACACGATGAAAGCGTCACCCACGCTTGCCAGCAACCTTCAGATGGTCCTCACGGTGTCCACGGACACCCGGCTGGATGAGCTGACCGGCGGGCTGATTTCCACGAAGGATGCCGTCAAACTCGTCACAGCCAGGCTGGAGCGAACGGTGAAGACCACGCGGGATGTCCACGATGAGGTGGATGAAGAGGATCCCACCAGCGCCGACCTGCTGCATGCCGCCATCGAACGCCTGGAACAGCTGGCGTGGATGGTCAACGCAGAAACCATGACGCCGTCCGCGGCCGTCACTGAACCGGCCAAGTAGCCTGGCGCGGAGAGGCGGCAGCATGCCTGCATCATCCCACCAGCCCGTCCGCATGGTCTCAACTCAAGCGGAACTGGCTTGGACGGTTCCCCTGCTCGACGCCGTGGCCTCCGCGGCCGGCAACGTCCCCGTGCTGCTGTCATTGGCCCGGGACGCGGGAGGCAGCTGGCCACTGCCAGGCGGCGGACATACTGCCCGTCTCTGGGAGCTACTCGCTTCCGTCTCCGCCGTTGACGTTGCCGCAGGCCGCGTTTTTGAACCACACATGGATGCCCAAGCGATCCTTGCCCAGGCGGGAAAGGACCAGACAGGGAACTCTCAGCCGCGCCTTGATCCGGCGGGCCTTGTTCCCGCCGACCGGGCGGGTGCGTGGGGAGTGTTTGCCGCCGAGGGGCCGGGGCTCCGTCTCGATGCCAAGACCGGCGACACTGGAATCCTGCTCAGCGGGTCCAAGCCGTGGTGTTCACTGGCGCCACTCCTGGACCGGGCCGTCATCACTGCCCACACCGAATCCGGAGGCCGGGCCGCTTTTGCCGTGGACCTCCGGCATCCGGGCATGACGTGTGAGGAGCCGGCGTGGGTGGCGCGCGGGTTGCGCGAGATTCCCAGCGGGACGGTCCATTTCAGCCATGTGCCCGCACAGCAGCTTGGCAACGACGGCTGGTATTTCAGCCGGCCCGGCTTTGCCTGGGGCGGCATGGGCGTGGCCGCCTGCTGGCTTGGGGGCGCGGTGGGTGTGGCGCGGGACTACAAGGATTCCTTGGCCGCCGCAGCGGAGTGTGGCCGCGAACCTGACCAGATCGCGCTGGCTGCCCTGGGCGAGGCAGACAGGATCCTCACCGCCGCGCTCCAGTACCTGGCGCGAACGGCAGCTCTCATTGACGACGGCTCGCTGTCCAACCACGGCAGTCTGTCCGCCGGGGAAGACACGCGGGAGGCCGTCGAAGGCAAGCCAGCAGTAGACCGGAGCGCGTGGAGTGAAGCGCTACGCGTGCGCGGAACTGTAGTGGCCGCCGTCGAGCGTGTCCTGTCCCTGGTCAGCCGGAACCGCGGACCGGCGCCGCTGGCCTTCGATGAACCGTATGCCAAACGCATGGCGGACCTGACGCTTTACGTGCGCCAGCACCATGCCATGCGGGACGATGCCCAGCTGGGAAGGCTGACGCTGAAGGGGGAGTATCTGTGGTGACTTTCTCGCACACTGACCAGGGGACCGACGAGGCCCGCTGGGCGGCGAGCGGGCTCGCAGCTATGGCGGAGTTGCCGTTGGGTCAGCACGAATTGGCTGCCATGAGGTTCGTTGTGCTGGCAGCGCACCCCGACGACGAGACACTGGGCGCGGGTGGCCTGCTGGCGCTGCTGCACTCGCTGGGCGCCGACGTCGAGGTGCTGCTGTGCACGGCGGGGGAAGGTTCGCACCCGGACTCGGCGACAACCACGCCTGACCAGCTCGCCGCCGTCCGGCTTGAGGAGTTTGCGGCAGCGATGGGGGTCCTGGGGCTGGCCGGACGCTGGCGTTTCCTCGGGCTGCCGGACCGGGGCCTGCAAGAACTGACGCCGGAAATCGCCGTCCGGCTGCGCGAGGCCATCGGCCGGCTCCCAGGACCACCGCAGCAGCTGGCAATTGTGGCACCGTACCGCGACGACGGACACGCGGACCACAACGCCATCGGAGCGGTGGCCGCCGACGTCGCCAACGAAGGTAGACACGCCCTGCTGGAATATCCCATCTGGTACTGGCTGTGGGCTTCCCCGGAGGGCCCGGCCTGGCAGTCCTGGTCGCGCGTCTCGCTGAGTACTGAACAGCAGGCGGCGAAGAGATCGGCCATGGGCTCACACACGAGCCAGATACGTCCGCTGTCTGGACTGCCCGGGGACGAAGTGCTCCTCGGCGAGAGCCTGCTGCAACATTTCAGGCGCGCCTTTGAGACATTCGCCTGGACGCCGCCCCGGGCCAACTCGCTTCAATCCCTGCCCCATACCAGCGCAGACGCGCAGCGGATCTTCGACGCCGTGCACTCGAAGTCCGAAGACCCCTGGGAGTACACCACCAGCTGGTACGAGAGGCGCAAGCGCGCCCTGACGCTCGCCGCACTACCCCGGGAGAAGTACCAGTCGGGCCTGGAAATCGGATGTTCCATCGGAGCCCTGACCGCCGAATTGGCCACGAGATGCACGAGCCTGCTTGCCGTGGATGCCAGCAGCACCGCGCTTGAGCTCGCGGCCCGGCGGCTCGCACCGTTTCCCGGGGTCTCCACACGGCAGCTCACCCTCCCCGCTGACTGGCCCGGCGGCGGCTACGACCTCGTAGTGGTCTCCGAGGTGGGCTACTACCTGTCGCCTGCGGAGTTTGAGCTGCTGCTGCGGCGGATCCAGGAATCGATGGCGCCGGGCGGAACGCTGCTGCTGTGCCACTGGCGGCACCCGGTTTCCGGATGGGAGCTCGACGGCGACTCCGTTCACGTGCTGGCCCGGAACCGGCTCCGGTGGCCCACCGCCGGTCTGTACCAGGAGCGCGATTTTGTGTTGGAAACACTCATAGCTCCCGGACCTCCGGTGCCCTGACGTGGACGGGATCGCGCAGGTTGCCGTGGTTATTCCTGTCCATAACGAGGAACCGCACCTGGCACGTGCCCTGGCAGCCGTCAGTGCCGCAGCCGATGCCCTGCAGGACAGCCAAGCGGACACGGACATCGCCGTCGTGGTGGTCCTGGACAGCTGCACTGACGGCTCGGGCACCGTAGCGGCGCGTTTTGCCGCGGCAGACCGCCGCATCACCCTGCTGCCGGTCGCGTTCCGCAGCGTCGGGAGGAGCCGGCGTGCAGGGATCAACCTGCTCCTCACGGGACGCCTTCCGGACCGTGCGGGGGCGGGCCGCCCGCCGACCGCCGAACGGGTATGGCTGGCCAATACTGACGCCGATTCCTGCGTCCCGGAAAACTGGCTCCTGCGCCAGGTGGAGCTGGCTGACCTCGGCGCAGATGCAGTCCTAGGGACGGTGGAACCGGACCCGGAGGGCATGGACAGCGAACTCCTGCGGCGCTGGCACGCCCGGCATCCGCTGGGGGAGGGCCACCCCCATGTGTACGGTGCGAACTTCGGGGTGCGGGCCTCGGCCTACATTCGCGCTGGCGGCTTTCCCCGTCAGCGCTCGCAGGAGGACCGGGCGCTGGCCGCACGGTTGCGCCGCCACGGGTACCGAATTACTTCCACGGATACGGTCCGGGTAGTGACCTCCGGCCGGACCGAGGCCCGGGCACCGCAGGGATTCGGCGCCTATCTGCTGGCCCTTGGCATGGAATCCGCTGTGGCGTTCGAACGCTGAGAAAAAGCATAAACGGTGGAACCACATGGACGCTTAGCTGCGGACAAAATGAGGGGGCCGACGACGACTGGGGGGACTGGCCTCGGTCTCAGAAGAGGCCACCTCGCCGCCGACCCCGCCTGACACCCGGACCACGGAGGACCCGGGAAAACTGAAGGAATCTGCTGGTAATGATTTTCCTCCAAGTGGGGTGCCCTGCCTAGTCCCGCGTGGCGCTGTCCCGTTCCTTAGTCGCGTCCGATCCTGACTGGTTCGCGCCGTTCCGATGGCGCTCCCGCAGCTCGCGGCCGCGCCGGATGTCATCTTCTTCCTGCTCCTGCATCTTCTCGCTCCTCTTGGTGTCCCGCGGCGGCAGTTGGATAGTCTCCTCGGCTTCGATTCCTGCCTGGAGTTGGCGTCCCCGCTCCATCTCGGCGTCGAACTCTGCCCCGAACAGCAGTGACATGTTCAGGATCCACAGCCACAGCAGCATAACGATCACACCGCCAAGCGCGCCGTAGGTCTTGTTGTAATTGCCAAAGTTGGCCACGTAGAAGGCGAAGCCAAGCGAGGCCAGCAGGAATACCACCAAGGCGATAAACGAGCCAATGCTCATCCACCGGAACTTGGGCTGCTTCACGTTCGGCGTGGCGTAGTAGAGGACGGCGATGAGCACAATGACCAGTGCCACGATCACCGGCCATTTCGCGATGTTCCAGGCAGTGAGGAAAGCGTCGCTGAGTCCGATGGCTCCGCCTACTGCCTCCGAAACCGGTCCGCTGAGCACCAGCATGCCGGCGAGGACGGCCACTGTTACGACAGCCAGCAACGTCACGGCCAGCATGGTCCCGCGCAGCTTCAGGAACGGACGGCCCTCGTCCACCTCATAAGTCCGGTTCATGGCCCGGCCGAACGCCCCCACATAACCGGACGCTGACCACAGCGCGGTGGCGACACCGATGACCAGTGTCAGCCCGGCAGCGGGCGCTGAGGCAAGCTCTTGCACGGGTCCGCTGACGGTATTCACAGTGTCCGCGGGCGCGATGCCCCGGACAATTTCCAGCAGGGCAGTGGTGGTCTTTTCAGCATTGCCGAAAAGGCCGATCAGGGAAACGAGCGCGAGCATTGCAGGAAACAAGGACAGCACGGCGTAGTACGTAAGGGCTGCCGCCAGGTCGGGGCATTGGTCCTTGCTGAACTCTCGAAGCGTCTTTTTGGCAATGTACTGCCACGACGGTTTGGTGACGTCGGTTGGGCTGTCCGGTTTCCGGGAATCGTCGGGTGCCGGAGCGCTGCCCGCCTTGGCGGTGCTGGTTTCGGGTGCGTCGTGAGTGGCCATGGGGTTTCCTCCCGGCCTGTCTGGTGTGGCGTGCCTGTGGGCGGGCGCCGACGCTAGTGGGCTGGCGCCGTCACGTGTTCTGCACGTTCTCCCTGGCGTCGGCGGCACGGTCCTTGACGTCCGTTGCCGCAACCTGGCCCTCAACCTTAAGGTGCTCGGCGGCGTCCGTGGCGGTTGCCTTGACGTTCTCCATGGCTTCCCGGGCGGGTTCCTTCAGGCCTTCGGCCATGTCCTTGGCGGCCTCGGTCAGCTCGGTGGTTAGCGGTTCAGCCGCGGTCTTGAGGGCATCTGCTGCTTCGCGTTCCTTCTCGCTGGCAGGGATCAGTGAGGACAGGAGCAGGCCCGCCCCGAACGCGATCAGGCCTGCGGCCAGCGGATTCCCCTGGGTCTTGGCCTTCACTTGGTGCGGGGCGTCACCGAGGGCTGCGCCTGCCTCACTGAGCGCGTTGCCTGCGCTGTCGGTGCGGGCGTGGGCGCCACCGTGCACACGCGCGGTGACATCGTCGGCTGTTCCCATAACTTTCTCCTTCACTCCGAACACGGCGTCCCGCACTTTGTCTGTCTGACGATGGACGATGTTCGAAGGCGTCACCTTGTCTGCCACCGCGTCCACGTTTGTGCCCAGGCGGGCCCGGGTTGCTTCAATATCTGAACGGATAACGTCCGGGTTGTCGCTCATGGTTTTACCTCACCGGGTTTTAGGGTTGGGGGAATTTCCTGGAGTGTTTCAGCGGTTTGGGGCATGCCCTTGACGGTTTTGAGCTCCCTGCGGCCCACGGACGCCAGCACCGCGGCGATGATGCCCCAGATGACTGAGACGACGACGGCGGACCAGCCGAGTCCCATCAGCTCGCCTAACGCGATCCAGAGGGCGATCGACAGGAACAGCAGGACGAAGTGGCCGGCTACGCCGGCGCCGGCGAGCATGCCACCGCCCCTGCCCGCCTTGCTGGCGGATTCCTTCAGTTCGGCCTTGGCCAGCTCCACTTCCTGGCGCATCAACGTGGACAGGTCGCGGGTCACGTCACCGAGCAAGTCGCCCAACGATGTGTTGTCCGCCTTCGCGTGCGCCGCCGATGGGGGAGGCGCAGGTAGCTGGCTGCTCATCACAGCCTGCCAGTCTGACCGTCTGCGGAGCGGTCCCGGGTCAGGGGGTCGTTGGCCATTGGATCGTCGGCGAGCTCCCGTTCGCCCAGGGGATCGTCGGCGAGGCGGTCACCGGAGGAGTGCTGTTCCGCGAGTTGGGGGCTGTCCAATGGACTGGCGGGACGCGAAGGGTCCCTGTAGTTGCTCCCTGGCGCGCCGCCGTCGAACCCTGCCGTGGTGGTGGCCGGTCCGGGCAGCTGTACCGGCGGGGGCGGGACAGTCCCACCGACCGACGGCGTGTAGCCGCCAGGGCCCGCGGCATGCTGACCACCGGTGCCCTCGTACGGGCCACCGGTGCCGTATTGCCCGGTCGCGTCGTATTGGCCGCCGGCTCTGGTCGTGTCAGACTCCGGTGCGCCTGCGCTCAGGCTGCGGCTGAGCCGTCCGGCGAGGACACCGGCGCTAGCGGCCAGGAGCAGGAAAGTCCCGGGCCGCTGCCTGGCGAAGCTCTTGACTTCGTTCAGGAGCGATCCGGGGTCGCGGCCGTCCAGCCAGGAGGCGACGGACGAGGAACGTTCCGCGGCCTGGCGGACCAGGTCGGTGGCCACTCCGGGCTGGTCGGACGCCTGCGCCATGGCGTGGAGTTCGTCCGAGACAGACCGGAGGCCGTTGGCTACCTTCTGCTGCTGGGCGCCGGCCTGCACGGTGAGGTCGCTGCGCGCCTGATCAAGGAGGTCCTTGGCATTAGCCTTGGCCTCCGACGTGACGTTCGCCGCTTCCGACTTGGCGGTTTTCGCCACACTCTGTGCGGAATCCGCCGCGGTCTGCGCAACATCTTGTGCTTCTTCCCGGACAGCATCCGTGCGGGACGTCCCGGAGGGATCGCCCGTCGGCGGCGCTGCTGTGGGTAATGTACGGGGCAACGTGCCGGGCGCGCGTTCTCCTGTGGTTCCGCGGGCGGCCGGTGGAGCCGGGTAAGCCGAGTCCTCGGGCCATTGGTTCTCTGTCATCTTCGCTCTCTCTTTCCAAAGAAGGCCTCTTGTTGATCAAGAACCAGCGATACTGGCCGTAAAATAGTAAGCATGATTAGTAACGGAAGGTAAGTACCCTTCCTACCTGAATTTCAAAGGGGTTCGTATCGCCTGCCGCCCCGGCATCGCAGGGACCCCGTCACAACGAAGTGGAAAGGGTGGGTAGTCGTGGATACAACATCTTGGGTTTGGGTGATTGTTGCCATCGTCGTGCTGGTCCTGATCGTGCTGTGGCTGGTGACCGGGCGTCGCCGTCAGGCCATGCAGCTGAAGCGGGACGAATCGCATCGCGAAAAGGCTGCCGAAATGCGCCGGAAAGCCGAGGACGTCGAACTCGAGGCGCGCGAGAACGAAGCCCGGGCCAGCCGCGCCCGTGCCGATGCGGAACAGGCGCAGGTTGAGGCGGCGCGGCTGAAGCAGGAGGCCGAAACGAAGGCCAACGACGCCAGGTTGCTCCGGGAGGACGTGGCCGAGCGCACGCAGAAGGCCGACGTCTTGGACCCTGACATAAATCACGACGGCGACGCTCGCACCGACGCGACCCGCACCGACGCCATGCGGTCCGACACCGACGTGCATCCGGACGACGCCACTCGCACCGACGGCACCCGAACCGACGGCACGCGGGCGGAGGCGCTTCGGCCGGAATCCGACGTGAATCCGGAAGGCGACGAGCGAACCGACGCCACTCGAACCGACGCCACCCGAGCGGAGGCCCTTCGACGGGACCAGGAAAGGGCGGGTCGGGACAGGCCGCTCGCAACCTAGCCAGGGTCGCTGCCGGGACCGGTCTGGACTGAGACCGGGCCGGACCGCCGACGCAGGGCGGTCAATTATGGTTGATCCATGACTGAAGCGGCACACGGGTAATGGCAAAGCGCGGCAAGTCAGGCGGCCGGAACGGCCAGCGTTCGACGGCGGGTGTCATCGAGGTGCCCAAGGGAACCCGTCCCGATGGCCCTGTTGAGGGCGTCTACTACATTGATACGGGCGATTGCGAGCTCATTGCGGACCAGGACAACTCCAATGGGTGGCTCCTGAAGATCAACGGTGTCATGAGCTCCCACATCGACCTCGCCGATCCGTTGTTCCTCGACTTTGAGTACATGCGCTGGATGGCGGCGCTGATTGAGTCACGTTGGCCGCCGAAGTCCGGAAAGGGCGGCGCCAAGTCGGGTGCGCCCACTGCGGGCGGGACCGAGCGGCTGCGCGGGCTGCACCTGGGCGGCGGGGCCTGTTCCCTGGCCCGGTACTTCCACACTGCCTATCCGGACGCCCGGCAGGTGGTGGTGGAGCTCGATGGCAAGCTGGCCGAGTACGTCCGCGGCTGGTTCGACCTGCCCAAGGCGCCACTTCTTCGGCTGCGCGTGGGGGAGGCCCGCGAGGTCACCGAGACGCTCACGCCGGACAGCCGCGACTTCATCATCCGCGACGTTTTTGCCGGTTCACTCACGCCGCGGCCGCTCACCACCGCCGAATTCAATGACCACATCAAGCGGGTCCTGTCGCCGGGCGGCATCTATATAGTGAACTCAGGCGACGCCCCGGACCTGAAGAATGCGCGGGAAGACGCCGCCACCATCGCGGCCGCGTTCACACACACCGTCATCATCGCCGACCCCTCCATGCTGAAGGGCCGCCGTTACGGCAACATGGTGATGGCTGGCAGCGACACCCCGCTGGACGGGGACCCGCAGCTTGCCCGCCGGCTTTTGGGCGGTGCCGTCCCGGCCCACATCTGGAACGACGCCCAGGTGCGGGCCTTCGCCGCGAACTCCCCGGTGCGTCACGACCCGCGCACGCTATCGATTGCTCCGTAGGCGCCCTTTTGGGGCCTGAAAACGGCGCCTACGGCGCAGTCGATGGCTTCTGAGCGCGACCCAGCAGGGCGTCCCGGTGCGCCGCCGTCTGGTCGCGCAGTGCCTGCACAACGGCGGCCACGACGGGGCGGCGCATCGAATCGGGCCGCAGCACCATCCAGTAAGGGAGCAATTCGGCGAAGTCGTCGGGGAGCAGCCGGACCAGGTCGCTGTGCAGATTGCCCATGAAGCACGGCAGGAATCCGATGCCCGCGCCGGCACGGGTGGCCTCCACATGGACAAACACATTGGTGGACGTCAGCCCTTCGCGCATGGCCGGCACCAGCCGCCGGGGAGCGTCCAGGTCGTCCACCTGGAGCATCGAATCCACAAAGTACACCAGCGGGTGCTCCGTCAGCTCAGCAACGCTCGCCGGCGTCCCGTTCTCGGCAAGGTAGGCACGCGAGGCGTACATCCCCAGCATGTACTCGCCCAGTTGGACGGCTTCGGCCCGGTGGACCTGCGGTTCGCCCACCACTACCTCGATGTCCAGCCCGGAGCGCTGCTGCAGCGCCCGGCGGGTCATCGTCACCACTTCCACGCTCAGTCCCGGGTGTTTCCGGCGCAGCCGTGCCACGGCGGGCGCGGCGATGTAGGCGCTGAAGCCGTCGGTCGCCGTCATGCGCACGACGCCGGTAATCGGGTCCGGTGCCTGGCCTGCCGGGCCCAGCGCACTCACCGCTGCCTCGACCTGTTCGGCGACCCGGACGGCCTCCGTGCCTAGCTCCGTCAGTTCCCAGCCGCCGGCCGCCCGTGCCAGGACGCGGCCGCCCAGCGCCTTCTCCAGGGCGGCTATCCGACGCGAAACGGTGGTGTGGTTCAGCCCCAACACTTGCGCCGCCGTCGTAAATTTGGCGGAGCGGGATACCGCGAGCAGGACCAGGAGGTCATCGGGATTTGCCTTCATGTCTGCAATTGTGCACACAGCAGGTGCCGGATTGGGCATTGAAGACGCATGTTTGTGCAGTAATACTCAGTGGAGCCATTAGTGCTGTGGATCACAGCGCGTGTCAAAGTGGACACTAAGGAGAAACTCATGAGCGTAGAGCAGCGCTCGGCAGACAATGCCGCCGGATCCGCACCCAAGGGATCCGGGCTTAAGAAGATTGTGGCCGCCTCGATGGTGGGCACGGTAGTGGAATGGTACGAATTCTTCCTCTACGCCACCGCCGCCACCCTGGTCTTCGGGAAGTACTTCTTCCCCGCCACCGGCAACGAGCTGGACGGCATCATCCAGGCGTTCCTCACCTATGCGGTGGGCTTCGTGGCGCGCCCCCTCGGCGGCATCGTCTTCGGCCAGATCGGCGACAAACTGGGCCGCAAACCCACGCTGCAGCTGACTATCGTGATCGTCGGCGTGGCCACCTTCCTGATGGGCTGCCTCCCGGGCTTTGCCGACATCGGCTACCTGGCTCCGGCCCTGCTGGTGGCCCTCCGCTTCATCCAGGGCTTCGCGCTCGGCGGTGAATGGGGCGGCGCGGTGCTGCTGGTTGCCGAACACAGCCCCAACAAGTCTCGCGGATTCTGGTCCAGCTGGCCGCAGGCCGCAGTGCCGGTGGGCAACCTGCTGGCGACGCTGGTGCTGTTCATCATGTCCACCGCCCTGAGTCCCGAGGCATTCCTCGGCTGGGGCTGGCGTGTGGCCTTCTGGCTCTCCGCCGTGATCGTCTTCGTTGGCTACTACATCCGCACCCACGTCACCGAGGCGCCCATCTTCCTGGAGGCCAAGGCCCTCGTGGAGAAGGAGCAGGCCGTCAGCTACGGCGTCTTCGAGGTCGTGCGCAAGTACCCCAAGGGCATCCTGCAGGCCATGGGGCTGCGCTTCGCGGAGAACATCATGTACTACCTGGTGGTCAGCTTCGCCATTGTCTACCTCAAGAGCGTGCACAAGTACGACACGTCCTCGCTCCTGCTCGCACTCCTGATCGCCCACGTCATCCACTTCCTGGTCATCCCGCAGGTGGGACGGCTCGTGGACAAGCTGGGGCGCAAGCCCGTCTACCTGATCGGGTCCATCGCCGGTGCGGCCTGGCCGTTCTTCGCCTTCCCCATGTTCGATACCCGCAACGCCGTGGTGATTGTCCTGGCCGTGACCATCGGCCTCTGCCTGCACGCGTTTATGTATGCCGGCCAGCCCGCCATCATGGCCGAGCTCTTCCCCACCCGGATGCGCTACTCGGGCGTTTCGCTGGGCTCGCAGGTCACCTCGATCTTCGCCGGTTCGCTGGCGCCGCTGCTGGCTACCCAGTGGCTCAAGGACACCGGTTCCTGGCTGCCCACGGCAATCTACCTCGTGGTTGCCTGCGCGATCACAACGGTGGCGGTGCTGAGCCTGAAGGAAACCAAGGGCATCGCGCTGGAGGAAGTGGACAAGGCCGACGCCGCCCGCGAGGGACTGCTCCCGGCGGCCTCACGCTGAACTGCCTGAGCAGTTCACCGCAGGGAAATTGAGCGCGCACACGATGGGAAACAGATCTGCAATGGAAAACACACTGAACGGCCGCAAGGCCGTGGTGACCGGCGGCGCCAGCGGGATCGGCGCTGCCTGCGTCCGGGAACTCGCCGCCCGCGGGGCGAAAGTGGTGGTGGCCGACGTCGACTCCGCCGGCGCTGCCGCCCTCGCCGATGAAGTGGGCGGCACCGCCTGGGCCGTTGACCTGCTGGACGTTGACGCGCTCGCCACCCTGAGCCTGGACTGCGACATCCTGGTGAACAACGCCGGGATCCAGAGCATCAGCCCCATCGAAGCGTTCGATCCGGCGGACTTCCGCCGGATCATCGCGCTGATGCTCGAGGCCCCGTTCCTGCTGATCCGGGCCTCGCTGCCGCACATGTATGCCAACGGCTTCGGCCGCATCATCAACGTGTCATCCGTGCACGGAATCCGGGCCTCCCCGTTCAAAAGCGCGTACGTTTCCGCCAAGCACGGCCTGGAAGGGCTGAGCAAGGTGACGGCACTTGAGGGCGGGGGGCACGGAGTCACGTCCAACTGCATCAACCCGGGCTACGTCCGGACCCCGCTGGTCGAGAAGCAGATCGCGGACCAGGCCAAGGTGCACGGCATCCCCGAGTCCGAGGTCCTGGCCAAGGTGATGCTCACCGAGTCCGCCGTGAAACGCCTGGTGGAACCGGAGGAAGTTGCCTCCCTGGCGGCCTGGCTGGCGTCCGATCACGCCGGCATGGTCACCGGGGCCAGCTACGCAATGGACGGCGGCTGGTCGGCGCGCTAAGCCCCCAACAGTCCGTCCGGGGCCTGGAGTTTTTGTCCAGATAACGTGGGCCCACGGGCCTGATGGGCGCGTTATCTGGACAAAAACTCAGTCCTGCCGCCTCACGTGGCGGTGATCGTAGAAGAAGACCCCAGCCGCGGCGCCGAGTTCTACGGCTGGACCGCGGTGGGACATGATGATCCCCTCGTGCCGGCCGTTGAACGGATCGTCGCCCACCACGGCATCGCCCACGCGATAGGGGCACCGCGGGCGGAACGCCGCGAGGACTCGGGCGTAGGCGCGGTGGACGAGGGTAGAAAGTCTGACGGGCCGCCCCATGCTGGCCAGGTCCTGGACATGTGCTTTCACCATGCGAGCCACTCCTTGAAGCGGCATGGAGCCGCCCACTTTGGTGCGGTAGCCGGAAAGCTCCCAGCAGAGGATGGTCCTCCTATTCCTGGCTGGCACCTTACATTTACGCTAGGCGCTATTCACACCAGTCACACCAGTAACATGTACTCGACTTCGAGGACGGGTCCTACTTAGGGGATTTAGGGGTCGGCGCTGGCCGGGAATCATCGTTGTCCGGGAATCAGCGCTGGCCGTTGAGGATGTCGTCAGCGT
This sequence comes from Arthrobacter sp. 4R501, assembly GCF_002929755.1. Lineage (NCBI taxonomy): Bacteria > Bacillati > Actinomycetota > Actinomycetes > Micrococcales > Micrococcaceae > Arthrobacter > Arthrobacter sp. 4R501. The sequence continues at coordinate 5,736 of NZ_PJIW01000017.1, read as the reverse complement.
TGTTGTACGCCCAGGCGACGAGCGGGACGAGCAGGCCGGACAGCTCATAGCCGCGTTCGGTCAGGCTGTAATCCACGCGGGGCGGGATGACCGGCTGGGCCTTCCGCAGCACCAGGCCGTCGCGCTCCAGGGTCTTGAGGGTCTGCGCCAGCATTTTCTCGCTGATTCCCTCTGCCCGGCGCCGGAGTTCGCTCCAGCGCTGCTCACCTTCGGAGAGCGCCAGGAGGATCAGCACGCCCCATTTGCTGGTGATGTGGTCCAGGACGGTACGGCTGGGGCACCCAGCCGGGAACACGCCGTCGGCCAATCCTTCCGGCAGGTGTGCCCGGAGATCTTCCGGCAGGTTGGCGGGCCATACAGTCGCTTCCATACTTATAACTTACCAAAAGGTGAGTACCTTACCTGAAAGTGCGCACTGTCTTTCAGGAAGTAATTGGCGGGGCGGCTGGTTGTGGGAAGTGACCCCCTAAGAAATGGTGAAAGGAACCACCCATGAGCATCATCATCACCGGAGCAACCGGACAGCTTGGCCGCCACGTCGTCGAGGCCCTCCTGGAGCGCAACGTTCCGGCAGCGCAGATCGTGGCCACCGGCCGTTCCATCGAAAAGCTGGCGGACTTCAAGGCGCGCGGTGTGCAGGTCAAGCCGATGGACTACTCGGACCCTTCGTCCGTGGCGCTGGCCCTGCAGGGCGCCAGCAAGGTTCTCCTGATTTCCGGCAGCGAGGTTGGCCAGCGCGTGGACCAGCACCGCACGGTGATTGAGGCAGCTGCAGCGGCGGGCGTGGAGCTGATCGCCTACACCAGCATCGCCAACGCTGACACCACCGGCATGAAGCTGGCCGCAGAGCACCAGGCAACCGAGGCCATCCTGAAGGACTCAGGGGTTCCATTCGCCATTCTCCGCAACGGCTGGTACCTCGAGAACTACACCGACCAGCTGCAGGGCACCCTTGCCCAGGGCGCGCTTGCCGGCAGCGCCGGTGAAGGCAAGGTCAGTGCCGCGGCCCGGGTGGACTACGCCGAGGCAGCGGCGGCCGTGCTGGTTGCCGAGAATCAGGCCGGCAAGGTCTACGAGCTCGGCGGAGACCACGCCTTCACGCTTACCGAACTGGCCCAGGAAATCAGCGCCGCGGCCAACAAGCCCGTGGTGTACCAGGACCTTCCAGCCAGCGACTACGCAGGACTCCTCGCCGGATTCGGCGTGCCGGAGCTCTTCGCCGACATCCTGGCGGACTCGGACCTCGGCATTGCCCGTGGCGACCTCCTGGTCAGCGGCTCGGACCTCCGCACCCTGATCGGCCGGCCCACAACGCCGATGCCGGCCGCGGTCCGCTCGGCGCTCGCCGCCGTCTGAGCACGAGCGCAACTCCCGGACGCTCTCTCATTAATGCACGTTTTGGGCAACGCTCTCTCACCTCATGTGAGAGAGCGTCGCGCCAAATCGCCCCAAAAGTGAGAGAGCGTCGGTGTGGTCCCTAGGACTTGCTGCCGGTCAGGGCCAACGTTCCGCCGAGGCCGATCATCAAGGCCCCGCCTGTGGCCTCCACCGCTGAAACCCGGCGGGGCGAACGGGCAAACCATTGGCGGGCTGAACCCGCGGCGACGGCCCAGAGGCTATCTGACACTACGGCGATCAGCAGGAACACCGCCCCCAGCAGCGCCAGCTGGAACGGAATGGCCCCGGAAGGGTAGTCAACAAACTGCGGCAGCACCGCCACGAAGAACACGACCGACTTGGGGTTGGTCACACCCACAACCAGGCCTTCCGCGACCAGCCGTCGTGGCGAAGTGGCCACTGGCTGACGACCCGCGAATGAGTGGTGCCGACGGTTCCGGATGGCCTTGATGCCCAGATAGACCAGGTAGGCAGCACCGGCCAGCTTCACCACGCTGAAGAGGACCACGGACTGCGCCACGATGATGCCCACGCCGAACGCAACTGCAGCCACCTGCACCAGTTGCCCGGTCGCGTTGCCCAGTACCGTCAGGACGCCGCCCCTCCAGCCGAGGGCCAGCGAACGGCCGATAACGAACAGCACGCTGGGACCGGGGACGGCGATCAGCACCACGGATGCCAGCGCAAACGCCAGCAGGTTTGAGAGCGGAACCATGCCTGATCTTAGCTCCGGCGGGCTGAGGCGACCACCTGCAGCGGTGAGGTTTCGTCCACAAGCTCGGCCCGGCGTCGTCCGTTACCTCTGACCCACAGCCGGTAGGCGAGGACCAGCAGCCCCAGCCACACCGCGCCCACGTACAGTGCCACGCGGGTGTCCTCGAAGGCGCCCAGGACAGCGATGACCAGCGCCATAAACGCGATGGTCAGGATGGAGGCCGCGGGCCACCATGGGGAGGGGAATTCCGACGCCGGCGGGGCCTTCCGCGCGATCTCCCGCTTCATCGCGACATGGGAAGCCAGGATCATGACCCACACCCAGACGGTGGCGAACGTGGCAATCGAGGCGATCAGGATAAAGACGTCCTCGGGAATGACCGCGTTCAGAACCACGCCCACCAGGAGGATGCAGGCCATCATCACCACGGTCATCCACGGCACGCCATGGCGCGAGACCTTACCGAAAACTGCCGGCGCGTGGCCTTGGCCCGACAGCCCGAACAGGATGCGGCCGGCGCCGAAGATGTCGCTGTTGATGGCGGAGAGCGCGGCGGTGATGACCACCGCGTTCAGGATATGCGGTGCCGCGGGGATGCCCAGGCCGCTGAAGATCTGGACGAACGGGCTGCCGTTGGTGCCGATCTCGTTCCAGGGGAAGAGGCTCATCAACACGCCGAGGGTCAGGACGTAGAACAGCAGGACGCGGACCGGTACCGTGTTCACGGCCTTGGGGATGACCTTCTTGGGATCAGCGGCCTCGCCGGCGGTGATGCCAAGCGTCTCGATCCCGCCGAACGCGAACATCACGACGGCGAACGAAGCCAGGAGCCCCTCGAAGCCGTTCGGAAACAGCCCGCCGTGCTCCACGAGGTTGCCGAGGCCCGGCGCCACGGTGGACCCGCCGGCCTGGAAACCGAACGCGATAATGGCGGCGCCGCCGGCGATCATGGCGATGATGGCCACCACCTTGATCAGCGAGAACCAGAACTCAAGCTCGCCGAAGACCTTCACGCTGAGCAGGTTCAGGGCTGCCAAGAAACAGATGATGGCCAGAATCCAGATCCAGCGGTCCACCTGCGGAAACCAGAAGCCCATATAGATACTGAAGGCTGTGACATCCGCGATGGCCACAATCGCCATCTCAAAGACATAGGTCCAACCGGTCACAAACCCTGCCAGCGGACCGAGGTAGCGGCTGGCGTACTGGCCAAACGATCCGGAGACGGGGTGGCGGACGGCCATCTCGCCGAGGGCGCGCATGACCATAAACACCGCCGCGCCGCCGATGATGTAAGCGAGCAGGACCGCGGGGCCGGCCTTCTGGATGGCGGAGGCCGAGCCGTAGAACAGGCCGGTTCCGATCGCCGAGCCCAGGGCCATAAAACGGATGTGTCGGACGTTCAGCCCCCGGTTCAGGACCTGCGCGACGCCGGATCCCGGCCTGGGCGTTTCGGCCGGGCTTGCGTCTTGGGCGGCTGTGTCTTGCCTGGTGGCGGCGTGCTGCATACAAATACCTTCTCGTCATTGGGAGGGGGACCGCCAACCAGCAGATCACTTTGGCGCCTTACGTGATGAGATTCACTGGCGGTTCGTGTCTTCCATCTCAGACTTGGGGCTGGCATTTGAACTTCGCATGGCGTCTAGTCCAAAACTATTGACATCATGTCTGGTTTTCTTTACTTTTGAGATGTCAGCTTTGTTTTACATCCGGTGGGAATGGCGGGAGCGGAAATGTCCTTCGAAGAGAAGAGTGCCTGGATCATGGGGGTGGTGGCCACGGGCTCTTATGGCGTGTATCTGGCCATCGTCCTGGGCATGGCCGGCACAATGCCCGTTGCCGAGGTTCCGTACGTGGCTCCGCTGCTGTGGACCATCGGGGCATCCATTGCTGCGTCCATCGCCCTGCACATACTCTTGGGCATCTTTTCGCCCAAGGAGGCCGGGAAGAAGGACCAGCGCGACAGGGAGATCTACCGTTTCGGCGAGTACATCGGGCAGTCGTTTGTGGTCATCGGCGGGGCCGCGGCTCTGCTCCTGGCGATGGCTGAGGTGGACCACTTCTGGATCGCAAACGTCATCTACCTGACGTTTGTGTTGTCCGCGATCCTGGGCTCCGTGGCCAAGATCGTCGCCTACCGCCGGGGGTTCCAGCCGTGGTGAAGCCAACGCGGGTGACCAATTCCATCCGCCGCCTGCGGTTCGAACGGGGCGAGATGACGCAGGCCGAACTCGCCGACCGTGTGGGCGTCACGCGCCAGACAGTCATCGCCATAGAGCAGGGCCGGTACTCGCCGTCCCTGGAGATGGCGTTCCAGATCGCCCATGTGCTCAGCGTGCCGCTCGAGGACGTGTTCCAGTACCCGCAATACGAAGGAGACGCATCATGAAAGCTATCGTGCAGGACGTTTATGGGAATGCCGACGTGCTCCAACTAAGGGATATTCCGCTGCCGGTGCCCGGCGATGGGGAAGTACTGATCAGGGTCCGCGCGGCCGGCGTCGACCAGGGTGTATGGCACCTCATGACCGGGCGGCCGTACCTGCTCCGCCTCTTCGGCTTCGGGCTGAAGAAGCCCAAGTTTCCGGTCCGCGGCCGTGAGGTTGCCGGCGTCGTGGAGGCCGTGGGGGCTGGCGTCACACGCTTCCAACTGGGCGACGAAGTGTTTGGCACCTGTCAGGGGTCCTTCGCGGAGTATGTCTGCGCCAGGGAGGACCGTGTGGCCGCGAAGCCGGCAAACCTCACGTTTGAGGAGGCCGCGGTGGCGCCCATTTCGGGTGTAACCGCGTTGCAGGCTGTCCGCGATGCCGGACAGGTGGCTACCGGCCAGAAGGTGCTGATCATCGGTGCTGGCGGGGGAGTTGGGTCCTTTACGGTGCAGGTGGCGAAGGCATTCGGGGCGGAGGTAACCGGCGTCTGCAGCACCGGCAAGGTGGAGCTTGTCCGTTCCCTCGGCGCTGATCATGTCATCGACTACACCCAGGACGATTTTGCCCGCGCCGGAATGCTTTACGACGTCATCCTGGACACCGCCGACAACCGGCCGCTCTCAATCCTGCGGAAGGCACTCACGCCGCGCGGGACGCTGGTGATCGTCGGCGGCGAGGGTGGTGGGAACCTGACAGGGGGGTTTGAGCGTTCGATGGGTGCGCCGCTGGTGTCGCTGTTCTCCGGGCAGAAATTCAAGGGGCTTGTTTCGACGGAAAACTATCGCGATCTCGAGGCGCTGACCATGCTCATTGAAGCCGGCAGTGTGAAGCCTCCCGTGGACAAGGTCTACGCGCTCGCTGAGGCGCCAGCCGCCGTCGAATACATGCACGAAGGGCGCGTCCGCGGCAAGGTGGTTGTCAGCATCTGACGCTCCTCACCGTCCCCAATTACCAGACGCGAAGGGACACTTAAGCCCCTCGGCGCGAGGGGACACCTAACCGCCCAGCTCCGCCGACACTCTTCGACAATGACGTCAGCAGGGTTATGCACATAGCTCTTCAGCCTCGCCGTTATTGTCAGCCCCTCGCGGGATGATTTGGGTATGGATAGCAGAGCGGCTGTGGCGGCGGCGGAGGCCCTTTCGGTGTCTTTCGCTGAGCTTGCTTCTGCGCTCCGGGACGGGACCGATTCCGG
>NZ_PJIW01000090.1:0-500 GCF_002929755.1 Arthrobacter sp. 4R501 | reverse complement strand
ACAGGCCCCAGCCGACGGAGGCACGCTCGGCCGCTTCGCCGAGCCGCCGCCACACGACCCACCACAGGACCGCGGCCAGCGGGCCGCCGATCAGGGCGAAGGCCAGCGAGCGCGCCAGCCCGGCGACGTCCCCCGCGGCCAACTCCGTGCCGGCGGCCACGAGCCGCCCCGCCAGCCCGCTGAGTCCGACGGCAGCGGTCACCACCAGCGCGAACAGCAGCGCGTACGTGATCAGCCGGCGCACGGTGCGCTGCGCGGACCCCACGGCCCTGCCGGTGCTCATTGCCTGACCGCTGGGTTTGGGCATACCGTCAGCTGCCAGGGAGCCCGGTCGATGCGCCACGTACCCCCGGTCCTGACCAGATCGAAGGCATCCTCGACCTGGTACCCGGCGTTGCCGAACGGGCCGCCGTCCCCGGAGAACGTGAGCAGTACCTTCACATCGGCAGATTCGGCGCGTTCGGTCGTCGAGACCAGGGTGATCCGGAGGTTGTCCAGAG
>NZ_PJIW01000089.1:0-507 GCF_002929755.1 Arthrobacter sp. 4R501 | reverse complement strand
TATGAGCTCCTGGACCGTGAAATCGCCGGCAACTCCGATCTGGGCAGCCCTGCCTCGCGGGCCGCCGCCAGCGAGCAGGCGCTGGGTGCGGACCCGCTCGTGGCGGACCTGGGCGACCGGCTCCGTGCCCGCGGGGCACGGGTGTGGCACCAGTACGACGGGGCCCTGAATATGGTGGCGGCGGCCGACCCGCTGAGCACTATGGGCCAGGACGACGCCGACGTTCCCCGGCCGGTGGCCATCGAGTCCGACGGCACCGAGCAATACCGGCGGCTGACCGTGCGGGAACGGAGCAGGCTCCGGCCCCAGCTGCTGGAGCGGCTCGGCTGGCGCTATATGCCGCTATGGACCATAGAGGTTTTCACCGATCCTTCCGCGTGCGCCGACCGGATCGGCGGCTACCTGGGCCGGGAAAAGCCTGCAGCGACCAGCAGGAACCGGACCTCGCCGGGATTCTTCGACGACGACGTCGAGAACCTGGCCGGCAATGACGCGCAGGAGCGGATC
>NZ_PJIW01000088.1:0-509 GCF_002929755.1 Arthrobacter sp. 4R501 | reverse complement strand
GTCTCAATTTCAAAGCCGTCCGATTCCAGCTGAAGGATCTCCAGGCATTCCCTCCGAAACGCGATATATCCATAGCAAAGGTCAGAGTAGTTGCTATGCAGGACCGCATTGGCCAATCCGGTCAGAGCGCGGTTGCCAGCCTTCCTCAGCCGGGTCAGGTCTTCGGATCCTCCGCCCGTGACGTGGCGCGAGCCCTTAACGAAGTCGAAATCGTGCTGAAGCGGGGCAACGAACCAGCCGATCTCCTGGGGATCCATGCTGCCATCCGCGTCCAGCATGACAATGATGTCCCCTGAGGCTGCGGCAAAACCCGACCGGAGGGCCACGCCCTTGCCCTTACGCTGCTCATCGACAATGACAAGGTTGTCGCGGATAGCGCGGGCTACTCCCACCGTGTTGTCCGTGGAACGGCCGTCCACGATGACAACCTCGTCCACATACGAGGGAATCCGGCGAAGAACCCACGGGATATTCCTCGCCTCGTTCAGGGTGGGAATAACGACACTGAC
>NZ_PJIW01000087.1:0-511 GCF_002929755.1 Arthrobacter sp. 4R501 | reverse complement strand
CGTTAAGGAGCCAACAGCAACATTCTCAGCATGCTTTGGTGCAGCTTTCATAATGATGCATCCTACTAAGTATGCTGCTATGCTTGCTGAGAAGATGCAGAAATACGGTGCTACTGGGTGGCTCGTCAACACTGGCTGGTGTGGTGGAAGGTATGGAGTGGGCAGTCGTATCAAGTTGCAATACACTCGTAAGATTGTCGATGCCATACACGCAGGCACCCTGCTGGATGCAAAGTACAAGAAGACAGAAGTCTTTGGGCTCGAAATTCCAACTGAGATCGAAGGAATACCTTCAGATATCCTTGATCCTATTAACGCGTGGCCCGATAAGCATGCGTACAAGGAAACACTGTTGAAATTGGCTGGGCTATTTAAGAGCAACTTTGAGGTGTTTTTAGACTATGAGATTAATGAGGACAGCAAACTCACAGAACAGATTGCTGCAGCTGGACCAAACTTTTAATTTGGATTACTAATGGTGAATATGATCCAGGACTATAATTATAAAGGC
>NZ_PJIW01000016.1:0-116082 GCF_002929755.1 Arthrobacter sp. 4R501 | reverse complement strand
TGCTATGGATATATCGCGTTTCGGAGGGAATGCCTGGAGATCCTTCAGCTGGAATCGGACGGCTTTGAAATTGAGACCGAGCTGATTGTCCGGGCGGCAAAGGCCGGTCTGCGCATTGCCGAAGTCCCCAGCTTGGAGTTGGACCGGATCTCCGGCGCGTCGAACCTGCAGACGTTCCGTGACGGTTGGCGGGTACTGGGAACGCTGGCGCGCGAATGCACCATGTGGGAGGCGCCCACCGCGGGCGCCAGACCTGAAGCCCTCCGCCGGGTGAAATATACCTACGCAAATGTCAGCGTCCCGCGGACGCCTATGGATCCCCAAACAGTCCTCGCCGCGGCTCGGGGAGGCCAGCATGTTTAGCCTTAACCCGCCGCCGACCGCCTCTATTGTCATTTGTACCTACACCGCGAAGCGTTGGGACTTGCTACTGGATGTCATCGAGTCCGTCCGGGCCCAAACGGTCGCGCCACAGGAGGTCCTGGTGGTCATTGACCACAACGAGGCTCTGTATGAGCGGCTCATCGAAATCGTGGACAACGTGACAGTAGTTGAGAGCTCCGGCCCCCCGGGGCTCTCAGGCGCACGAAATACCGGGGTGGGCCTGGCAGACGCCGACGTCGTGGCTTTCTTGGACGACGACGCCGAAGCCGCGCCGGACTGGCTGGAGCGCCTGCTTGCCCTTTATGACGATCCTGATGTCCTGGCCGTCGGCGGCCGCGTGGAACCGGTGTGGGAAGCGGGCCGTCCGGGCTACTTCGGTGAAGAGCTCGACTGGATCGTAGGATGCAGCCACCGCGGAATGCCCAAGGTGGCCTCCGAGGTCCGGAATGTCATCGGCGCAAACATGTCCTTCAGACTCGAAGTCCTGCGGCAGGTGGGCGGATTCAATGTCTCCCTCGGCCGGCAGGGCACGAAACCGCTCGGGTGCGAGGAGACCGAAATTTGCATCCGCTCCAAGATGGGCACGCCTGGGTCACGGATCGTCTACGAACCGGCCGCTCTGGTTCGTCACCACGTCCCTGCCGACAGGGGAACCGTCCCCTACATGCTGTCGCGTTCTTGGTCCGAAGGTATCTCCAAGGCACAGGTAAGCCAGATCGTTGGCCACAAGCGGGCACTCGGCCCTGAGCGGCGATACGTCCGGAGCGTACTGCCGCGGGCCGTTTTTTCCGGGATTCGTGATTGGGGCCGGGGATCAGACCCCCACGGCTTGGGCCGCGCTGGTGCGGTGATGGCCGTTCTGGCGTGCACTGCCGCCGGCTATCTGCGAGGGCGCCGGATCGCGCATATCGAGGGCCGCGCGTCGGCCGGGACAGCGCTCGTAGGCACACCATGGAGGGAGGTCCAGTGAGCGAACGCGTCGACGAACTTAGCCCGGTCGAGGAGCGGGCTGCCTTGAAGCTGGTCCCCGCCATGGAGTGTGCCTTGCCGCCGGAGTGCTTTCCCTGCCTCATTCCTGATCGATAGGGTGGGCTGGGACGCCGACCCATGTTTCGCCGTCGGGTACGTTGCTCAACACTGCCGCCCCATTTCCAACGGTCGCGTAGGACCCCACTGAAGTCCGTGCACGGACGCTGGAATTCAATCCCAGGTAGGCCGCCCGGCCGATCCGGACTCCGCCGCCCAGCGACACGCCGGCCGCGAACGTCGCGAAGTCCGCCACGTCGTCGTCGTGCGTGAAAGTCACGGACGGCATGACCACAACATGCGCCCCAAGCGTGACCGAAGCCGTCAGCGTCACATTCCGCAGCACGATGCTGCCCCGGCCGATCCGGCAACCCTCGGGGCACTCCACGGAGGGGTCGATCGCAGTGGCGTACCGGGCATCGCGCACGCCCTGGGCCGCCAGCCGTTCCACCACGGCTTCCCGGGATTTTCCCGAGGCCAGGCATACCAGCATCAGTGCGTGCGTGAACTTGGAGGCGTCGTCAATGGTCCCCAGCACCGGCGCGCCATCCACGGTGACGCCGGCCATTTCCTTGTCGTCGTCGAGCAGCCCGACGACGTCGTACTGCCCGCTGGCGCGGACCATGGTCAGGACCTCCCGGGCCAGCCCGCTTGCTGCGATCAGCACGAGTTCGCTCACCGGCGTACACCGGCGGCCGCCCGTACGCTGTTCATGACCCGGTTCAGGCCCACGTTGTCCAGGCCGTGGAAAATCGGGAGAACTAGGGTCCGGTCCGTCAGCCGTTCGGTGTTCTGGAGCCGTGCGTTGCCAGTTTCGCGCCACCGGAAGGTAGGCTGCCGGTGAGCCGCCATGGCGCCGCGGCGCGCCGAAATTCCGGCATCGGCCAGGCGGGCCAGGAGCCCTTCGCGGTCAATGGCGAAATCCGGGAGGACTTCGACCCAAAAGGACTGGAAGTTGGCCGTCCCGTACGGTGGGTCGGCCACAAACCGCAGACCGGCCAGGCCGGAAAGCCCTGCCTCATACTTCGCGGCGATCTCCCGGCGGCGAGCCACTATCTCGCCCAGCCGGCCCAGCTGCACGATGCCGACGGCGGCCTGCAGATCCGTCATCTGGTAGTCGAAGCCGACCTCGACGTACACCTCCGGCGCGGCAATGCGGGGTCCGCGACGGTCCGCCGCCGGCACGTTCAGGGAGTGGCCGCGGAGGCTCCGTGCCCGTGCCGCCCAGTCCGCCCGGTGGGTTGTCAGCATGCCGCCCTCGCCGGTGGTCAGCACATTGTCCTGGTGGAACGACCACACGGAAATGTCGGCCCCGGTGCCCACGGGCCTGCCCTTGTATTCCGAGCCAACGGCGCAGCCGGCATCTTCGATCACAGTGATTTCGTGACGGTCGCACAGCTCGCGGACTGGGTCCAGATCAACGGGCACGCCGGCCTGGTCCACCACGATCACGGCTCGCGTGTCCAGGGTCAATGCCGCCCGGACCGTGGCCGCAGTCACAGTCCCGGTGGCGGGGTCCACGTCGCAGAAAACCGGCCGTGCCCCGATATACGTCACCGCATTCGCCGTGGCGATGAAGGCCAGCGACGGCACCACCACGTCATCGCCGGGACCGATGCCGGCCACTATCAGCGCCAAGTGCAGTGCGGTGGTACTGCTGGAGGTTGCGACGGCGTGGCGCACTTCTTGAGAGGCGCCGAACCTCGCCTCGAACTCCCTGACCTTGGGCCCTTGCGAGAGCAGACCGGAGGCCAGGACGTCCGCCACGGCTCGCGCTTCTTTGTCGCCGAGCCAGGGTTCCATGACGTTGATGCGGGCAAGGACGGTTTCCGCAGTCACCGTGCACCGGCCTTCCTGGTGGCCGTTCTCATGTCCGAGTCCTTCCCACGTGCAGCTCCGGGATGTGCATTGCCTATTGCAAAACTAGTCCGTTCCGTCCCGTTCCGGTGCGGAACGGAGGCGGTACTGCGGGCGCTGGCCGGGAACAATGCGGGAACTGCGGGTACCTGCAGCCCCGGCGCCTCAGCCGGGCCCGGCGGCGGGGCGCACCCCATCCGGGGGCACGCCGCCCGGCTACTGTCCTAGACGGCAGGAAGGACGAACGGCTCCTTAGCCAGGGCGGCTGCCTTGCCGGCCGCAAGGGCCGTCAGCTGGGCCCGTGATTCGACTCCGAGCTTCCTGTAAATCGCAGTCAGGCGCACCTCCACGGTACGGACGGACACATAGAGGGCGGCCGCGATTTCCTTGTTCCGCATCCCGCGGGCCACCATTCGGGCCAGCACGCGTTCGTGGTCTGCAAGCATCAGCATCGCCGGATTGTCGGGCGTGCCGGCTGGTTCCACCCGCTCGTCGAGCAGCAGCGAGTCCACGTGCTGGGCCCAGGCATGGGCACCCGCTTCGTCGAACATCACTTTGGCACGAAGCAGACCGTCCCGGGCGCTCCGAATGCGGCCGAAGGCGTTGAGGCGTTCGGAGTAGCAGAGCAGTGTCCTGGCACGTTCCAGCAGGGACTCCTGGGCGTTCCTGTTTGCAAGTGCATCATTGAACATCTGGAGGGACTGCTCGCCGTCAGCCAGCATCGCCCGGCTCCGGGCAACCGCCGTCATGAGCCAGGGCGAACGCAGGCCCACCGCCCGGCTTTCCAAGTGCCACAGTGCCTGGGCGGCTTCCCTGTGCCTGCCCAGCCTGACCAGGACTTCCACCAGATCGGCCTCACAGCGCAGCAGAGTCGGATTGCTGAAGGCCTGGCCGATCTCCGCTGCCCGGGACAGCTGCGCGAAGGACTCGGCGAGATTTCCGCGCATGAGGGCAAAATGGCCCTGGCACGCGGCCAGTTGCGCCGTGATGGCAGGGTGGCTTTCCGCCCCGGAGAAGTGCTGTGCGTCTGTTGCGTAGGCGTGGGCGAGTGCCTCGTTTCCGAGCGCATTGGCCCGCCAGACCCGGAAGACGTGCCGCATTCCACGGTGGTATTTGGTTTCCGGTTCGGCCAGTTCTAGGTCCTCGATCAGTTTCACGGCTTTCCGGACGTTGCCGGCACGGATTTCGTTGTCCACAGCAAAGAAATCGGCGGTTTCCCGCCAATTGACGGTATTGGCCTCCAGGACGTTCCGCACCCGGGCAAAGGCCTCCTGGGCGGCAGCATGGTGTTCGGCATAGGCCAGCGCGCGGCCCTGTACCAGAAGGGCCGCCACCGTTTCGTTCCCGCCGTCGGGCTTGCGGCTGAACTGTCCGGACTTCCCGCTGATCACCTCGATGAGTCGCCGGGCGCTCTCCGCCAGCGCCAGGCAGTCGGGGGAGGCATGGTCCAGGTACTTCTCGGCGTACTGCACCAGGCCGGCGGCATCCTCAAGCTCCCAACGGTCCGCGTAGTACAGCGCAGCGGCCACGAGCAGGCGGGCTGCAAATGCCGGATCATGCTGTCCGAATTCCTTCACCAGCCGGAGCACCATGCTGGAGCGCACGGCGCCGCCCTGGATGAACTGGATCTCGAAGGCGAGGCCGGTCAGTCGAAGGACCAAGGCAGGGTTCCGCGTCACCCGCTGGGCCCAGTCCAGGTAACGCTTGGCGTAGACGAACTCACCCCTGTTCAACAGCAGTTCGGCCACCGTGGTGAGCCTGGCGGTGGTCTCCGCTTCCCAGGGGTTGATCGTCAGGGCCCGTTCAATGTACTCGACGGCGAAGGGCACCTCGCCGCTTCGGATCAGGTCAACGGCAAACCGGAGCAAGCCAAACGGAGTCTGCCGCTCCAAAGCGGTAAAACTCAGATGCCAGCGGTGGGCATAGGGATCCGCGGGCTCCGCCGCGGCCGCCATGGCACGGTGGCTGGCGGTCCGCGTTGCCGGTGTCATGGCAGCATAGACGTAGCCCCGGAGCAGCTGGTCCTGGATCCTCAGGTGTGGTCCGGACCTGTTGACCATGCCATTTGCCAGCAGTTCGTCGATCCCGCCCCACAGTTGGTCGCATGCCCGTTCCAAGGTGGCGATATCGCTGCGGCAGGACAGCGAGAGGAGGTCCAGGACCTGCCTCGCACCTGGCGAGAGCCCGCCCACGGTGGCGGCGAACTCGGCCTCGAAGCTGCCTTTGCCGGGGAGCGGGACGGGGAGTGCGTATTTTCCCTCGGCCTGGCGATCCAGCAGTAGCCCAAAAAGCTCGACGGCGGCGAGCGGGTTCCCCTGGGTGGCCGCGGCAACTGCGTGGACCGCCGCTGTCGCGGTCTGCCGAGCCGGAATGGACTCCAACATGCGGACCGTGTCGTTGTAGCTCAGCGGTGCCAGCTGGAGGGCCGGCAGGGAGGCGAAGGGACTGTCGGCAGTCTCTTCCCGCACGCTCATAAACAGTGCCATGTCCGTCCCGGTCAGCCGGCGTGCCAGGTAGCCGATCACGGCCTGGCTGCTGGGGTCCAGCTGGTCGGCATCATCGATGACGATGACCGTCCGGGACGACGAGCGCTGGTGCAGCCCGTTGAGCAGCATGGTGGAGACAGTGGGGACGTTCATGGCGCCGCTGGAATCGCGGAGCAGTTCATCGGCGAAGCGGTTAAGGACGGGGTCATCGATGCCGGTGAGGAGCGCGGTAAGGCCGGAGAGCGGCCAGTCGGACTCGGACACGCTCGCGGTGAGAAAAACGGTCCGGAAGTCGGAAAGGCGGGGAATCTCGGACAAGAGGGCGGATTTGCCCATCCCACGCCGGCCCACCACCTTGAGGGCTGAATCTTTAGGACCTCTGATTACGGAGAGTATCCGGTCCAATTCCCTGCTTCTGCCAATTAACGACATGTGGTCCCCATCCATCGAAGAAGGAGACCGAACTGCTTGCTCTATCCAAAATCCTGGGTCCATCCAGCCGCTTGCGCGACACGCGGACCGGCTATCCTGGCCGCGTCATTGCGTCCAGCACGGTACCCAGCCGTTCTTGCAAATATAGCCCTGTTCCGCGGCGTACACCAGAGACTTTTTGCCTCAGGCGCGGAGCCTGTTTTCCGGGTTATCCACATAGCCCGCCGGACGCTTCCGGCGACGGGCGCGCTACGCGTAGCCTTGAGTCAAGCGCGAATCGCCTATCCGGTCCAAATGCACTAAGATATTGAAGTCTGTGCTGCGCCCTGCCTCCGTTCTGTTGGCCGGGCATCGCACGGCATCGCAAATGAACCTCCTGTTACGGAAATGCCGTAACCGCTTAGCCCAAAGGAGGTGGGTTCACATATGCGTCCTTACGAATTGATGGTAATCATCGACCCCGAGGTCGAAGAGCGTACCGTTGAGCCGTCGCTTCAGAAGTTCCTGAACGTCATCACCAACGATGGTGGAACCATCGAAAAGGTTGACATCTGGGGCCGTCGTCGACTGGCTTACGAAATCAAGAAGAAGTCCGAAGGTATCTACGCCGTGGTGAACTTCACCGCCAAGCCGGACACCGCCAAGGAACTTGACCGCCAGCTGTCTCTTAACGAGACCATCATGCGCACCAAGATCACCCGCCCCGAAGAGCAGAAGGTTGTTGCTGAGTAATTTCAGCTCCGATTTTCATTCTTTACCCCGCAGGATCGAATTCTTCACCCAGGATCGAACAAGGAGGCAGTAGATGGCAGGCGAAACCACTATTACGGTCATCGGTAATCTCACCAGTGACCCGGAATTGCGGTTCACACCGTCAGGTTCGGCAGTCGCGAACTTCACCATCGCTTCCACCCCGCGCACCTTTGACCGCCAGTCCAATGAGTGGAAGGACGGGGAAACCCTGTTCCTCCGCGCAGCGGTTTGGCGTGAAGCAGCCGAGAACGTCGCCGAGTCCCTCACCAAGGGCATGCGCGTGATCGTTTCCGGCCGTTTGAAGAGCCGTTCCTACGAAACAAAAGAAGGCGAAAAGCGCACCGTTATCGAGCTCGAAGTCGATGAAATCGGCCCGAGCCTGCGTTACGCCAATGCCAAGGTCAACCGCACCCAGCGCTCCGGCGGTCAGGGTGGTCAGGGTGGCTTCGGCGGCGGCAACAGCGGCGGTGCCTTCGGAGGCGGCAACACTGGTGGAAACCAGGGCGGCAACTCCGGTGGAAGCTTCGGTGGCGGCAACCAGCCGGCTGCACAGGAGGATCCCTGGGCGACGCCCGGTGTCTCCAATGCAGGTGGTGGCTGGGGCAACGGCCCCGATTCCGAACCTCCCTTCTAAACCAATCATTTAGGCCCGACGCCGGGACCGCCGAAAGTGCCGCAAGGCACCTGATGCGGCTGCCGCCGTCGGACCACCACCATCCCGTGGATCAACATCCACGGGCTCCATAGAATAGGAGCTCCACGATGGCTAAGGCTGAACTCCGTAAGCCCAAACCAAAGTCCAACCCCTTGAAGGCCGCTGACATCACTGTCATCGACTACAAGGACGTAGCATTGCTGCGCAAGTTCATCTCCGACCGCGGAAAGATCCGCGCCCGTCGCGTCACTGGCGTCACGGTGCAGGAACAGCGCAAGATCGCCCAGGCAATCAAGAACGCCCGCGAAGTTGCACTGCTGCCCTACTCCGGCGCTGGCCGCGGCTAAGGAAGGGACTGACTAACATGGCAAAGCTCATTCTGACCCACGAAGTAACCGGTCTCGGTGCCGCTGGCGACGTTGTCGAGGTCAAGGACGGTTACGCACGTAACTACCTGCTGCCCCGCAACTTCGCCCTGACCTGGTCGAAGGGTGGCGAGAAGCAGGTTGAGTCCATCAAGACTGCCCGCGCCGCCCGCGAGCACGCTTCCCTGGAAGACGCTCAGAAGCAGGCCGCTGCACTCTCCGCCAAGCCGGTCAAGCTCGTCGTCAAGGCTGGCGAGACCGGACGCCTGTTCGGCACCGTCAAGCAGGCCGACGTAGCCGACGCTGTTGAGGCCGCTGGCCTTGGTAAAATCGACAAGCGCAAGGTTGAACTGCCGGCACACATCAAGTCGGTTGGTTCCTACCAGGCCAACGTCCGCCTTCACGCTGACGTTGCCGCTGTGATCGAACTCAACGTAGTCGCAGGCAAGTAGCCTTTCCGGTTACGCAGCCTCAAACTGCACAGAAACCCCCGTTGCCGTCACCGGCGGCGGGGTTTTTTGTGCCCTCTTCCATAGGCAACGCGAAGTCACTAATGCCCGAAAAAAGCCTCCTGAGGGGCATTGAGTGACTTCGCGTTGCTTTGGCCAGGAGGCGGGAAGTCAGGGGCTGTGAAGGGCCGTGGTCACGTGCCTGTAGCCTGCCTTGATCAGCTCGGCCAGCACCGCCTGGTCCACGTCGTCGAGCCTGTTCACGTAGAGGCACCCTGCACCGGTCTTGTGCTTCCCGAGCCGGGGCAGCAGTTCCGCAGCCTCGGGCCCGTACGTCAGCCCGTAGAGCGAGAGGCTTGCCTTCCGGGGTGAAAAGCCCACCGCCGCCGCATCCCCTTCCCTGCCGCTCTCGTATTTGTAGTGGTACCGCCCAAAGCCCACGATGGTCGGCCCCCACATCTCGGGCTCTTTGCCGGTGATCTCCCTCATGAGCGCCAGCAGCCGCAGGCCATCACGGTGCCTGACAGGGTCCTCCACTGCGGCCAGGAATTCGTCCACTGAGGCGCCGGTTGCCTGAGTCTTGTTTTCAGCCATGATCGAAGTCTGGCAGAGCCCTGGTTACTTGTCAGCTGCGCCGGTCCGGGTGGTAGCCGACGGCGGTGAGCCAGAATACTTCCCCCGCGCGCCGCCCGCGGCGAGATGCCCGGCTCAGCCACCGTCCGGATGCCAGTACCGCAGCCCGCCGCTGGTGGTGCCGTCGCCGGCGACGTCGACCACGGCGTACGGGAATGCCCGACGGTCCGACTGGTCAGGTCCGCGACCGCGGACGTCCGAACACCACGTGCCGGTGTTGATGTACCGGGTGGGGGACGCCTCGAGCGCCGCCTCGAGGGCCCGGTGGGTGTGGCCCGAGACGTACCAGGCCACACCGGAACCGTGCGCCTCGAGCGTACGTGCGAACCGGCCCGCTGCAGCAGGAGCCTCCTCGCCGGCGGCTCTGCGCCCGGTGGCCGCGAGCACCATGCGAGTCGCGGCGACCGGGAGCGCCGACACCGTCCGGAACCGGGACAGGCGCGCCAGGTCCCGGACGGCCACCCCGTCGAGAGCGAGCCGCAGTGACTCGGTCTGCAACAGCTCGTCGTACGCAAGCTCCCGGACTCGGCGTTCCGCCCGCTCTGACGCCAGGCAGGCCCGGGCAACGGCCCCGGCGCGGCTCAGGCGCGACCTCGACGGATGGGCGTTCCAGGCGGCGAGCGGTGGCAGGTTCAGCTCGTCGGTGCCGCTGACTGCCGCGCGGAGCACCTCGGGCATCCGGTGCAGCGCGTGGTGCTGGTGCCCGTGCTCGGCCACGAGCACGTGGGGCACGTGCAGGAACCACGGGTGCACCCGGACCCGCGTGGGCTCGGCGGGTGACAGCAGCGCCGACAGGCGGGCGGCAACCGAGGGCCGAGCCAGCTCCACGTCGTGGTTGCCGCACACGAAGTGCAGCTGCACACCGCGCGCCGCACACGCCTCCAGCGCCCGGAACGTCTCTGGGTGGCGGGCGAGGATGGACTCAAGCCGGGCCAGGCTCTCATCCTCGGCGAACCCGGCCAGCTCGAACGTGTCACCGACGAAGGCGACGTGCTGCTGCGGACCGGAGGCCGCGAGCACCTCGCGGCGCAGGAACTCTGGCAGCACGCTGCCGGGGCACCGGGGGTCATCGTCCGACACGCCCAGGTGGAGGTCGCTGAGGAGCCACCACCGTGCCGGCCGGCTCACGCTAGCAGTTCCAACACACGTGGAAGGAAGAAGAGCAGGGACACCATCCACATGACGGCCACGACCCTGCGGCTCACTGTCCGGCCGAGTAGCTTCGGACGTGTCGTGGGCTGACCGGCTTCCGGCCCAACGCGTCGGACCTCAAGCCCGACGAGGGTAACGAGCAGGGCGAGGGTGACGACCAGCGCGGCTGTCGCGAGCAGTACCGACAGATCGATCATGAAACGGCCTCCTGTCGTGCGCGTGCTATGCACGCGAGGATGGTGATGACGCCCATCGTGACAACGCATGCCTGCCACGACCACACAGCGAGGTAGAACATCGCCGTGGACACCGCCGTGAGGGCGGCGAGGCCAAGCGCCAGGACCAGCAGCGCGCGGAGCGCGAAGTCGGTAACCGGCGTGAGGCGGGCCAGTGCCTGCCCTGGAAGCAGGATGAGGACGGCTATCGCGGCGACCGCCTGCAGCGGTGTCGGCAGCCCGAGGAGCGTCACCAGCGACAGTGCGACGGCCGCGAGACCGAGCACCGCGGTGGGCCGGCTGATGCCGGCGTTCATGGTGTCACCCGGTAAACGCGTGCGTCAACGTTGCTGAACACGAGCTCCACGCCGTCCTGCGCGCTCAACCACGCCTCCAGCTCGTCGAAGCTGCCCTCGCTGCTGACGCCCCGGAGCACGAGACTCGCCTCCGACGAGCGCGTGAGCAGCACGACGGCACCGGCAGGGTTGTCCCTGGCGTCTTCGTAGACGAGTGGGCCGCACGTCGCCGTCGACAAGTCGGACTTGCACATGAAGTCGATCGTCCGGTACCGGTGTTCGAGGTATGCCTCGCTGCGCCACGGCGTCGGGGTGGACGCCGAGATGATCATCGAGCCGGGGGGCGCGAGACGCTTCACAGCGGCGACGGCGGTGATCTCATTGTCGGTGAAGACGTCATACTGGGCGTTCCCGAACCGGCCTGTCACGGTCATCCCGGCCAGCAGGAGGCACGTGAGCACAAGGCCACCCGCGGCGCGGGAGGAGGGGCGTGTGCTGCCGTCCGCGGGAAGCAGGACCGAGCACGCCTGCAGGGCGATGAAGGGCAACGCGAAAAGCGAGACGCGGATGAGCATCTCCCCGCCGTACAACTGCACGGGGAAGAGCAGCAGTGGGGTGACGGCGAGGAGGACCACCCGGATGTCGAGACGCCCCCTGCGCCAGTCGCGCACGGCCCCCGCCGTGGCGAGCGCCCACAGCACGAGGGTGAGAAGGACCCTGACCTGCACCACGAGCACGTGGCCGGCAGTCCCGCTCACGCGGTCGACGACGTTGGCGTCGATCGCGGCCAGCAGTCCTCCTTCCGCCAGGGGTGGGTTCCCGGCGAGGTATGCACTGGCGGGAAAGACGAGCCAAAGCGCCAGCACGACCGCGGTGATCAGGGGCAGCCGGCTGGGCCAGACACGTCCGCTCAAGGTGAGAGCGGTAACGGTGATGAGCACCAGGAACGGCGTCAGCTGATGGCTCGCACAGATGACCGTGATGAGCAAGAGGGTCACCGCGAGGGCGCTCACCCGGTGCCCCGGCCGGTGCTCTGCGGGCGACCGCCCTAGCCACCACGCCGTCAGGTCGGCGCGTCCGAAGCCGAGAAACTTAGGGGTCCGCGCGGCCAACGGGCCAAGGACCAGCGCGATCACGACGAGGTACAGGAAGAAGCCGAAGGCCTGGGGAGACAAGTAGTCCTGGTCCTGCCAGTTGCCGAGGCAGAAGATCCAGAGCACGAGCCAGCGCCGCCGCGAATCGCGCGTCAGGTAGCCCGTCAGCACACTCAGGGCAGCGAGCCACAGTCCCATGTTGAGCACCGGTGCCCACAGGGCAACGGTCACCGGGTCGAGACCGGTCGCCTTCAGCACCGTCGCCAGAAGGGCGAAGAAACCCGGCCAGTTGAAGTAAGCATCGATGTCGGGGTCGATCCCCTCGGTGCGCGAGAGGGCGTCCGCAATGCCGAGATGACGGAACGCGACCTCACCCCGCGGTACGTCCGTCACGAAGGCTGCGGTCCCGAAGAGCACGAGCACCAGCACCACGACCAGCCACAACATGACCGGACGCCGCGCCGGGCCCGCGGCATCTCCGCGCAGCGCCACGATGAAGGCGACGTTCAGAAGCAGAACCCCCACCCAGAACGGGTAGGGCAGCACGGCGACGAGCCCCAGATCGCTGCTAACGGGCAGGGCCACCGTGGAAGCGGCCCACACGACAAGAGCCAGCGACACGACTCCCGCCAGTGCGCACCACACGTCACGGGGCTTCCAACGTCCCTCCGTGCGGCTGGTCGCATCGAGCGTGCCAATCATCGTGTGTCTCATCGTGCGTCCTTCCTTACGCGTCGGAGGACGGCGACCAGCCGGAGGCCGACCGCCGCGGCCCCGATGGAGAGCACCACCAGCCATGCGAGGGCCATGGCGCTGGGGCCCGTTCCGGCGACGAACAGCGCTGAGGTGCAGAGGGCGACTCCGAGCGTCACGCCTACTACGATCGGCTCTGTGTAGCGGCCGAGAGCCCGGCACACGGCGTTGTACGCCTGCAGCACCGCGTACGGCACCAGTCCGGCCGCCAACCACCGCAGAGCGTCCGCGGATGCGTCGGCGTACCGCTCGCCCAGCAGGCTGAGCAGCGGGTGAGCGAGGAGGACGAGGACGACTGCCGCCAGACCTCCTACGGCAAGCGACCAACGGAGACTCGCCCAGGTGGTCGACACCAGGCGGGCCGGGTCCCGGACACCCTCGGAGAACTGGACGATGCCCATCAGCATCGGAGCGGAGTAGGCGGCCCAGGCCATCATCCATGCGGGATACCAGTAGGCAGCGATCTCCGGCGCCACCGTGTGGGCCAGCAGGAGCGGCAGCACCAGCCCGGGGGCGCGCTCGGTGAGGGTGAGGAGCTGGTACGGAATACCCACCGCCAGCAGTGGACGGCCGCGCGCCGAGCGCAAGGATGGTCGCGGCCGGTAGCCAATCAGTTTTCGCAGTTGGATCACACCGACGACGCACGCCACCGTATTCCCGAGGGTCCAGCAGGCCATTACGACGTCGGCGGAGGCGCCGTGCGCCTGCCAGGACACGAGCGCTGCAGCCCCGAGTGAAACCCCGCCGCCCAACGCGTACCTCAAGGTCGCGCTGGCACCGCGTCCCAACGCCACGAGCGCCTGGTCCAGCACAATCACCAAGGTGCCGGTGACGGCAGCCACGAGGAACGTGAGCCAGAAGAGAACCGATAGCGAGGCCGTGTCCGGCGCCACAGCCGACTGCAGCACGAGGTAGCCGAGGGCCAGCACGGTGCCGGCTACCCCCACGATGGCGAACGCCGCGTCCAGCACCCGTGCGGGGGGCTCTCCTCGCCCCACCGCGACGATTACGGCCGACCCGGCACCCAGCACCGCGAGCTGCGTGCAGATCATCACTGCCGCGACCGCGGCCATGGTGAGCCCGACCTCACGGTCTGACGTCGCGCGCGCGGCCACGACCCAGAAGGCAAAACCCCAGCCAATCTGGGCGGCCTTGCCCACGATGAGGCCGAGCGAGCTGCGCAAGGCGGAGTGCCGGACGGTCGAGCCGTCCCTGACAGTGGTCCCCCGCTCAGCGCTCACGACGCAACCCCTTCGCCAGGCCTGCGTAGTTATACCAGCAGAAGGCGAAGTAGTAGCGCAGCCACCGAGGCTGGCCCGCGGCGAGGCTCAAGGCGCTGCCCCGGACTGCCGCGGCGAAGGGCAGCAGAGCCAACCTCGCACCACGCCAGCCGTGCTTGCGGACCATCCGTCCCAGACCCGTTCCGTCCATGAGGAACTGGTCGAGCGCGAAGTCGAAGTCGTCTGCGGCAAAACGATGTTCGACCACGACCCGGCGTGACACCGCCGTTCGCAGCCCTGACTCCCGCATCCGCCAACGCAGCTCGATGTCCTCTCCCGACTTGAACGAGTCGTCGAAACCCACGCCCAGCATGAGGTCCCGGTCGACGACCGTCGCCACAAGCCCGAACCAGTTGCGGCTGCGGCCGGTGCGATGGTGATGTGCCAGCGCCTGCCCCCAGTAGCCCGGTCCGGCGACACTCTCCAGACCGGCCTGGAGGGCGTCGTAGCCGCCCTCGACCAGCTCCGTGAGCAGGTCGGCAACCCCTGTGGGCCCGAACACGACGTCGGCGTCGACGAGCAGGACCCAACGGGTGCTGCTGCTCTGCACACCGAGCGTTCGAGCCCATGGCAGGCCGCGCCCCTCGTCACTCAGGACCCGGGCACCGGCCGCGAGGGCGAGCTCGACGGTGCGGTCGGTGGAGCATCCGTCCACCACGATGATCTCGGCTACACCTGACTGACGCAGGGCCCCCAGACAGCGCGGGAGCAGGTGCTCCGCGTTGCGGGCCGGAACGACCGCGGTGACCTCGGCAAGGCTGTGACTCTCTGTGTCCCGCACCTCAGGCCTCCTGGTCGAGGACCGACGGCAGCAGCTCCTCGAGGTACCGGACGATGTCGTCCGACGCTTCGTCCGCCGTGTACGCGGAGGGCACCTGCAGCAGGTGGCAGGGACGTCCGTCGAGTGCCTTGCTCAGCACGACCCCCTTCGCCGCGAAGTGCTCGCGCCACGGGAGGACGGACGTGGCCGCCAGGCCAGTCACGACCCGCTGCGAGAAGCCCGCCATCTCGATGTGGAAGTTGCCGATCATGCGGTCGACCATCCAGTCGCTCGTCCGCTCGACGATCCGAGACCGGGCGCCCTCGAAGCGCTCGATGTAGACGGCGGCCGCGAGCGGGGCCGAGGTCGTCACTTCTCGCCCCGGGAACGCGGTCCCCGCCTCGACCATGCGGTGCTCCGGCGACCATCGCCGGGAGAAGTCCGCGAGGCGCGGATAACGGATGACGTAAGGATGCACCACCGTCGTGAGACGGCCGACGCTCTTCGAGAGCTGTGACGGGACGAGGGGTTTCCGGACACCTTCGAAAAGGTGCGGGTAGATGGCCCGGTGGTGCGGCTTGATGAACATCGGCTTCGCGTAGCCGAGCAGTGTGGCGTCCTCGGCGAGGAAGGCCCAGTCGTCGCCCATGAACGACCACCCCTCGCGCCGCATCAGCTTGGCAGCGGTGCTCGTCTTACCGGTCCCTCCGGCGGCGGGAAGCGCAATCGCGTGACCCCGGTACGCCATCGTTGCCGCGTGGATCATGCCGGCTCCTCGACCGACCATGGCGACATCGAGAACAGGGACCACGGAGGTCAACAGCTCGCCCGGCCCGTGAATGCGCCACTGCTCTGCGTCTCTCACGATCTGGACCCGATCGGCTTGGAAGCGCACGCTGTTCCCCGTGTACGCGAGCTCGTGCTCGAGCAGACCCGCATCCGGCATTGGCTCCGGCCCGGCGTCGACGACGATGTCGGCCGGCCGTTCGGTGTCGGTGGCGAAACACGCCAACATGCTCTGGAGCTGGGTCGCTGACGGCGCCTTTGCGTCGACGCGGATCGTGATGCGGCCGTGGATGTCGAAGTGCAGTGCCTTGCTCTGCCAGGTGCGCATGGTCGTCTCCTGTCTGGGTGGTCTCGGTCGGTTGGTGTCTCGGCCCCGGCGACTAATCCAGCCAGTGCCTCTAGAGGAATTCGAAACCCCCGGCCGAGTGACTCTGCCCGTAAATTGAGCATATGACCAGCCCGGCCAGGTAAACACCAGTACTGAGTACTCGCTTTTTGTATTGCGTCCTACATAGGGAATTTCGTGCTCCCGCCAGAGCTAGGTGTGGAGGGGCAGCGCCAAGTGATCTGTTAGGTGCATTGGGGACTTATCGCGTAAGCGCTTAGGTAGCCGGGGTGCCCCTCCCTCGAATCCCGGAAAACGCAAATACTCGTTTCATGCCGCCCGGAGTGCAACCGCCGGTGACCTGGCACCGCTGGAATAAACGCGGACAGGCATCGGTTATCTCGATACATGCAAACACATGTAGCATAGGCTGTACCGAACCTCAGGAGTCCAAGTGGAAACCCGCCGCATCACTGTACTGTCCGCCGGCCTGGGCGTGCCGTCCTCGAGCAGGCTGCTCGCCGACCAGCTCGCCGCTGCAGCAGAGCACCGCCTCGCCGATGCGGGTTTCGAGGTGAAGGTTGAGGTCGTTGAGCTCCGGGACCTCGCGGTGGACATCGCCAACAACTTTGTCACCGGCTATGCGGCCCCTCGCCTGGCGGATGTCATTGCCGGCGTGGAGGCAACCGACGGCATCATTGCCGTTAGCCCGGTGTTCAGCGCTTCCTACAGCGGCCTGTTCAAGTCCTTCATTGACGTCCTGGACCCCAAGTCCCTGGACGGGAAGGCTGTCCTCCTGGGTGCCACTGGCGGCACGGACCGCCACCAGATGGTCCTCGAGTACGCGATGCGCCCGCTGTTCAGCTACCTGCGCACCAGGATGGCCGCTACGGCCGTTTTCGCCGGCCCCCAGGACTGGGGAAACACGGACGACGGCGGCTCGCCCCTCTCATCGCGGATCGACCGTGCGGCAGCTGAGTTTGCCGCCCTCCTCGCGGAGGATCAGCCCGGCCGCAAGCCGGCGGCACTGGAGTCCCTGCCCTTCGCACAGCTTCTGGCAGGCATTTCCGGCGGACGCTAAGGGCCGGTCCGCAAAGTCCGCGCCCGTCCGCAAAGCTCCCTCGTCAGCCCCCGCGATCCCGGCGTCTGAACTATTCGGTGTCCCCGGTCGTTGACCGGAACATGAAATGTCCTGTGGATTCAATTGACCTGATAATGAGCGAACGCAGCGGCGTCGAGATCGACTACTGCCCGCAGTGCCGCGGTGTCTGGCTGGACCGCGGTGAGCTGGACAAGATCATCGACCGCGCCAACGACGCTATGAACGGCCGCGCTCCTACGACGGCGCGCCCGGCGGCCGCGGCGCCTGTCGCTGCTCCGGTTCCGCCCCCGCTGTATCCGAACTTTGAACCCCGCCGCGAGCAGCCGCGGTACGAGCAGCCCCGTTACGACCAGCCGCGCTACGATGACCGGAAGTACGACAAGCCGGGGTATGACCGCGACCACGACCGCCGGCGGCCCAAAAAGAAGGAAGGCTGGCTGGGAGACATCTTCGACTTCTGACGGCCGGACGGCTCACTGTGCCGCGGCTGGGAGCCCTGGGGTCCGGGAGCGTAGCCGCCCAGGAGCCCTAGTCGTCCAGGAGGGCGATGAACTCGCGTGCCTGCTTCATGGAAATGTCCGAGTGCTTGGTCAGCGCAGTGGCGGCGCCTTCGGTATCGCCACTGCGCGCCAACGTGCGGATGCGGCCGTAGATCTCGTCGTTGAGCATATTGCTGCTGACCTCACGCGTCACATCTCCCTTGCTGGCAATGGCGCGGTAGCGGTAGGGGAAACGCTGGGGCGTGTCGTCATCGTCGGGCTCCGCCTCCGCCGCTTCAGCGGCAGGGCTGCGGTAGGCCTGCGGGTGGGCGGCCAACGCCCCCACCGCGTCCCGGGATGCCCGCAGTCCTTCTCCTGTGGCCTCGTAGTACAGCTTGATGGCCGCCATCGCCTGTCCCTGGGCAATCAGCGCGTACAACCTGCGGTGCTGGTCCTCAGAGAGCTTGGCGGCGGCGCGGCGGGCCACCTCAACCTCATCCGGCGCAGGGGCCGTGCCGGCCTGCTTGACGGCCGCCTGCCGCCTGCTGACCGCCCGGGCAGCCAATGCGACACCGGCGGCCACGACCGTGAGGATGATAACGGGGATCACGAGCGATTCCATTTCTAAAGCCGATCTACATACTTTTTGGCTGTCGCCAGGTCCGTTTGGGTTGCCTGGCGGAGGAGTTTGATGGCCTGGATCTTGTGCCCGTCGTGCGCCATTGTCTGCAACTGCATGGCCAGCTGAGAGTCCAGAATCCCGCCGGGGAGCGCCGCATAGCCATACTGGCCGGCACCCGCTCCGGACTGCCCGTGCCGTGCTGCCCGGGCGTGGTCTTCCTGCTGCGATTGCTGCTGTTCGTTCTGGCTGGGCCGGGTGTTGGCTTCCAGGCGGGCACGCACGGCTGTTGCCACGCGTACCTGCTCGGCATAGTGCTCCGCGGAGCGCCTCGCCAGGTCCTGCTGGTACTTCTCGGCGTCGGACGTCCCGGAATTACGGGGTCTGAGGGCCGTCGTAAATGCCCAGATTATTGCCGCCAACACGCCGGCCGGCAGAAACACCATCAGTACATCGCCCATAGTCAGAGCTTATGCCAGATGCCCGTTATCCACAGCACATTCCGGCCGTTGCATACAGCCGATTCGCTGTGGCGTCAAAAGATGCCGGCAGGTGTGCGATGCATCACTAAACGGGTATGAATCGCCGGTGGAGGCGCTCGGATATCCGGATCTTTCAACAGCGCCGCGCCGCAAGCTGTGGATGAAGGTTGCGAAAAAAAGAATTTAGTCCACATCCTCGACGAACGTTTTCGCACGTCAGACGCCTATATACGGCAAAAGTTTTTTTGTTTCCACAGGTTCACCCACAGGCTGTGCACAAGCTATGCCCCTTAGTGCACAGGTTATCCACAGCCCTCCGGGTTGGTGGGCTTGGACGCTGGGGCGGTGGCGGCTACCGTTGCGGGATACCTGCTTTTGGGGTGCTGTGACGCCGGCGCGCATGCTGTCGCAGCAGGGGAGGACTTCGGTCCGGCTGCTGCGGCGCTTTCTGTGGATAACTTGCGGAACATGGGGATAACTCCCACGCGCGTTGCGCAGACTCAACGTTGCGGAGGCTTCAATCGGGCCCGCCGGGCTTCATTGTCGGAGGCCGCTGATAGACCTGAACGTATGCCGTCCCGTGGAGGTCCCGCAGGATGGCATCCCGGCAGGTGAATGACTTACTCGCCGCATCAAGTCGCGGCACACTATGGAGGACGGCAGCTTTGTCAGTAACGCACCTGGACTCGATCGAGGGTACCCGCGGATCAGAAGGCAGCCGTAAGCCACCACAGGACATTCCCGCTGAGCAGTCCGTCCTCGGCGGCATGATGCTGTCCAAGGACGCCATCGCTGACGTTGTGGAAATCCTCCGCGGACAGGACTTCTACCGGCCTGCACACGAGACCATCTACGAGGCGATCATCGACCTCTACGGCCGCGGCGAGCCGGCGGATGCGGTTACGGTCTCGGACGAACTGACCAAGCGCGCAGAGATCAACCGGATCGGCGGACCCGCCTACCTGCACGAGCTCATCCAGACTGTTCCTACGGCCGCCAATGCCGGCTACTACGCCGAAATCGTGGCAGAGCGCGCCATTCTGCGCCGGCTCGTCAACGCAGGCACCAAAATCGTCCAGCTGGGATACGGTTCGGACGGTGAGGTGGAGGACCTGGTCAACCAGGCACAGGCCGAGGTTTACGCCGTCGCGGAGCGGCGGACAGCAGAGGACTATGTGGTCCTCAAGGACGTCATGGAAGCCACGGTGGACGAGATCGAAGCGTCCGGACACCGCGGGGAAGGCATGACCGGTGTGCCAACGGGGTTCTACGAACTCGATGAACTCACCCATGGATTGCACCCGGGGCAGATGATCGTTATTGCCGCCCGTCCGGCAGTTGGCAAGTCCACGTTTGCCCTGGACTTCGCCCGCTCGGCCGCCATCAAGAACAACCTGGCCACTGTGATGTTCTCGCTCGAAATGGGCCGGAACGAAATTGCCATGCGCCTGTTGTCCGCAGAGGCAACCATCGGCCTGCAGGACCTTCGCAAGGGCACCATCAAGGACGAGCAATGGTCCAAGATCGCCACCACCATGGGCCGGATGAATGATGCCCCGCTCTTCATCGATGACAGCCCGAACATGTCGCTGATGGAAATCAGGGCCAAGTGCCGCCGCCTCAAGCAGCAGCACGACCTGAAGCTCGTGATCCTGGATTACCTGCAGCTCATGAGCTCCGGCAAGAAGGTGGAGTCACGCCAGCAGGAAGTCTCCGAGTTCTCCCGTGCGCTGAAGCTGCTGGCCAAGGAACTCCAGGTTCCGGTCATCGCCCTGTCGCAGCTCAACCGTGGCTCCGAGCAGCGCCAGGACAAGCGGCCCATGGTCTCGGACCTCCGCGAATCCGGCTCCATCGAGCAGGATGCGGACATGGTCATCCTGCTGCACCGTGAGGACGTCTACGACAAGGAATCCCCGCGTGCGGGCGAGGCGGACATCCTGATCGCCAAGCACCGTAACGGCCCCACCAAGGACATTGTGGTGGCATTCCAGGGTCACTACTCGCGCTTCGCCAACATGGCGGCCGACGCCGGCGGCAGCGGCTTCTAGGACCGTTCCTGCCGGGGCTGGCGGGCTGGTTTAGCCCTGCCCCAGCAGGTGGTTGGGCAGCCGGTTCCCCGGGGCGGTCCCACGGATTTCGAGCAGTTCGCGGGCGTGGGAATACAGCCGTGTATCTTCTGCCGAGACCGGCACCCAGCCGGGGACAGGCACCGAGTTGCCGTCGGCGTCGCGGGCCACCATCACCGTGAGGCAATACGTGGTGAGATTCAGTTCCTTGCCCTTCGGATCTCCGGAGCGCACATGTACGGCGATGTGCATGCCTTTGGTCCCGGTGTAGACCAGCCTGGCCTCTACCTCCACCAGATGGCCGATCAGCAGGGGCCGGTAGAAGCGCACGCCGCCGGAGAAGACCGCCACGGTGTC
The DNA here is from genome assembly GCF_002929755.1 of Arthrobacter sp. 4R501. Taxonomy (NCBI): domain Bacteria; kingdom Bacillati; phylum Actinomycetota; class Actinomycetes; order Micrococcales; family Micrococcaceae; genus Arthrobacter; species Arthrobacter sp. 4R501. The sequence continues at coordinate 95,276 of NZ_PJIW01000016.1, read as the reverse complement.
CATGCCGCAGTAGCGGGATGCGCAGACGTAGGCGGCTTCGTCGATCCACTTCATCACGATGCCGCCGTGCACTTTCCCGCCCCAGTTCACGTCCGTGGGGGCCGCCATGAACCGCAGCGTCACGCGTTCGGCGGTCCCGGCGTCGGTATATTCCTGGGCGTTCATGGCTTCGACAATCCGTTCACGGACCTTGATCCGCGCCAGGGCGTGGTCCCGCTGCTCGATCTCCGCGGCCGTGACCGGTTCGAACTGTTTGACGGGTATGGGCTTGCCGTTGTCGCCGACCGCCACAAAGATCACCATGCACTGGCTGCGCATCGTGGCAGGCCCGCCCTTGGGGTCGCTTGACGAGACGACGGTCCGGATGTGCATGGAGGAGCGTCCGGTGTAGACGATGCTGGCTTCCACCTCCACCATGTCGCCGCTGTTCACCGGGTCCGCGAAGTGGATGTTGCCCACGTAGGCGGTGACGCAGTAGGACTTGGCCCAGCCCACGGCGGCAGCGTACGCAGCCTTGTCCACCCATTCGAGGACGGTCCCCGCATCCACCGAGCCGCTGTGGCCCACATCCGTGGGGGCAGCCAGGAAGCGGAGGGTTACGGAATTGGCCGCGGTCTCAGTCATGCTGCGATCTTACTGAGGCGCGGTGTTACCGGAGGGTCGGGGCCGACACATACCTGCAACAGGAACTGCCCCACCCGCCCTTTGGGGCGGACAGGGCAGTTCTGTGGACTACTGGAGGCTACTTTGCGCCGGTATAGGTGATATCCGGCTGTGCGGGCAGTTCCATGCCCTCTCCGATGAAGAAGCTGGGGTGCGGCGGCTGGTTGTAGGCGATGTTCTCGCGCGCAACCGACTGCCGGTACACAGGATCATGCATCAGGGTGCGGAGCCGGACGTCAGTGCCGGCGCTGGTGGTGTAGATCCGCAGTTCCGTGCTGTCCGACGACGGCCACGCAATTTCCTCACGCCAGTCACCGAGCAGATCGGCCTGGATGGCCGGGCTGCCCTTGGTGCTGTTGTTCGACTTCGTTCCGGCCGCCGTCAGGACCCGGTCGCTGGACCCGGTTTCCCAGTTCCACATGGCAATGCTGGGCGTTCCTGTACAACGTTATAGAGGTCAAGGGTTTCCTGGTGGTTTTCTGGGAGTTTTTGATGTCAAGTGTGTTGTTTTGGGTGAAAATGCGACGCCTTGAGCGTCTCGCCATTACGCAGTCGAGGTCATCCGATTGGCATCACTATTGATAATGACTATCGTTAGCGATATGACAAAAACTCACTCACATCCCGGCCATATGCGCACTTATCCGCAGGCTCTCCCGGCAGTTCTCGCGGTTTCGGCACTGCTCCTCACGGCGTGCGGGGCTGCTCCGGGCGCGGACTCCGGACCGTCGCAGGGCGCAGGCCCTGACTCGCCCGGCACTTCCGCTTCTGCCACAGCAGGGCAGGCGAAGGAAAGCCAGGCCCCCACCCCTCGGCTGGTCCTGACCCACGACGCGGGCATCACGGTTCTTGACGCGAAGACGCTGAAGCCCGTAGAGGAAGTGCCGCTGGAAGGCTTCAACCGCCTCAGCCCGGCGGGCGACGGCCGCCACGTTCTGGTGGCCACCGGAGATTCCTTCCGCGTCTTCGACGCCGGTGTGTGGACCGAGGCGCACGGCGACCATGGGCACTCCTATGCCGCCGCGCCTCGGCTGACGGACCGGGCCTTCAGCGCCAGCAAGGCCGGCCACGTGGTCAACCACGCCGGGAAGACAGCGCTGTTCAATGACGGTTCAGGGAAGGTGGAGGTCTTTGATCCGGCCGCGCTGACCGACGCACTCAAGGCCGGCCTGCCCGAGACCAGCACCTACACCGCACCCGAAGCCCACCACGGCGTCGCCATCGCGTTGGAGGATGGGAAGCTGCTGGTCACCCTCGGGAACGAGGGGGGCCGCACTGGCCTGGCGCTGCTGAGTGCGCCGGGAAATGGCGGCGGGCAGGAACGCGGTGAATTGCTCCACAACGAGGAGTGCCCCGGCGTGCATGGAGAGGCAGTGGCGGGCCATGAAGCCGTCGTGGTGGGCTGTGAGGACGGCATGCTGGTCTACCGCGACGGCGCCTTCACCAAGGTTGCAAGCCCTGACCCGTACGGCCGCATGGGCAACCAGGCCGGAAGCCATGAATCTCCCGTGATCCTCGGCGATTACAAGGTGGACAGGGACGCCGACCTGGAGCGGCCCACCCGGATCTCGCTGGTCAACACCGACACCGGGACGCTCCAGCTGGTGGACCTGGGCGCCAGCTATTCCTTCCGTTCCCTGGGCCGCGGTCCGGGCGGGGAGGCTCTGGTGCTGGGCACGGACGGGGCGCTTCATGTGATTGATCCGACGACGGGCGAGGAGACCGCTGCCATTTCCGTGGTTGGCGCCTGGACGGAGCCGGATGCCTGGCAGGATCCCCGCCCTACCCTGTTTGTCCAGGGCTCCACGGCCTTCATCACGGAGCCGGCGGCTTCCAGGATCCATGCCGTGGATCTCAAATCCGGGAAAATCGTCAACAGCACGGACCTGGACCACGTGCCCAACGAACTGACCGGGGTGACCGGCTGACGCTCCTGCCACTGCAAAGACGTTAAAAGCCCGACGGCGGACGGGCACCTGGGTGCCTGTCCGCCGTCGGGCGCTGCTCGTTGAGGAGGAGTCCGCTTAGGCGAGGACTGCCAGTTTGGAGCCCTTGCGGCCGAACAGGACGCGGTCCACAGAGACGCGGCCGGCTCCGGTGAGTGCGAGTGCCAGGGCGGCAGCGCCCAGGAGCAGCACCAGTTCGTAACCGCCCTTGTCGGCGAAGACTCCTGCCGAGGCATGCACCAGGAAGAAGGCGCCGATCATGTTTACGGCCAGCAGGGCGGCCACCAAGCGGGTGAGTACGCCCAAGATGAGGGCAATGCCGCCAGCCAGTTCGAGGCCTGCGACGAAGGGCGCTGACACGTTGGCTGCCGGAACGCCCATCTGGGTGAACGCCGCCTGAGTGCCGGCGATGGTCCATTCAGTGAACTTCTGCCAGCCGTGGGCGGCGAAGAGGAAGCCGAGGGCGACGCGCAGGACGGTGATGGCAGTGGTGGTGAGGCGTGACTGATTCATAAATCGAGTCTCTCTGATCATTAGTTGAAGTGTCAACTAATGATCAGCCATTGTGTCCTTCGTCATGACTTCCGGCGTCACGGAAGTGGAGCAGCCAGGTGGGCGGTGCCGGCCGTTAGGCTGAAACCGTGCCCAACCAATCCGCCCCCGCTGCCGTCCAGCGTCCCGCCAGCCATGCCCGGGAAATCCTGCGGCTCGCGGTGCCGGCGTTCGGCGCACTGATCGCCGAACCGCTGTTCCTGCTCGCGGATTCGGCCATTGTGGGCCATCTCGGCGTGGCCCAGCTGGCCGGGGTGGGGCTCGCCTCCGCCGTGCTGCACACCGCCGTCGGCCTGATGGTTTTCCTCGCCTACTCCACCACCCCGGCGGTGGCCCGCGCGATGGGACACGGCCAGCTGGGCAAGGCACTCGCCGCAGGGCGCGACGGCGTCTGGCTGGCACTTCTGCTCGGCGTGGTCCTGGCCGTGGCCGGCTTCTGGGCTGCTGAACCGCTGGTGGCCCTGATGGGGGCGGCGGGTGACGTTCGCGCGTTCGCCGTTGACTATCTCCGCTGGTCCATGCCCGGCCTGGTGGCCATGCTGCTCATCTTCGCGGGCACCGGCGTCCTGCGCGGATTGCAGGACACCAGGACGCCGCTGCTCGTGGCCACCGCAGGCTTTGGCTTGAATATTGTCCTCAACCTGTGGCTGGTCTACGGGCTGGACTGGTCCGTTGCGGGCTCGGCGGCAGGCACCAGCGTGGCGCAATGGGCCATGGCGGCCGTCTATCTGGTGATGGTCCAGCGCAATGCCGCCCGGCACGGCATCAGCCTGTGGCCCGACTGGAGCGGCATCCGCGCAATGACCCGGGTCGGTTCTTGGCTTATGCTCCGCACGCTGAGCCTGCGCATCGCCATCCTGGCCACGGTATTTGTGGTGACGGGGCAAGGTGCCGTCAACCTGGCGGCCCACCAGCTGGCCATGACCATCTTCTCGTTCCTCGCCTTTGCCCTCGATGCCCTTGCCATCGCCGCTCAGGCCCTGATCGGTAAGGAACTGGGCGCCTCCAACGCCGTCAGGGCGCGGCACCTGACCCGGACCATGATCCGCTGGGGCATCGGATTCGGCGTGGTCACGGGAGCCCTGCTGGCCGTCGCGGCGCCTTGGGCAGGGGTGCTGTTCACTTCCGACGCCGGCGTCCAGTCCGTGCTGACCTACGCCCTGTGGATCCTGGCAGCCGGTCAGCCTCTTGCCGGGTATGTTTTTGTCCTGGACGGCGTGCTGATCGGCGCCGGAGACGCCAGGTACCTGGCGCTGGCGGGCGTGGTCAACCTCACTGTCTACGTCCCCATGCTCGTGGCCGTTGCCGTCTCCGGCATGTCCGCCGCCGCAGGCCTCGTTTGGCTGTGGGCCGCGTTTGCGCTGGGCTACATGGCCGCCCGGGCGCTGACGCTGGGCCTGCGCGCCCGGTCGGACCGCTGGATGGTGCTGGGTTCGCCATAGGGCCGGCGGCCACTAAACTGGACCGGTGAACCAACCACTGACACCCACAGATGCTCCCGCCGGCGCCGCCCTGCAGGAAGACCTGTGGAAGCCGGTTCTGCTCCGGGCCGTGGCCGCACTGTTGTTCGGCGCCGCGACCATTTTCTGGGCCGGACCGTCGGTCCAGGTCATGGGCTGGGCGGGCGGGCTGTACCTGCTGGCCACGGGCCTGCTGGTCCTCTGGGCCATCCCGAAGACCGGCTACGCGCGTGACGGCATGCCCGGCAAGATCCTCTCCGCCGCAGGGGCCGCCCTGGCAGGCGCCGGTGTTGCCTTGGCATTGCTTCACGGGGACCGCGTCTTCGGCGTCGTTGCGGCAGTGGGACTTGGCCTGGCCGGAGCCGTGGAGCTGTACTGCGGCCTCAAATATCGCGGCCGGCACGTGCTGGCCCGCGACTGGCTGGCCTCGGGCATCATCGGGCTTGGTACCGCGGCGATCCTGCCCTTCTTCATCAGCCTCGGAGCCCATGCCCTGCTGGGCGTCGCCGGCGGCGGAGCCATCATCTCCGGTGTGCTCTGGGTCCTGTCGGGGCTGACTCTAAGGCACGATTCCCGGCCCGCCTCCACGAAGCCGTAAACTAGAAGCGAAAGGTTCTACCCGGCGTAGAAAACGCGCCCGGAACAACCCCACACACATTCGAACCAGCACGCCCTTCGGCATGGCTGTAGGAGAGGAACTACCTTGGCAGACCAGAAACCAGGAAAACCGCGCAAGCTGCGGACCTCGGTGAAGGGGCCGCTGATGTTCTCTGCGTTCTGGGCCGTCCTCGCCTTCGTTACGGTGCTGATCTTCGCCTCCGGCGGCAGCACGAAGACCCCGCGGTTCGACCTCGCCTTCACGGGCGCCGGCATCGCGTTCATCGTCACGCTGGTGATCGCGGCCATGCTGGCCATGAGCCACAAGGAGAACTCCGAACACCTGGGCAAGGGATCCGGCGTCAACCTGAGTTCAGCCCGGAAACCGTCGCACGGATTCGGGGGACACGGCCCCAGCCAGGCCGGCGGCGCCCCTGAGGCTCCGGACGCTGACGGTACCGGCTCCAGCCACTCCTAGCGAACAGTAGCCTGCCGCGCGCGGTACGCTGCCACGTGCGCGCGGTTGGCGCAGTTGCCGGTATCGCAATACCGTTTCGACCGGTTGCGGCTGAGGTCCAGGACCACGGCATCGCAGTCCTCGGCCTCGCACACGAGCATGCGGTCCATCTCCTTGCTCCGGATGACGTCCGCCAGGGCCATGGCGGCTTCGGTGCCCATACGCTCTGCCAGCGGCGCGTCCCTGGCAGTGGCGTGCAGATGCCAGTCCCACTCATCGTGCTTCATCAGCTGGGGGAGTGCGTTGGCCTCGCGCAACAGGCGGTTGACGCCCGCCACAGCAGAGTCTTCGTCTGCAGTCCAGAGGGCGGCAAGCCGCCCGCGCAGTTCGTGGACACTCGACAGCTCCGCCGCATCGCGGGCGCGGGCTCCGCTGAACCCCTCGGACTGAAGGAAATGATCCAGGTCCGCCACAGTGGCGAGCGATTCGCGTCCGTTGGCGGCGGTGTTGATCAGGTTGACGACGGCGCGCAGGGCTATTTCGGTGTCAGGGGCAAAGACCATCTTGACTCCTTACTGGGGTGGGGCGTAATGTCAGGACCATTACCCCACTTTACTCCTGACAGGAGGCGTCGGTGACTGCCGCCCCTAACCCCGCAGCCGCGGGCGGATTTCTTGGCTCCGGCCTTGGAATCGCGTTGTTCTCCTCTTCCGTCTTCGGGCTCTCCGGCTCCTTCGCCAAAGCGCTCCTGGAAACCGGCTGGTCCCCGGGCGCTGCCGTGACGGCCCGCCTGACCGGTGCCGCGCTGATCCTCGCCGTTCCTGCCGTTCTGGCCTTGCGCGGACGGTGGTACCGGCTGCGCGACAACTGGGTCACCATCGGTCTTTTCGGCCTGATCGGCGTGGCTGCATGCCAGCTGTTCTACTTCAACGCGGTAGCCCGCCTGTCCGTGGGTGTAGCGCTGTTGCTTGAATACCTGGCTCCCGTCCTCATCGTCCTTTGGCTATGGGGAGCCAGCAAGAAGCGGCCACGGGCGCTGACCTTCGGCGGAACAGTGCTGTCGCTGGGCGGCCTGGTCCTCGTCCTGGACCTCACCGGAACGGTCAAGATCGACATCATCGGGGTCCTGTGGGGGGTGGCCGCTGCAGTATGCCTTGCCATCTACTTCTTCATCACGGCCAAGGAGAATGATTCCCTGCCGCCCATCGTCCTGGCGTCCGCCGGGCTGCTGGTGGGGGCAGCCGTAATGTGGCTGGCGGCCGCCACCGGACTGCTCCCCATGGCCTTCAGCACCGCGGACACCAGGCTCGGCCCCTGGATCACACCCTGGTGGGTCTCCCTGGGTGGCCTGGTCATCCTGGCAACAGTCCTGGCGTACGTTTCCGGCGTTGTCGCTGCGCGCGCCCTTGGCTCCAAGGTTGCGTCCTTTGTCTCGCTGACCGAGGTGCTGTTCGCTGTGACCTGGGCCTGGCTGCTGCTGGGTGAGCTGCCCGGCGCCATCCAACTCCTGGGCGGCGTCCTCATTGTCGGCGGGGTGGTTCTGGTCCGGCTGGACGAGCTGCGCTCCGGCACGGCAGCTGCAGCTGTCGGTGCGCCCGCGCCGTTGGACCACGCGAACGACGTCGAACCCGTGCCCTGAGTGCCGGCTGCCTTGCCCTGTAGGACTTGCCCTGTAGGACTTGCCCTGTAGGACCTGCCCTGAAGGGCAGGTGCCACAGGCCGGGGCAACGCCGTCGCCCCGCCGTTGTGCCTCCCATTCGTTGAGCACCCGCCGTTAAACGCCGCGAGGGCCCGGACACTGTGCAGTGTCCGGGCCCTCGCAGTAGGGCTTCTGCGGTTAGCGTGAAGCTTGGTCCTGCTCGCTGGCGTTCTTGGTGGCCTTCTGGCCCGCGTCCTTCAGCGCCTGGATGACCTGGTTCAGCGCCGCCGTGTGCGTGCCCGACCATTCGCCGCGGAAGTGGTCGGCGTCCGGGCCCTTCCAGTTGGTGCTGTCCAGCACGCGGGTCAGGTTGGACCTCTGCTGCTCGATCTCGCCGGCACCGGCCTGCAGCTTGCTGCCAAGAGTCCTGAGCTGTTCTACATCTGCGCCCCACATAGCCATCAGTTTTTCTCCTCGTTAGTCTTGGATCCGATCCAGATCGGCATCCCCAGCGGCCCCCGGCTCATCCGGAAGATCCATTACCTAGAACCTATCCCGGCCCCAAATCACTGTCGATGGGCACCGCTGCCCATGCACCACTCCCCATGGGCAACAGCTCCCGGTGGTTGAATCTCGACAAGCTCGATCACCGGTGTCCTGGGGGTCGATCCGAGGCGTTCCAGAGCCTAGCATGGGCATATGTGCCGGAACATCCGAACCCTCCACAATTTCGAACCCCATGCCACCTCTGAGGAAGTGCATGCCGCCGCGCTGCAGTATGTGCGCAAGGTCAGCGGCAGCACCAAGCCGTCCAAGGCCAACGAGGACGCCTTCGAAGCGGCGGTGCACGAGATCGCCCACATCACCCAACACCTGCTGGATTCGCTGGTCACCCACGCTCCCGCCAAGCACCGGGACGAAGAGGCCGCCAAGGCAAGGGCCCGCGCGGCCGTGCGCTTCGGCACCGCCTGAGCGGCGCATTCCCTGAAAGCAAGTAGCGCCAACAGTCGTTTTGAGCGTTCATAACGACAGTTAGCGCTACCTGGTTGGGGTGGGCGCTGCCTACTTGCCGAAGCTGCGCAGCCGGAGCGAGTTGGCCACCACCAGGACGGAACTCGCCGCCATCGCGGCCCCGGCAATCATCGGGTTCAAGAGGCCCAGGGCGGCCACGGGAATGCCGACGGCGTTATAGAAGAACGCCCAGAACAGATTGGTTTTGATGGTGGCCAGCGTACGCCGGGACAATTCGATGGCCTGTGCCACCTGTCCCAGATCGTTTCCCATGACGGTAAGGTCCGCCGCCTCGATGGCCACATCCGTACCGGATCCCATGGCGATGCCCAGGTCAGCCTGCGCCAGCGCGGCGGCGTCATTCACGCCGTCGCCGGCCATGGCCACAATGGCCCCGCCCGCCTGGAGCCGACGGACGGCGTCCACCTTCCCGGCAGGCAGGACACCTGCATAAACATCGTCAGGGGAAATGCCGACGGCGGCAGCGACCTGCGCGGCCACCGCGGCGTTGTCCCCGGTCAGCAGGATGGGGCGCAGCCCGAGCCTCTTCAGCTTTGCCACAGCCTCCGCGGATCCCGGCTTCACGGTGTCCCGGAGGCTGATGATGCCGGCAGGGTTACCGTCCACCGTCACCCAGATGGCTGTGGCACCGGTGGCTTCCGCCGCGGCCAGCGCCTCCAGCTGCGCCGCGGAAGGGCGGACGCCGTTCTCCGTGAGCCAGCCGGTCCGGCCCGCCAGGACCACGCGCCCATCAACGGTTCCCACCACTCCGCCGCCGGGTGCCGAACGGAAGTGTTCGACGGCGGGAAGCCGCCCGCCGTCGTCGTTCCCGGTTTGCGCCTGAACCGCCGCGGCCGCGATGGCGTGGGCGATCGGGTGCTCCGATGCCGCCTCCACGGCGCCGGCGAGCCGCAGCACGTCGGTGCCCTGGTAACCGTCAAACGCGAGAGTGTTGCCCACGGCGAGTTTTCCGGTGGTGACGGTGCCGGTCTTGTCGAGCAGGATGGTGTCCACCGTGCGGGTGTCTTCGAGGACCTGCGGGCCTTTGATCAGGATGCCCAGCTGGGCTCCCCGGCCGGTTCCGGTGAGCAGCCCCACCGGAGTGGCGAGGCCCAGGGCGCACGGGCACGCGATGACCAGGACGGTGACCGCGGCGGTAAAGGCGGCCCTGAGCTCGGCAGGCTCAATCATCGGGCCGCTGAACACGAGCCACAGCCCAAACGTGAGCACAGCGATGGCCAGCACAATCGGGACAAAGACGGCGCTGATCCGGTCGGCGAGGCGGGCGATGGGGGCTTTGCCGGTCTGTGCCTGCGAGACCAGCCGGGCCATCTGGGCCAGCGTGGTCTCGGCGCCCACGCGGGTTGCCCGGACCAGCAGCCGGCCGGAAGTGTTGATGGTGGCGCCGGTGACTTTGCTCCCGGGCTCCACCTCCACCGGAACGGATTCGCCGGTCAGCAGGGACGCGTCCACGGCTGAAACGCCGTCGATCACCTCACCGTCCGTGGCGATCTTTTCGCCGGGGCGGACCACCACGACGTCTCCCACGCGGAGCTGATCGGCGGGGACTTTATGTTCGGATCCGTGGTGCAGGATAGTGGCGTCCTTGGCGCCGAGGTTCAGCAACGCCTTGAGGGCGTCGCCGGCTTTCTGCTTGGCGTTGGCTTCGAGGAACCGGCCCAGGAGCAGGAAAGTGGTGACCACGGCGGCCACTTCGAAGTAGAGGCCGGCGGACTCCATCCCCTCCATGGCCAGGTGCTCGGTCATCCGGGGATCCAGGACCAGTTGCCAGAGGCTGAACAGGTAGGCGGCGGCGACGCCGATCGAGACCAGCGTGTCCATGGTGGACGCCAGATGACGGGCATTGACGGCCGCGGCGCGGTGGAATGGCCAGGCCGCCCAGCTGACCACCGGAAGCGCCAAGGCCCCTGCTACCCAGCCCCAGTTGGGGAACTGCACGGCCGGAACCATCGAAATCGCGAGGACCGGAAGCGTCAGTATCGCGGCCACGATCAGGCGCGGCCTCAATTTGGCGGCGGCCGGGCCGTGTTGCATGTGGTCGTGGGTGCCAGCGGTGCCTTCGTGGGTCGCGTGGTCACCTTGCGCGTCGCCACCGGCGACTTGCTCGGCATGCTCGCTCGTTCCTCGCTTAGACGCATGCTGCCGCAAGTCTCCGGAGTCGGCGCTGTGCCCGGCTTCCGGACCGCCGCGCTGACTCTGGTTGTGCTCGTCGCCGGTGCTTTGGCTCGGGTAGCGCGGGAGGCGGACCGTTGCTTTGTAGCCTGTGGCGTTGACTGTGTCCACTATTTGCTGGTCCGTGATGCCGGCCGGGACCGTGACGTGGGCGGATTCCAGCGGCAGGTTGACGGAGGCTTCGACGCCGTCGAGTTTGCCCAGCTTCTTTTCCACGCGGTTCACGCAGGAGGCACAGGTCATGCCCTCAATATCCAGTTCAACCACCCGGGTTTGGGGCTGGTGATGGAGATGGTCTGTACTCATGTGGGATCCCCCCTATCGGACAGCGTTACGCGTCGTTGGCAACAACCAGGTAGCCGGCTTCGGCGACCGCTTCGCCGATCTCGGACGGCGACAATTCCTGGCTTGAGGTGATGGTGACGGTGGAAATGCCGCCGGCGTTGAGTTCGACGTCGACCGTTTCAACCCCTGCGAGAGATTCAAGTTCCTCGCTGACGGACGAAACGCAGTGGCCGCAGGTCATGCCGGACACGTTGACGGTGGTGGAGGTGGTGCTCATGGCTGGCTCCTTCAAAACGGCCGGCGGTGGCCGGCCGTGAGTGGGTGGTTAGTGGTAGTCGGTCAGCGCAGGAGGCGGCCGATGGCCGCTGTGGCTTCCCTGACTTTGGCGTCTATGGCCTCAGCGCGAAGGGCCGGATCGGGCTCCCCGGCGGCGCCCACCACGCAGTGGCCGATGTGCTCTTCCACAAGTCCCAGGCTCACGGCGTGCAGGGCCTTGGTGGCCGCGGCGACCTGCGTCAGGATGTCGATGCAGTATTTGTCCTCATCCACCATCCGGGCGATCCCGCGGACCTGGCCCTCGATGCGCTTGAGCCTGCGCAGGTATGCCTCCTTGTTGGCGGTGTAGCCATGCGGAGGCGCCGGGTCAGCGCCGGCGTGTGTGGTCAAGGTTTCCAGCGAAGGTTCCATGCTGCCAACATATACCCCACAGGGGTATCTGGCAAGTACCCCCTAGGGGTATCCATTCGGAGATGAGCGCCACGAGGTTGGGTGGGTGCGGCTCTGGGAGGGCACAAAAAAGCTCCGGAGTGCGTTATTGGGGGATACGCACTCCGGAGCAGCATTTGGGCAGATTCACCCGGCCACTGCGGCCGGATCGTTCTGCTTGAATTAGCTTACTTGCCGGTACAGCCCTCCGCTACCACCTCGAATAACTACTTTCGCTTTATTATTTCGGTCACCCGAAACCGCCCCGGGTGGGGCGAGGCCGCCGGCTCAGGTAACGGCTTAGGCATCGTCCTGATGCGCCGGCCTCCGGTAGGGAACCACCAGCACCGGCCGGCTTTGATGGTGCGTCAGCCAGAGTCCCACAGATCCGTTGAGCATCTCGGAGATCCGGTGGGTCAGGCCGCGCTCCGACGTTCCCACAATGATCATGGGGGAGTTGCTTTCCGCGGCGAGCCGGGCGAGGGCGCGGCCCGGATCCCCCGCCAGGGTCCGCAGCGTCCAGTCCACGGGGGTGGCCGGCGTCGCGGCGTCGGCCACGGCTTCCGCGATCACGCCCTTGAGTTCCGTGGTGACCGAGCGGATGTCGTCGTCGTCCTTGTCCGGGTGCAGCGACAGCCGGTGTGCGGATCTGGTGGGATCCCATTCCACCAGGTAGCTGGCCTCGTCGACATAGGCACACAGCAACGGCACGGCCAGTTTGGCCGCCAGGGAAATGGCGGTTTCCAGCACTTCCGAGTGCTGATGGGGCAACACACCCACCAGCAACGGAGGCGGACCACTGAATCGTTCGGGACTCATAGGACCATTCTGTGCCTGCGCGGAGCCACTTGAACAGGGCCGACGGCGCGTGGACGTGTCAGGCGGCAGCGGGCGACGCCGAGACAACCACGTTCTTGCCCCACGGGTCTTCCGTGTAACAGCTGATCAGGACCACACGGCTGGGCACCATGTCCCAGATGGGGCTGTCCTTGAGGCTGTCCTTGAGGTACGTGGTGACGCTGTCCACCCGGTAAGGGATGGTGCCGGTCGCGGTGACGACGTCGAAGGTGTCACCAACGACTGCAGCGGAGCTGAGGTGGTTGAACGGGGCGTCCCGCCCCTCCCAGCTGTGTCCGATGATGTACGTGGTGTTGCCCGACCCGTTGCCGGGAGTCCCGAACGGTGTCAGCCAATACCCGTCCATGGTGGTGGGCGGCTCCACTGTACGGGAAGCGACGGCCGAGGCGTCCGGTTCAAGGGGATGGACGGCCGTGTCGATGGCCGCAGCTGGGTAGAGGATACGCAGGGGTGCGGAGGCTTCCGGCAAGGCCGGGCCGGGGGTGGTGGCGTCTGCGGCCGGGGCTGTTGCCGTCTTTGGAGCTGCCCCAGGAGCTTCGCCCGTGCCGGACAGCGGCCAAGGAGCGGGCGACGGCGTGGCCCGGAATGGTGCCGACAGTTCCGCTGTGGGGACGGCGGCTTCCCCGTGCTTGAGCAGGGGTGCACCGAAGGTGAGGGTCAGGAAACCCAGGACTCCGCACAGCAGGATCGCCAGATCTCCACGGTTCCATCCCCGGACGCGCAGTACTTCCAGGACACGCAGAACGCCACGGCGGACGACGCGGGTGCTGGAGTGCTTGGACATGATGTTCCTTTGCGTTCAGACGCCTTGCGTTCAGCAGGCGGAGGGTGCGCCCGCTTTGAAATTGCGCCGAGGACGCCCCGCCGGTTTCGGCGGGACGCCCTCGGTAACAGACCCCGGAGGCTCTGGCGGGCGTCAGCCCGCCGTCGGCGATTCCGTCCGGGACTTGCGGCGCACTGCAACCACAGCGCCCGCACCTAGCAGGACGCCCAGACCGGCCAGCCAGGTAGTACTTTCCTCTGATCCGCCGATGGCGGTTTGCGCGTTGAAGCCCTCGTTGGTGCCCTGGCTGACAGCGGCTGCTGCTGCGGCGGGCGCCTTGGCAGCAGCTGCCTTCGGTGCGGGTGTCTGCGCAGCCGGGGTGACCGCGGCCCCTGCTACCTGTGTCTGAGGCACCACAGCCGGCGGGTCAACGACCGGCGGCACTACTGGCGGCACGACCACCGGCGGAACCACCACCGGCGGTACGACGACTGGCGGTACGACGACTGGCGGTACGACGACCGGCGGCACCACCACCACAGCAAGGCAGGGCTGTTCGGGATCCCCACCCGCGGGCCAGTTGAATCCGTCCGGCAGTACCGCATTGGGCGGGATGATGTCATCGCGGTGTCGTGTGTGGCCGGCCAGTGCGCCTGATCCACTGATGTCGATCGTCAGCTCACTTCCGTTGTGGCAGAGCGTGAAGTCAGAGGCGGCGTAGGCCGGGGCCGTGACGCTGAGCATGGCCAGCCCCAGGACCCCCAAAGTTGCGAAGGTGCGTTTCATGGTGTTCTCCCCAGTCTGTTTGAAACGGACCACGCGGGGAGGGAGTAGCGGAGATCCCAATGCCCCAACAGCATGGTCAGCTTTAGTGACTTCAGGCTAGGGGCGGCGGCAAGGTGCAGTCGCCAGTAGCGGGTACTCGTCTTTTTCCGCCTTTGACCTGCGGCGTTACCTGCATGTACGCGGAATCGGGAGCATTGCCAGGTTGTGGCTACCCTTGAACGTGGACTGGGCGGAGCCTAACGTTGGAGCATACGAAAGGTGCGTGACCGGCATGGAAATCTACATGTGGTGGCTGGATCTGGACCTGCAAACCAAGGAATGGCTGAGGGAAAATCTCCGTGCGGCGGAACTGCCGCTGCCGGTGCTGCAGGGCATCGCCGAAGCCGGCGGGCCGCATCCGGATACCCCGGTGGCTGTCCTCACCGAAGCTGACTGGGATTTCATCGAGACGCAGTCCGAATTCGTCGACTGACCGGAGGTCCCCGGCGCCGCCGGCACGGCCACGCCGGACCAGTAAACCCGGAGCAGTCCCCTCGGACCAGTCCACATAGCGAAGAAAAGCGTTGCGGCCCTCCGGCCGGGGTGGTTGCATGGGTGAATGGCAACCGCAGAGAACTTTGTCTTAGCGATCGGGACCAAAAAAGGCCTCTGGCTGGCCACCAGCCAGGACCGGAAGCAATGGTCCTTCTCCGGCCCGCATTTCCTGATGAGCGAAATCCCCAGCATCGGGATCGACACACGGGACGGCCGTACCCGGATCATGGTGGGGGTCAGGTCCGAGCACTGGGGCCCCACCGTGGCCCATTCCGATGACCTCGGCGCCACCTGGACCGAACCTGAACAGGGCGCCATCACGTTTCCCGAAGACACCGGCGCGGCCGTGGAGCGCATCTGGCAGATCTACCCGGACGCAGAGTCGCGGCCAGGGGTGGTATGGGCAGGTGCCGAACCGATTTCGGTCTGGAGATCCACCGATGGCGGCGAGCATTTCGAACTTAACCGCGGGCTATGGGATCACCCTCACCGCAGCGACTGGGGTGCGGGCTACGGCGGCGCCGCCGCCCACTCCATCGTGGTGAATCCGGCCGGGGACAACGTCCACGTCGCCATGAGCACCGGCGGTGTGTACCGCTCGCTCGACGGCGGTGAGTCCTGGGAACCCCGCAACAAGGGTATTTCGGCCTACTTCATGCCGGACCCCAATCCTGAGTTCGGCCAGTGCGTCCACAAGATCGCGGCGGATGCTGCGGTGGAAGGACGGCTGTACGCGCAGAACCATCACGGCGTCTACCGCACGGATGATAACGGCGAAAACTGGAACTCCATCGCCGAGGGACTTCCGGCCGACTTCGGTTTTGTGATGCTGACGCACCCGCGCCGGGAAGGAACCGCCTGGGTTGTGCCGCTCAAGGCCGACGGCGAGCGGATCCCGCCCGAAGGGAAGCTTGCCGTGCACCGAACGGACGATGCCGGGGCCACCTGGAAGCGCCTGGATACGGGCCTGCCCAAGGGGGAGTACAACAGCGTCCTCCGCGACGCCGCGGGCGTGGATTCATCCGAGCCGGCCGGTGTCTACTTCGGAACGCGCGGCGGCACCGTGTACGCCAGCACGGATGAAGGGGAGACGTTTGCTGAGGTTGTCAGCCATCTCCCCGACGTCCTGTGTGTCCGCGCCGCCGTAGTCTCTACGGCTGGACTGCCGGTTCCGGAAACGGCAGCGGCCCGCGGTGCCTGACATCAGCGTGGTACTACCCAGCATCCTCCAGCCGCTGGCCGGCGGCCAGTCCATCCTGACTGCGCCCGCCGACGGGACGGTGACGGTGGGAAGCCTGCTGGATTCGGTGACCGGGGATTACCCGGTGCTGGGCAGGCGGCTGCGGGACGAAACGGGGGCGCTTCGCCGGTACGTGAATATTTACGTTGCCGGTGACGAGGTGCGTCGGCTCCAGGGCCTGGAAACTGAGGTGTCGCCCGGCCAGGAGGTGCTGGTCATCCAGTCGGTGGCCGGAGGTTAGGGCCGAAGTATCTCGGGCGGTCCGGCGGGCAGTCCTGACTGACTGCGCCCGCCGTCGTCGTGCAAGACTCCGGAGTACAAGATTCAAGGGTGCAAGATTCCGCAAGTGGTGCTGCGCCAGCGGCCCAACACGCGGTCAGGCAATCCGCCAGACGCTGCATTCGTCCGTATTGATCGCTTTCCGCGAGCCGGTGTGATGGTCCATGATCCAGACAACGCCGATTCCCGGTGCTGTCTCCTGGACACGGCCACGGCGGATGACCACGTCGTCGTAGCTGGGGCCTACGGAGAGGCGGGCCTCGATTTCATCGCCGCGGTGGAGCTGGTCCAGGGCGCGGACTCTTGTTACATGGGCTTTGGCTTCCTTCAACATGGGGGCCTCCTGGCTGGAGCTGGTGCCTGCGCTTGCCGGCACTTCCAGTGTGGCTGGGCAATGTTGCGCCCTGGTTTCCTCAACGTTAGGAGCCGGTTAGTTCTCCGCGATCGATACGTTTCCGCCGGGACCACGGGCTGCGGCGAACGCCACGCGTCAAACCACGCCCGGACCTTCAGTTGGGCATCGTGCCAGTTCAGGCCTACCGCCGGCGGGCCTCCCGGGCAAGAATGGGCACTATGCAACTTCCCGTGATGCCTCCCGTCCCGCCCATGCTCGCCAAGGCCGTCAGCGGAATGCCCGACGGGGCCCTCAGCTATGAGCCCAAGTGGGACGGGTTCCGGTCCATCATTTTCCGCGACGGCGATGAGCTGGAGATCGGCAGCCGCAACGAAAAGCCCATGACCAGGTATTTTCCTGAGCTTGTGGCAGCCCTGAAGGAGAACCTGCCGCCCCGCTGTGTGCTGGACGGCGAGATTGTGCTGGTGAGGGCAGCCGGTGACCGGCTGGATTTTGACGCCCTGCAGCAGCGCATCCATCCCGCCGCCAGCCGCGTGAAGCTTCTCGCCGAACAGACCCCGGCCAAGTTTGTGGCCTTTGACCTGCTGGCCCTGGGCGACGACGACTACACCGGGCGGCCCTTCGCCGAGCGGCGGGCAGCGCTGGAAAAGGCGCTCGCCGGCAGCAAGGCGCCCGTCCACATCACCGCCGCGACCCAGGACAAGGCCACCGCTGAGCAGTGGTTCCAGCAGTTCGAAGGTGCAGGCCTGGACGGGATTGTGGCCAAGCCCCTGGACGGCTCCTACCAGCCGGACAAACGCGTGATGTTCAAGGTCAAGCACGAACGCACCGCCGACTGCGTAGTGGCCGGCTATCGCGTGCACAAAAGCGGACCGGACGCGATTGGCTCGCTCCTGCTCGGCCTGTACAAGGACGACGGCGGGCTGGCCAGCGTGGGCGTGATCGGTGCCTTCCCGATGAAGCGCCGCCAGGAGCTTTTTGCCGAACTGCAGCAACTGGTCACCGACTTTGACGGGCACCCGTGGGCGTGGGCCAAGCAGGAGGAGGGAGATCGGACGCTGCGGAACGCCGAAGGCAGCCGGTGGAGCGCAGGCAAGGACCTGTCCTTCGTGCCGCTGCGGCCGGAGTTGGTGGTGGAGGTCAGGTATGACCACATGGAGGGCGACCGCTTCCGCCACACTGCCCAGTTCAACCGCTGGCGGCCGGACCGGGACCCCGAATCATGCACCTACGCCCAACTGGAGGAACCGGTCGGCTTCGACCTTGAGTCGGTCCTGGACACCGGCCGGCCCTAGGCGTCCAGTCACCGTGGGCACCCAAGTCCGCCGCCCGCCGTCGTACGTTCCTGCCCGTCTGCCGCGGGGGAGCACGGAAAAGCCCGGCGCGTCCTGGGGACGTGCCGGGCTTTCCGGTAAGCAACTGGGCAGGAACGTCAGCTTCCCGCGGGCCTTACTTCAGGCCAAGCTGCTTGGTGGGGACGTTGAAGGTTTCCTTGGCCGTCAGGGCGGAGATGGCCGAGATGCCGCAGATGACGGCGGTGAAGATGCTGATCTGGACCCAGCCGCCGGGCCTGATGCCGCCCATGGCTGCCACGATGGCCGGGGCGAAGCCTGCCATCAGGAAGCCCAGCTGGGTACCGATCGCCAGGCCGGAGAACCGGACCCTGGTGCTGAACATTTCGGCGTAGAAGGACGGCCAGACGGCGTTTGAGGCTGCGTAGCCGAAGGAGAAGAAGCCGATCGCTGCGAGGAACATCAGCGGGATGCTGCCGGATTCCAGGCTGAGCAGGAACACCGGGGTGAGGATGGCGCTGGCCACGGCGCCGTAGATGAAGACCGGCTTGCGGCCGATCCGGTCCGCGAGCTTGCCGAACAAAGGCTGGGTACCCAGTGCCACCAGGTTGGCGCCGACTACCAGCCAGAGCGTGGTGGTGCCGTCCACCCCTGCCACGGTCTTGGCGTAGGTGATGGCCAGGGTGCCGAACACAGTGGAGACTGCGGCGATGAAAGCGCAGCAGACCACGCGGAGCACATCGCGCCAGTGGTCCTTGAGGAGGTCGGCAACGGGCAGCTTGGAAATCTGGGCGGTCTTCTGGGCTTCCTCGAAGGCCGGCGGTTCGTGCAGCGTGCGGCGAATGAAGAATGCCACCAGCACTACCACTGCGCTGAGCCAGAACGGAATGCGCCAGCCGATGCCGTACTTGATCTCGTCCGGAAGGGCCAGGACGGGGATGAAGACCAGCGCGGCGAGGATCTGGCCGCCCTGGGTGCCGGTGAGGGTCCAGGAAGTGAAGAAGGAGCGGCGGTTGTCCGGTGCGTGTTCCAGCGTCATGGACGAGGCGCCGGCCTGCTCGCCCGCTGCGGAGAGGCCCTGGCAAAGCCGCGCCAGCACCAGCAGGGCCGGAGCCCACCAGCCCACGGTGTTGAAGTCGGGCAGGCAGCCGATCAGGAACGTCGAGGCGCCCATCAGCAGCAGCGTGAACATCAGGACCTTCCGCCGGCCCACGCGGTCACCGAAGTGGCCCAGGATGACGGCGCCCACCGGCCGTGCCACATAGGCGAAGCCGAAGGTGGCGAAGGACATAACGGCCGCGTTGGCCCCGGCGTCCGGGAAGAACACCGTGGGGAAGATCAGGGCGGCCGCGGAACCGAAGATGAAGAAGTCGTAGTATTCGACGGCGCTGCCCAGGAAGCTGGCGAGGGCTGCTTTCTTTGGCGTCCCGGCCGGGGCAACAGTGCCCGGCCCGGCGGACGGAAGTGTCTGGCTCATGGATTTCCTTAGATGTGACGACATTGTCGCGGATGGATCTGGAGGGTCGCAGCCGCAGCTGCCTGAGTGGAGGCTTGGTGCGGTGCGGCTGGAGTCCGTTGAAAGACCCGGACGAGTAGCCACATGGTGGGAGCTACTTGTGCGATATAGCAATGATGGCTGTGAGCGCAGTCACTTGTCAAGAAAATAATCACCATCTAGAAATAGTTGCCACGATGTGGCAATATCGACCTATGAGTGTGAATCAAACCACAGCGCCCAATGACGTCGCCGCTGAGCCAAAGACGCCCAAGGGTGACCGTACGGACATGGTGGGCAAGGCCCTGGGCCTGCTGGTCCTCCTGGGTGACGAGCCGCGTGGCGCCAGCGCCGCGGAGATCTCGCGCCGCGCCGACCTCCCCTTCAGCACCACCTACCGCCTGCTGGGATCCCTGACGCGGGACGGATTTGTGGACTATGAGCCGGACGGCCGCCGCTACCACCTGGGCCTGCGGATCTTCCAGCTGGGACAGCGGGTCTCCAACCATCACGGATTTGCCGGCACGGCACTGCCGGTCCTGCGCCGCGTGACCGAGCAGACGGGGGAGGCCACCATCCTCAGCGTCCGCGACGGCCACCATCACCTCACCGTCAACAAGGTGGACGGATCGCAGACCTTCCGTGTCACCAGCGATCCCGGGCATCTGGGCGCCCTGCATGCGACAGCCGTGGGCAAGGCGCTGGTGGCTTTTGCCGAGGATGCGGAGCGTGACGCGTTGATTGAGGAGCTCGAGCTGGAACCCCTCACCGAACACACCATCACTGACCGTGCCGCTTTCCGCGCCGAAATCGAGAAGGTGCGCCGGCAGGGGTATGCCGTGATGGACGAGGAGAACGAGAGCGGCATGCGCGCCGTGGCCGTGCCGCTGCTCAATTCGCAGGGCCACGCCTTCGCCTCCCTGGCCACCGCCGTTCCCGTGTTCCGCCTCAGCATGGAAGCCTTGCTGGCCCATGTGCCCCTGCTGCAGGACGCCGCGGCCGAGCTGGCCGCGCGCTTGCCGCAACGGTAAAAACTCGAAGATGTTCGTATGTAGAACATGCGTGCGAGAAGTGAACAAGTGTTGTACTGTAATCCCTATCACCCGACCGCCGCGGACGCCTTGAGCGCCGCCGCCCGCCGGGTGCCGTATCAAAGGAGCTGCCCGGATGAGCAATCGAACTGAGTCCTACCTTGTGGGACTGGTCGGCGACGGCGTTATGCCGTCCCTCACTCCCCTCATGCACGAACGCGAAGGCGATGTGCAGGGCCTGCGCTACCTCTACCGCCCCATTGACCTGCTGGAGCTCGGACTTTCCGGCGACGCCGTGGGGGACCTGCTCAAGAGTGCCCGCAGCCTGGGCTTCAACGGTCTGAACATCACCCATCCGTGCAAGCAGCTTGTGCTGGCGCACCTGGACGAGGTCTCGCCGGATGCCCTCAGGCTCGGCGCCGTCAACACCGTGGTCATCGAGGACGGCCGCTTCATTGGCCACAACACCGACTTCTCCGGCTTCGCCGCCGCGCTTGCCTCCGGCCTACCGGGCGCGCGGCTGGACCGCGTCGTCCAGCTTGGCGCGGGAGGTGCCGGTTCCGCCGTCGCCTACGCGCTGCTCACCGCCGGCGTTAAGGCGCTGGACCTGGTGGACGTGGACCCCGCCCGCTGCGCGGCACGCGCAGCAGAGCTCGCCGGCGTCTTCCCGGGCAGCACCGTCACAGCGCGTACGACGGCGGAGCTGCCGCAGCTGATGCCGCTGGCCGACGGTCTGGTGCACTGCACCCCCGTAGGCATGGCCGCCCACCCGGGCGTCCCGCTAGACCTGGACCTGCTGGAAACGCGGCACTGGGTGGCGGACATCGTCTACCGTCCGATCGATACGGAACTGGTCCGCGGCGCCCGCGCCAAAGGCTGCGAGGTCCTGGACGGTGGCCGCATGGCCGTAGGGCAGGCGGCGGATTCTTTCCGGATCTTCACCGGGCTGGAAGCCGACGCGGAACGCATGCGCAGCCATTTCCTGGAGCTCGTGGCCAAGGAAGAGGTGGCTGCCTGATGCGCACCGGAATCGCTACGGTCTGCCTCTCCGGCACCCTGAAGGAAAAGATGCAGGCCTGCGCCATCGCCGGCTTTGACGGGATCGAAATCTTCGAGCAGGACCTGGTCACGTCGCCGCTCACGCCCGAGGACGTCCGCAAGATGGCGGCCGACCTTGGCCTCACGCTGGATCTTTACCAGCCGTTCCGCGACTTCGACAGCGTGTCCGAAGACCTCCTGGCCGCCAACCTCCGGCGTGCCGAAGCCAAATTCAAGCTCATGGCGCGGCTGGGCATGGACACCGTCCTGGTCTGCTCCAATGTGGCCACTGCCAGCATCGACAGCGACGACCTCCGGGTGGAACAGCTCGGCCAGCTGGCTGCGCTGGCGGGGGACCACGGCGTCAAGGTGGCCTACGAGGCCCTGGCCTGGGGCAAATACGTCAACGACTACGAGCACGCCCACAAGCTGGTGGAAGCCGTGGACCACCCCAACCTGGGCACCTGCCTGGATTCCTTCCACATCCTGTCCCGCAACTGGGACACCGCCCCCATCGAGGCCTTCAACCCGGACAAGATCTTCTTCGTCCAGGTGGCGGACGCCCCCAAGCTCTCCATGGACGTCCTCTCCTGGAGCCGGCACTACCGGGTGTTCCCGGGCGAGGGCCAGTTCGAGCTCGCCAAGTTCATGGGCCACGTGGTCCGGGCGGGGTACAGCGGCCCGGTGTCGCTGGAAATCTTCAACGACGTCTTCCGCCAGTCGGACGTGGAGCGCACCGCCGTCGACGCCATGCGCTCGCTCATCTGGCTGGAGGAACAGAGCGCCAAGTGGCTGAGTGCCGCTTCCGACGGTGAGACGGGCACGGGTGCCGCTGGCACTGTTGCTGGTGGTCCTGTGGCCCCCGGCCGCCGTCGTTATCCCATGGAACTGGCCACGCTCCCGCAGGTAGCTGAACCGGCGGGCTACAACTTCGCCGAAGTCAGGGCCGCGGACACCAAAGGGCTGGAAACGGTCCTGGGCCAGCTGGGCTTCGAGTTCACCGGCCGGCACCGCACCAAGGACGTGCAGCTCTGGAGCCTGGGCCACGCCCGAGTGATCATCAACGAGGCCGCACCGGCAAATGGGGACGATTCAACGGGGGACACGTCAGCGGGGGATGCGTCGCCCGCCATCGCCGCCCTGGGCTTTGACGTCGCCTCCCCGGTGATTGCCGCCGCCCGCGCCCAGCAGCTTAAGGCCCCCGCGGTCCCGCGCAAGAGCCAAGCCAACGAGGAGGTGTTCCAGGGCTTCGCCGCCCCGGACTCCACCGAGATCTTCCTGTGCCAGGGCACCTCGGACGGCACCGCAGCCTGGACCAGTGAATTCGGGGAGGGTCTGGAAAAGCCCGCCGCCGAAGCCACCGCCGTGATCGACCACGTCAACCTGGCCCAGCCGTGGCAGCATTTCGACGAGGCCGTCCTCTTCTACACGAGCGCACTGGCCTTGGAGCCCCAGCCGTTCGCGGAAGTGCCGAGCCCCACCGGCCTGGTCCGCTCGCAGGTCATGGCCACCGGGGACCGCGCCGTGCGGCTGGTGCTGAACCTTGCGCCGCTGAACCAGCAGCGCAGGTCCTACCAGGAACACATCGCCTTCGCCGTGGATGACCTGGTGGCCACTGCCGGGAACTGCAAGGCCCGCGGCCTGGAATTCCTTCAGATCCCGGCGAACTACTACGAGGACCTGGACGCACGCTTCGGCCTGGCATCGGACTTCCTGGTCACGCTGCAGGACCTGAACCTCCTGTACGACCGGGACGCGGACGGCGAATTCCTCCACTTCTACACAGCCACCGTGGGCAGTGTGTTCTTCGAAATGGTGGAACGCCGCGGGGCCTACGACGGCTACGGCGCCCCCAACGCCCCCGTGCGCCACGCAGTCCAGTACGACCACCTGCAGCACCGGTAAGACAGCACCACCACCACTCAGCAGCAACAACCAGAGAAAAGGAGGCCGCAGTGGAGACACAGCAGGATCTCAGTGCAGAGATTAACGCCATGGGCGATGCCTACGCGCGGGCGCTCAAGGACGGCGCCCCGGCCGAGACCCAGCCCCGGCTGGACTACGCGCCCTACCGCAGCAGCATCCTGCGGCACCCCACCAAAAGCCTGCACCACGCGGACCCGGAAACCATCGAGCTGTACTCGCCGGCGTTCGGCCACCAGGACGTGCACGCCCTGGAAGCGGACCTGACCATCCAGCACAACGGCGAACCCCAGGGCGAGCGGATCATCGTGGCCGGCAAGGTCCTGGACGGCGACGGCCGCCCCGTGGCCGGGCAGCTCGTGGAAATCTGGCAAGCCAACGCGTCCGGCCGCTACATCCACAAACGCGACCAGCACCCGGCGCCGCTGGACCCCAACTTCACCGGTGTGGGCCGCTGCATCACCGGCCCCGACGGCTCGTACCGGTTCACCACCATCAAGCCCGGCGCCTACCCGTGGAAAAACCACATCAACGCCTGGCGGCCGGCCCACATCCACTTCTCCATGTTCGGCACGGAGTTCACCCAGCGGATCGTCACCCAGATGTACTTCCCCGGCGACCAGCTCTTCCCACTGGACCCCATCTACCAGTCCATCGTGGACCAAGACGCCCGCGACCGGCTGGTGGCCAGCTACGACCACGATCTCACGGAACCCGAGTGGGCACTGGGCTACAACTGGGACATCGTCCTCACCGGCTCCAAACGGACCTGGACCGAAAACGAGGCGCTCGGCGCAGCAGGAGACGAGGAATAACGTGAGTACCACCACCCGGCTTGTTCCCACCCCCGGCCAGACCGTCGGTCCGTTCTACGGCTACGCCCTGCCGTTCGAGAAGGACAACGAACTCCTGGCGCCCGGCTCGCCCGGCTCCATCCGCCTTCAGGGCACCGTATATGACGGCGCCGGGAAGACCATCCCGGACGCCATCCTCGAGATCTGGCAGCCCGATGCCGACGGCAGGATCGTGCAGCAGACCGGCTCCCTGGTTCGCGACGGCTACACCTTCACCGGCTGGGGCCGCGCGTCCGTAGGCCACTCCGGCGTGTACACCTTCACCACCGTGAACCCGGGCCCTACCGGACCTGGAGCCGCCCCCTTCATCTCCGTGGCCGTGTTTGCCCGCGGCCTGATGAACCGGCTTTTCACCCGCGTATACCTGCCGGAAAGCGAGGAAGCCCTCGCCAAGGACCCGCTGCTCAGCTCCCTGGACCCGGAGCGCCGCAAGACCCTCATTGCACGGCGCGATGCCGACGGCGGACTCACGTGGGACATCCGCCTGCAGGGCGAGGGCGAAACAGTCTTCCTGGACTTCCAGTGACTTACGTCGCCGGCATGGAAGGTACCGGCCACCTCGGAAAAGCTGCGGACGGTGACGTCGGCCTGCTGAGTCCTGTCTCGGCGTCGCCCCTGGTTACGGCGCTGACCGGTGACCGCGCGGTGCTGGCGGCGATCCTCGCCGTCGAGTCCGGCTGGGCCGCCGTGCTGGAGAAGGCAGGCCTTGCGCCTGTCGGTTCCGCCGCCGTCGTGTCCTCCGCCGCCGAGGCAGGACGCTACGACGCAGCAGACGTCGCGCTCCGGGCCCAGGGCGGCGGCAACCCCGTCATCCCGCTGCTGGCAGACCTGCGCAAGCATGTCACGGCGCTGGACGGCGCCCGCATCGGCGCAGTGAAGGCCGTCCACACCTCGCTGACCAGCCAGGACGTTCTGGACACGGCCCTAATGCTGCTCGCGCGCAACACCGTGGAGGCGGTGCTGGCGGACCTGAAATGCACGACGGCGGCGCTCGCGTCCTTGGCGGAACAGCATGCGGACACGCTAGGCGTGGGCAGGAGCCTGACCCAGCACTCCCTCCCCTTTACCTTTGGGCTGCGGGCGGCGCAGTGGTTCCACGGGCTGGCCGCCGCCGGCCGGCAGCTGGGCAACGTGCAGTTCCCGGTGCAGTTCGGCGGGGCGGCCGGAACTTTGGCTGCAGGAACCGTGCTGACCGCCGGCTCCGCCACCAGCCCCTTTGACCTGGCCGATTCCCTGGCCCGGCAACTGGGCCTGGCCGCGGCACCGGCACCGTGGCACACGAACCGGTTGGCCGTCACATCCCTCGGAAATGCCTTGGCCTCGGTGCTGGATGCCACCGGCAAAATCGCCACGGACGTCCTGTTCCTGAGCCGGCCCGAGGTGGCCGAACTCGCCGAACCGCGCGCCGCCGGACGCGGCGTCTCCTCGGCCATGCCCCAGAAGCAGAACCCGGTGTTGTCGGTCCTCATCCGCAGCGCCGCACTCCAGGCGCCCCAGCTGGTGGCCCAGCTGCACCTGGCCGCCGCCAACTTCAACGACGAACGCCCCGACGCCGCCTGGCACACGGAATGGCCGGCCCTGCGCCAGCTTCTCCGCCTGGCACTCGGCGCGGCCGGGCACCTCCGGGAGCTCGCCGAAGGCCTGCAGGTTTTCCCCGACGCCATGCGCCGCAACTTGGACCTCGCCGGACCGCTGCTCCTGGCCGAAGGGGTGGGCGCCGCCGTCGCCCCGCTGCTCGACGACCAGGGTGGCCGCAGCGGCAAGGAGCAGCTGCTGGCCGTGGTGGACCGGACGCTCCAGGCGCCCGCCGCCGAACAAGGCGTTACCTACCGCCGGCTGCTCCGCGAGGCCGTCCCGGCGGGGACGCTTTCCGATGGGCAGCTGGCGGGACTCCTTGACCCGGCCAGCTACCTGGGCCAGGCAGCCGAGATCTCGCGCCGCATCCTGGCCACCTACCCCGACTTTTCAACACCCACCCAGAACGGAGCCAACCGTGGCTAAACCGACCCTGAAAGCAGTTCTGCTTTCACCCGAACGGGCCCTTGGCGACCGTCCCATGCTGGTGGTTGGACCCTCCCTGGGTACGTCCACCGTCCTGTGGTCCGAGGCGGCCTCCCTGCTCGGCAACGATTACGACATAGTGGCCTGGGACCTGCCCGGCCACGGGGTCTCGCCGGCCGCCACCGAGACGTTCGACGTCGCCGGGCTGGCGGATGCGGTGGTGGACCTGGTGGACTCGATCGCCCCCGGCGAAGCCTTCCACTACGCCGGGGTTTCGCTCGGCGGCGCCACCGGCCTGCAGCTGGGCATCAAGCACGGCGAACGCCTCAAGAGCCTGTCCGTCCAGTGCACCGGCGCCAAGATCGGCACCCCCGAAGCCTGGTTGGAACGCGCCGAAACCGTACGCAGCCAGGGCACTCCCGTGATGATCCAGGGTTCCGCGCAGCGCTGGTTCGCGCCGGGATTTATGGACCGTGAGCCCGAGCGGAGCAGCCGGCTCCTGCACTCCCTCCGCGACACCGACCGCTTCAGCTACGCCTTCTGCTGCGAAGCCCTGGCAGGCTTCGACGTCCGTGCCGACCTCGGCAGAATCACCGTCCCCACGCAGGCAGTTGCCGGCGCGGCGGACACTGTTGCACCGCCGTCGATGGCTCAGGAAACCGTTGAGGGCATTACCGCCGGCGGCGGTACGGCAAATTCTGTGACGCTGGAGGGAGTGGCGCACCTGGCCCCGGCCGAAGCCCCCGCCCATGTTGCCGAACTGCTGCGGACCCTCATCACCTGGAGCGAATCCCGCGGGGCAGCCAAATGAGCGGCGCAGCCCCGAACGGGGGAGAACGGCACGGCGTGGTCCAGCCGGACGCCACCAGCCAGGAAATTTACGACGGCGGCATGGTGGTCCGCCGCGAAGTGTTGGGCGCCGCGCACGTGGACCGGGCCAACGCCAACAAGGACGAATTCACTGACGATTTCCAGGACATGATCACGCGGATCGCGTGGGGTGGCATCTGGACCCGCCCTGGCCTCACCCGGCAGATGCGCTCGGCCGTGACCATCACCGCGATGGTGGCGCACGGGCACTGGGAAGAGCTGGCCATGCACATCCGCGCGGCCATCACCAACGGCCTGAGCCGGGACGAAATCAAGGAAATCCTGCTCCAGACCGCCATCTACTGCGGCGTTCCGTCCGCCAACACAGCCTTCAAGACCGCCCAGCAGGTCTTCCTCGACTTGGACAACGCCGCCACGGACACAGCATCGACGGACACCCCCGCGGGCCCACCAAACTAGCCCCCCACCCAACTAGCCACCCCACCCAACTAACTGGCAGTTAACGTCGTCATTCGCGCGAATGACGACGTTAACTGCGACCTAGTTGGGAACCGCGCAGAATTTGAGGAAGAGTTATGAATCAGGCTTTTGTGTACGACGCCGTTCGCACGCCGTTCGGCAAGTTCGGCTCCGGCCTTGCCGCCGTCCGCCCGGATGACCTGGCTGCGCACGTGATCAAGGAATCCGTGAAGCGCGCCCCCGGGCTTGATCCAGAGCGCATCGATGAAGTGGTGTTCGGCAACGCCAACGGGGCCGGTGAAGAGAACCGCAACATCGCCAGGATGGGCACCCTGCTCGCCGGCCTCCCGGTGTCCATTCCCGGCACCAGCGTGAACCGGCTCTGCGGGTCGTCGCTGGACGCGGCGATCATCGCCTCGCGCCAGATCAACGCCGGCGACGCCGAACTGATGCTCGTGGGCGGCGCCGAATCGATGTCCCGGGCCCCGTGGGTGTTGCCGAAGACCGAGAAGCCGTACCCGGCGGGGGACATGACGCTGGCGTCCACCACTCTGGGCTGGCGGCTGGTGAACAAGGCCATGCCGAAGGAGTGGACCATCTCCCTGGGCGAGGCCACCGAGCGGCTGCGCGAGAAGTACGGCGTGACCCGCGAACAGCAGGACGAGTTCGCCGCGAACTCGCACAACCTCTCCGCCGCCGCATGGGACGAGGGCTTCTACGACAACCTCGTCGCCCCGGTGCCGGGCACGGACCTGGTCCGCGACGAAGGCATCCGCGCCGGTTCATCGGCCGAGAAGCTCGCCGGTCTCAAGACCGTATTCCGCACGGAGAACGGCACCGTCACTGCCGGGAACGCGTCCCCGCTGTCCGACGGCGCCTCTGCTGCCTGGATCGGCTCCGAGAGTGCCGCCGGGCTTCTGGGGCTGGAACCGCTGGCCCGCATCGCCGGCCGCGGCGCGCACGCCAACGATCCCCAGTTCTTCGGCTACGCCCCGGTGGAGGCCGCCAACAAGGCCCTCGCGAAGGCGGGCATCGGCTGGGACCAGGTGGGCGCCGTCGAACTTAACGAAGCGTTCGCCGCCCAATCCCTGGCCTGCATCAACGCCTGGGACATCGACCCCACCATCGTGAACCGCCACGGCGGCGCACTCGCCATGGGCCACCCCCTCGGCGCGTCCGGCACACGGATCCTGGGCACCCTCGCCCGGAGCCTGCAGGCCTCCGGTGAGCGGTGGGGCGTCGCCGCGATCTGCATCGGCGTGGGCCAGGGTCTGGCCGTTGTCCTCGAAAACGTCACCGCCGCCCCGCCGGCAAAACCAGTGAAGGGCTAAGAGATGCTGACTTTTGTAGATACCGTTGCCGACGCCGTTGCCGGCATCAAGGACGGCTCAACCGTGATGATCGGCGGGTTCGGCAATGCGGGGCAGCCGTTCGAACTGATCGACGCGCTGATGGACTGCGGCGCCAAGGACCTGACCGTGGTGAACAACAACGCCGGCCAGGGCGACCAGGGCCTTGCCCTGCTCATCAAGGAAGGCCGGGTCCGCAAGATGATCTGTTCGTTCCCGCGGCAGTCCGATTCCTGGCACTTCGATGCCAAATACAAGGCCGGGGAGATCGAACTGGAACTGGTGCCGCAGGGCAACCTGGCCGAGCGCATCCGTGCTGCCGGTGCCGGCATCGGCGGCTTCTTTACCCCCACCGGCTACGGCACCATGCTGGCCGGGGGCAAGGAAACCCGCATCATCGATGGCCGCGGCCAGGTGTTCGAAACGCCGATCCACGCCGACGTCGCCCTCATCAAGGCGCTCAAGGCGGACGGCGTGGGGAACCTTGTGTACCGCAAGACCGCCCGGAACTTCGGTCCCATCATGGCCGCCGCGGCCAAGCACACGGTGGTCCAGGTGTCCGAGATCGTCCCCACCGGCGGACTCGATCCCGAAAACGTCGTGACCCCCGGAATCTACGTCAACAGCATCGTGAAGGTGGCCTGAACATGAGCGCACAGACCAACAGCCAGGCCAGCATTCAGACGTCCGACAAGCCGCTTGGCCGCGACGAACTCGCCGAACTTGTGGCCCGCGACATCGCGCCGGGTTCCTTCGTGAACCTCGGCATCGGCCAGCCCACCCTGGTCTCCAACTACCTCAAGCCGGAGCAGAACATCACGCTCCACACGGAGAACGGCATGCTGGGCATGGGTCCCGCAGCCGAGGGCGACGACATCGACGGCGACCTCATCAACGCCGGCAAGATCCCGGTCACGGAGCTGCCCGGGGCGTCCTACTTCCACCACGCGGACTCGTTCGCGATCATGCGCGGCGGCCACCTGGACATCTGCGTGCTCGGCGCGTTCCAGGTCTCGGCAACCGGAGACCTTGCCAACTGGCACACCGGCGCCCCGGACGCCATCCCCGCGGTGGGCGGCGCCATGGACCTTGCCACCGGCGCCAAGGACGTGTTTGTGATGATGACGCTCCTGACCCGTGAAGGCGCCTCGAAGATCGTGGACGCGTGCACGTACCCGCTCACCGGCGTGGGCTGCGTGACTCGCGTGTACACGGACAAGGCCGTCTTCCTCACCGGGCCAGGCGGCGTCACTGTTCGCGAGACGTTCGGCTGCACCTTCGAGGAACTCCAGGACCTCGTGCCCGTCCCCCTCAAGCCAACCGCCGCCGTCGTTGGTTGAGCCTGTCGAAACCCCACCCCGGCGCGAACGGACACTTAAGCCCCACTTCAACCGGCGCGAACTGGCAGCAGATCCCCTAAAACCCAGGTTTTGACGGGATTACCTGCCCGTTCGCGCCGAATAGGATTGGTAACCATGACCAACGCACCTGCAGACTCACGGGCCGCCCCGCAGGCGAGTGACCAGTACGTGCAGTCGCTCGCACGCGGGCTGGCGGTGATCCGGGCTTTTGATACCGACCACCCGGTCATGACCCTCACCGAGGTGGCGGCCCGGACGGACCTGACCCGAGCCACGGCCCGTCGCTTCCTGCACACCCTTGTTGAGCTGGACTACGTCAGGACTGACGGCAAGACGTTTGCGCTCACAGCCAAGGTCCTGCAGCTCGGCTACGCCTACCTCAGCGGGCTGTCCCTGCCGCAGCTGGCACAGCCCCACCTCGAGGAACTGTCACTCAAGCTGGGGGAGTCCACGTCAGCCGCTGTGCTGGACGGCACGGACATCGCCTACATTGCCCGGGTGACCACGCGCCGCATCATGAACGTTGGCATCACCGTGGGCACCCGCTTCCCGGCCTATGCCACGTCCATGGGCAGGGTGCTGCTCGCGGCCCTGCCGCCCGCCGGACTGAAAGACTACCTGGCAGCGGCGGAGATTAAACCGCTGACGCCGCGCGGGCTGGGCACTGTCCCCGAGCTGCTGGTGGTGCTGGACACCGTCCGCGCCCAGGGCTGGTGCCTGCTGGACCAGGAGCTTGAAATCGGGCTGATGTCCGTTGCCGCTCCCGTGTACGACGGGCCAACCAAGGTGGTGGCCGCGGTGAACGTGTCCCTCCAGGCCCAATCGGTGGCGGCCCAGCCGGACCCGGAGGCGTATCTGGCCGCAGTGGCCCGGGAAATCGTGGCTACCGCGAAGCTCGTCTCGGCGGACCTGACGGCCCGGCGCTAAACGCCCGGCGCTGGACGCGGCAGGCAGCCGCGCGAACGGACAGCAAATGCCCCCAAAACGCGAATCTGAGGGAATTAGCTGCCAGTTCGCGCAAGGGGTCATAGACTCGAGCCAACTACGTCCGTAAGGGAGTTGGCGGTTTGAAACTGGGCATACCGCGGGAACGTCATGAGGGTGAGCGGCGTGTGGCCGCCACGCCGGAAACGGTCAAGCAGTTGGCGGGGCTTGGCCTGGACGTCCTGATCGAGGCAGGAGCAGGGGCCGCCGCCGGCCACTCGGACCACGATTACGCCGATGCCGGCGCCCGCATCGTCCAGGACCTGGATCCCGGCGAACTGAACGTCCTGGTCCACGTCCGCCCGCTGGAACCCCCGACGGCGGCAGCCCTGAAGAGGGGCGCCGTCACCGTTGGCCTGGCCTCGCCGTCGTCCGAACTCGCCACAGTGCAGGCGCTCGTGGAGGCCGGCGTCAGCGCCTTCGCCCTGGAACTGGTGCCCCGCATCTCGCGCGCCCAGTCCATGGACGCGCTCAGCTCCCAGGCCCTGGTGGCCGGCTACCGCTGCGTGCTCGAAGCCGCCATCCGGCTCCCGCGCTTTTTCCCGCTGTATATGACCGCCGCCGGCACCGTCCCGCCGGCCCGTGTGCTGGTGCTCGGCGCCGGGGTTGCCGGGCTGCAGGCCATCGGCACCGCAAAACGGCTGGGGGCCCGGGTCTCCGCCAACGACATCCGGCCAGCCTCCGCTGACGAGGTCGCGTCGATGGGCGGCACGTTCATCAAGCTGGACCTGGAAACGGCGGAGGCATCGGGTGGCTACGCCCGCGAACTCAGTGCCGACCGCGGCGCCCTCCAGCGTGAACTCCTCGCCCCGCACGTCGCCGTGGCGGATGTCCTGATCACGACGGCGGCCGTCCCGGGCAGGCGCGCACCGCTCCTCGTGAGCCGCCAAATGGTGCAGGGCATGCGCCCCGGCTCCGTCGTCGTCGACCTCGCTGCTGAGTCCGGCGGCAACGTGGAGGGCGTTGTTCCCGGCGAGGACATCCTGGTTCCGACCGCCGACGGGCAGGGCCACGTCACGCTGGTGGGGCTGAAGGACGCACCGTCCGCGATGGCGCAGGACGCGTCCCGCCTGTATGCCAAGAACGTGGCCAACCTGCTCGCCCTGATGGTCCGGGACGGCACCGTTGCCCCCGATTTCGACGACGACGTGATCGCCGGCGCGTGCCTCACGCACGACGGCGATGTGCGGCACCTGCCCACGGCCGAGGCCCTGGCGGCACTCGTCCCCGCCCTGCCCGACCATGCGCCCCGGGTCCAGGACGACAGGGTCCAGAACGAGGGGGGAATCTGATGGACGGCATGAGCCTGTTGACGGTCACCGTGCTGGCGGTGTTTGTGGGCTTCGAAGTGGTTTCCAAGGTCTCCAGCACCCTGCACACCCCGCTGATGTCCGGCGCCAACGCCATTCACGGCATCATCCTGGTAGGCGCCATCATCGTGGCCGGCCAGGCCGCGGACCCGGGGATCCTGGCCGTGGCGCTGCTGGCCGTGGTGCTGGCCACCGCCAACCTCGTGGGCGGCTTTGTGGTGACGGACCGGATGCTGCACATGTTCCGTGCCCGGAAAGACGTGGTACGCCAGGAAGCCCCGGCTAAGGAAGCCACCGGCAGGGAGGACGTAAAGTGACCCTCCTCGATCCTGTCTGGACCTCGCTCCTTTACCTCGCTGCGGCGGTGTTCTTCATTCTGGCGCTCCGCGGCCTCAGCTCGCCCCGGACCGCCCGGCGCGGCAACCTGATCGGTGCCTTCGGTGCGCTGCTCGCCGTCGTCACGGTCTTCCTCTCCGCCCGGCTGGACAACATCCCCTGGATCATCGGTGCCATCGCGGTGGGGTCCGCCGTGGCCGCGCCAGTGGCCCGGCGGGTGCAGATGACCCAGATGCCGCAGCTCGTGGCCCTGTTCAACGGCGTGGGCGGCGGCGCCGCAGCCCTGGTGGCGCTGCTGGAACTCAGCCACACCGCAGACCCCTGGGTCCGCGTCGCCATCGTGTTCACCCTGCTGGTGGGGGCCGTGTCCTTCGCGGGCTCCGGGGTCACCTTCGCCAAACTCCAGGAGCTCATGACCACCCGTCCCATCGTTTTTCCGGGCCTTCCCGTGGTGATGGCAGCAGTGCTGCTGGCCGCCGTGGGCACCGCCGTCGCCGTCGTCCTGACAGGTTCCCTGGCGGTCGCCGTCCTGCTGATGGTGCTGGGCTTGGCCGCGGGTGCACTGCTGGTGCTGCCGGTGGGCGGCGCGGACGTGCCCATCGTCATCTCGCTCCTGAACGCGTTCACCGGACTGGCCGTCGCCGCGTCCGGCGTGGTGTTGGGCAACGTGCTGCTGGTGGTGGCCGGCACGTTGGTGGGCGCCTCCGGTACCATCCTCACCCGGGCCATGGCCGCCGCGATGGGCCGCAGCGTGGCCGGCATCCTGTTCGGCGCCTTCAAGGGAGGTTCGACGGCGGGATCCACCGCCGTGAGCGAACGTCCCGTCAGGTCCTCCAGCGCGGAGGACGTGGCCGTGCTCCTGGGCTACGCGCAGCGGGTGATCATCGTCCCCGGCTACGGCCTGGCGGTGGCGCAGGGCCAGCACACAGCCGCCGAGCTGGCCTTGGCCCTCGAAGCCCGCGGCATCGAGGTGGACTTCGCCATCCATCCCGTGGCGGGCCGCATGCCGGGGCACATGAACGTGCTCCTGGCCGAGGCGAACGTGCCGTACGAATCGCTCAAGGAAATGGGCGAGATCAACTCCGAGTTCCGCATGGCCGACGTCGCTTTGGTGGTGGGCGCCAACGACGTCGTGAACCCGGCGGCGAAGACGTCCTCCGGCTCGCCGATCTACGGTATGCCCATCCTGGAAGTGGCCGATGCCCGCCAGGTGATCTTCCTGAAGCGGTCCATGCGGCCCGGATTCGCAGGAATTGAGAACGAGCTCCTGTACGAACCGCAGACCTCGCTGCTCTTCGGCGACGCCAAGGACTCCCTGGCCAAGGTGCTGGGCGCGGTGAAGGCGCTGTAGCGAAGTACGCTGTCCCCAAGGCCCAATTCCCATGTCAGCGAAGGACACCATGACAGCCAACAGCTCCACTTCCCCCAAGCGCCCGGCCATCATCATCAATCCTGCCAAGCCGGTGGACATCGACGTGCGTGCCCTGGCGGCCAAGCATTGCTCGGAGAACGGCTGGGGCGATCCCATCTGGCTGGAGACCACCAAGGAGGACCCCGGCGTCGGCCAGGCGAAGGAGGCACTCAAGCAAGGGGCCGACGTCGTTATTGCCGCCGGCGGCGACGGCACCGTGCGGTGTGTGGCCGAGGTCCTTTCCGGCGGGGACGTGCCCATGGGGTTGCTTCCGTTCGGCACGGGAAACCTCCTGGCCCGGAATCTGGGAATGGACGTCACGGATTTTGACGGCGCCATGGCCGGGGCCCTGGCGGGCACGGAGCGGAAGATCGACGTGGTCCGGGCCGTCCGCGATGATCCGGACAAGGAGCAAGTCTTCCTGGTCATGGCCGGAGTGGGCTACGACGCCACCATCATGGCCGACACCAACGAGGACCTCAAGGACAAGGTGGGCTGGCTGGCCTACGTGGACGCCGGGATCCGGAACCTGCCGGGCAAGCCGGTGAAGGCAACCATCATCCTCGACGGCAAAACAGTGGTGCACCGCGGGGTCCGCAGCGTGATGGTGGGCAACTGCGGCAAGGTCCAGGGCGGACTGGAGATCTTCCCGGACGCCAAGATGGATGACGGCCTGCTGGACGTGGCCGTGCTGGCACCGAGGGGGAAATTCGGGTGGTTCTCCGTGGTGGCTGGCATGATCGGCAAGGGCCGCGGCAAGGACACGTCCGTGGAGTACTACCAGGGCAAAACCGTAGAGGTCACCCTCGAACACAACGATGACTACCAGCTCGACGGCGACCACGAAGGCGACGGCAAGCACGTCCTGATGACCATTGAGCCCGGCGCGCTCACCATCCGGATGTAACCCCAACTGACTCGCATTTAACGTCGTCAAACGCGGGAATGACGACGTTAAATGCCAGTCACTTGGGCCGAGGTTGGCCGGTGGGCCAAGATTTCGGCGAGCTCGGCGAGCCGGTGCGCGCGGGCTGACTCGGCGGGCGTGAAGGGTTCGCCGGGACGGGCGAAGGTGATGGGGCCGTGCCAGGCGGTGGGGATCTTCAGGCGGGTGCCGGCGTCGTCCGCTTCCAGGGTGGCCTCTGCGGGGGTGAGGATGCGGGCGCGAAGCAGCTCGGCCACCGCCAGCGGCAGCTCGTCCGGGGCGTCGGCGATCCGTGCCGCCAGGCTCAGCGCCTTCGTCTGGCCGTCCGCCATGGCCAGCGCGGTGGTGGGCCAGACCCGCGAACTCGAGCCGCCGCCGTCGTGCAGTGCCTCCAGCAGGTGCCGTTCACTGAGGTTCCCCGGCGCCGAGAGCACAAACTCGTCCAGCACGCCGCCTGCAACGGGGTGGACGTGGATGCTGAGGATGTTGGTGTCCAGGCGGGCCAGCGCCCGGGTGATTTTCTGCAGCGAACCCGGGTGGTCCTGGAGCACCGTGCGCGCCCGCCACAACGACGGTGCGCTGCCCAGCTTCCTGTGGTGCCGGAGCGTCGGCGCGTGCAGCCAGCCGCGGAGCAGCCGGGCGGCGGACGGCTCCGCCACCCAGATCACCAGCACTGTGGCCGTGAGCGTAAGGACCAGCACCTTGGCAAGATACGGCAGGTGCGTTCCCACCACGAGGGCGTGGACCAGCAGTTCGATCGGGAGCATAACGGCCACGTTGGCCAAGGTCAGGCGGGTCTTGGTGGGTTCCGGCATCAGGCCGCAGACTTCACAGCTCAAATCAGCCGCGGCAGGGTTCCTTGCAGTGGGCTTCATGCCTCAAGGATCACAGCGGGGTGTTTCGGCGGCGTTGCCCTGCCGTTCCGATTGTGGGAACAGGCGGCGGGGTCAAACTCACGAGCCCAGGCGGCCGCCGGACTCCTCGAGGTAGCAGGAGCCGCACAGGGATTCGTACCAGACGTCCTGGCCGTCGATGGCGACCTGGTCGCCGTCGAACACCACCTCGTTGCCAACGCGCCGGGTGTTGAAGATGGCTTTGCGCCCGCACCGGCAAATGGTCTTGAGCTCTTCCAGCGTGTGGGCGACCTCCAGAAGCCGGCGCGATCCCGGGAAGGCGCGGGTCAGGAAGTCTGTCCTGATGCCGTACGCGAGTACCGGCACGTTGTCCAGGACGGCGATGCGGAACAGGTCATCCACCTGGTCCGGGGTCAGGAACTGGGCCTCGTCCACCAGCAGGCAGGCCACCGGCTTCTGGTCCATGTGCTCCAGCAGGGCATCGGGGTCGTCCCCGGCCGCATGAGCGGCGAAGAGTTCGCGCACGGGCGTGGTGGCGGAGATCAGGAAGTCCACGGACCGGGTCATGCCCAGCCGGGACACAATGTCAGTATCGCCTTTGGTGTCCACGTCGGGCTTGGCGAGAAGGACACGCTGGCCCCGCTCTTCGTAGTTGAAGGCGGCCTGCAGGAGCCCGGTGGACTTTCCTGAGTTCATGGCGCCGTAGCGGAAGTAGAGCTTGGCCACGAGGGTCCTTTCAATGGGTCCGGCTATCGATCTTATGCCGTACGCCCCAGGGATCCATCGCAAACGGCCGGCGCCCCGGCCCCTGCAGCGCCCGCTCGGGTCTCACCCGCCCCGCCGCGCGCGCGGGGCCGTCCCGCCGTCGTCAGTCCTGAATGAGGGTTTCCGTCAGGTGATGCGTGGGAATCCGGTCCCGCTCATACGTGATTTCGGTGTAGCCGTGGGGCTCGGGCTTGCCGGCCGGGCTGAGGTTCACAAAGACGATCTCTTCGATGGTGAGGATGCTTTGGCGCGTGATCATGTTTCGGACTTCGGCGCGCATAGTCAATGACGTCCGTCCGAAGCGCGTCGCCGTCAGGCCCATTTCCACAAGGTCTCCCTGCACCGCGGAGCTCACGAAGTTGATCTCCGAGATGTACTTCGTGACCGCACGGCCGTTGCCAAGCTGGAGGATGGCGTAGATCGCGGCTTCCTCATCGATCCATTTCAGCAGGCTTCCGCCGAAGAGGGTCCCGTTGGCGTTCAGGTCCTCCGGCCGGATCCATTTGCGGGTGCGGAAGGTGATGTCAGTGGATTCCATATGGCGAGGTTAGCGTGCCGCGGCGCAGGTTGCGTGGTGGCAGTTGTTGTGTAACGGACCGACACCCGGATTTGGCTCAGGCCATGGCAGTGTGGGCGGCGCTGTGCGAGTCAATCGACTTGGCGTAGCAGTACGAGTGCTCCACGCCCACGTAAGCGCCAAAGTTGGGGACGGAATCGAAGCCGGAGTTCTCGTAGAAGTTCCGGCCGTCCGGCTGCGCCGAGCCTGCTTCGGCCTTGATGCGTGTGATGCCCTGCTTGTGCGCTTCCGCTTCGAGGGCAGCCAGGATGGAGCTGGCCACGCCAGAGCCGCGCGTATACGGGAGCACGTAGAGTCGCTTGATTTCGGCCGTGGCGCTGTCCAGCAGCCTGAGTCCGCCGCAGCCCACGGGCTGTCCCGAGCCTTTGTCGTACGCCACCAGGAACACGGCACAGTCAGCGCCCGACGGCGGGGTCCCCGGTTCGTGGTCAGGGGTACCGAAGCGGGCGTCCAGTTCCGCCTGCTGGGCCCTGCGCAGATCGGCACCCACAGGGTTGGCCCAGGTGACCTGCCTGATGTTGAGCCGTGGGTTGGTCTGCATGACTGCCTCGTTTCGCCGAAGGGTGATGCCTGACAAGCCTAAGAGGCCGCGGTTACCGTGGTGTTTCCTTGGCGTAAGCGTCCGGAGAACTGCGGGCTACCGGCGGACGAGGGTTCGCAGCAGCTTCAGGGCGACGGAGATCGAAGCGATGTCCACGTCCCCTGGTTTGGTCACTTCAGCAAACGTGTCCTTGATCCGGGCCAGCTGCTCCTGGTACCCGCGTTCCCAGGCCACGATCCGTTCCACGGCATCGACTCCTACAGCTTGTTGTGGAGTGGACTTCATGACGGACGTGGTCATGTCTGCGGCGGCCGAATAGGCATCGTCGCGCAGCGCCGCCCGGGCAAGGGCTTCCCAGCGGTTCGCCCTGGGGAGGTCCGTTATGCGAAGCAACAACCTGACCACGCCAATGCGCTCGAAGATTGCGTAGTGGACGTCGATGATCGCGGTGACGGGCTCCTGGACTTGTTCCGAGATAAGCGAGATGTCCAGGAGACCGAAGCTTTCCAGCAAATCAGACGCCCGCTTGCCGAGCTCCGTGGGCAGACCGACGCTGTCCCAGTGCGCCAGGCGCTCCTCCACAAGGTCGAGATCGGCCCCGCGCAAGTAGTGCGAGGTCCTCGTTCGCAGGATGTCGAGCGTCGGCTTGATGCGGGCCAGGGCGTCGGAGATCGGCTGGTCCCTGTGGTCATGGGTCACATACCAGCGGGTGGCACGGTCCAAAAGCCTTCGCATGTGCAGGGCCACGCCGGCGCTTTCCTTGGTGGGGAATCCCGGGGGAAGTGCGGCCAAGGCCGCGACTATCGAATCCAGATCGTAAGCCTCGCGCAGGACGACGAAGGCCCTGGCAACAGCGGCGGCGCTTGCCGTGGTTTCCTCGATGGCGCGGAACGCGAAAGTAATTCCGCCGATATTGACGATGTCGTTGGCCATGATGGTTCCCACGATCTCGCGGCGCAGCGGATGCCTGTCCAGTTCGGCGCCGAAGCGTTCCACGATCTGGCGGGGGAAGTAGCTGCGCAGGGCCTGGTGGAACCAGGGGTCGTCGGCGAGGTCGCTGGCGTTCAGTTCCCGGGCCAGTTCGATCTTGGCGTAGGCGGCCAGCACGGACAGTTCGGGGGACGTCAGACCTTCCCCGTGCTCCAGGCGGGCGTGCAGGGAGGCCGCGCTTGGCAGCCCCTCGAGGTTCCGGTCCAGGTCGGCGGTGGTTTCCAGCCAGTCCATGGTCCGCTCGAACCCGGGGCTCCAGTTCAGCACCAGCTGCCGCTCGGCCACGAGGAGCGCGTTTTGCTCGGTGTTGTCCTTCAGGACGAGCCTGGCCACCTCATCGGTGAGCGAATGCAGGAACCCGGGCCGCTCCTCCCGGCGCATCAGTCCTGCCGCGATCATCGCATCGACGAAGATCTTGATGTTGACCTCGTGGTCGGAACAGTCGACGCCGGCCGAGTTGTCGATCGCATCGGTGTTCAGGAGGACTCCGTGCAGCGCGGCTTCGATCCGGCCCCGTTGGGTGACGCCAAGGTTCCCGCCTTCGGCGATGACCCGGGCCCGCAGCTCGTGTCCATTGACGCGGATGGCGTCGTTGGCTTTGTCTCCCACCTCGGCCTGGGTTTCGCTGGAGGCCTTGATGTACGTCCCGATGCCGCCGTTGTAGATCAGATCCACGGGGGCGCGCAGGATGGCCTGCAGGAGTTCCTGCGGCGCCATGCTGCTCCGGCCCTTTTCGAGGCCCAGCGCGATCCGGACCGGATCGCTGATCGGGACGGTCTTTGCGGACCGGGGGTAGACGCCGCCGCCCGCGCTGATGGCCCGGGCGTCATAGTCAGCCCAGGAGGAACGGGGCAGCTCAAACAGCCGCCGGCGTTCGGCGTAGGAGGCGTCCGGATCGGGGTTGGGGTCCAGGAAGATGTGCCGGTGGTCGAAGGCTGCCACGAGCACGATATGGCGGGAGAGCAGCATCCCGTTGCCGAAGACGTCGCCGCTCATGTCGCCGATGCCCGCGACCGTGAAATTCTCCTGCTGCGTGTCCAGGCCCAGCTCGCTGAAGTGCTGCTTCACCGACGCCCACACGCCGCGTGCCGTGATGCCCATTTCCTTGTGGTCGTAGCCTACGGATCCGCCGGAGGCGAAGGCGTCGTCGAGCCAGAAGCCGTACGTGTGGGCCACCTCGTTGGCGGTGTCCGAAAAAGCAGCCGTCCCCTTGTCAGCGGCCACCACCAGGTAGTAATCGTCGCCGTCGTGCCTGACCACATTCTTGGGGGCCACCACAGTGCTGCCGCTTCCGGAACTAAGCAGGTTGTCCGTGAGGTCGAGCATTCCCCGGATGAAGATCCGGTAGCTCTCCTGTCCCTCCGCCATCCATGCGGCCCGGTCAGTCGTAGGATCCGGAAGCCGTTTGGGGTAGAAGCCGCCCTTGGCCCCGGTGGGTACTATGACCGAGTTCTTGACGTTTTGGGCCTTGACCAGCCCCAGGACTTCGGTGCGGAAGTCCTCGCTGCGGTTCGACCAGCGCAGGCCGCCGCGGGCCAGCATGCCGAAGCGCAGGTGAACCCCTTCCACGCGCGGCGAGTACACCCAGATTTCGAACTTGGGCCGCGGAAACGGTGCGTTGGGGATGGCGGCCGGGCTGAGCTTGAAGCTCAGGTGGGGCCTGTCCAGGAAGTAGTTGGTTCTAAGTGTGGCTTCGATCAGGTTCATGAACGTGCGGAGCAGCCGGTCGGCGTCGAGGCTGGGGATTTCCTCGATCGCGGCCATCAGTTCTTTCCTGGCGGCAGCCGTGTCGCGGAGGCGCCTGGTCCAGTCAATGCCGGGAACGAATTTGCCGTGGAAAAGCGCCAGCAGTGCGTGCGTGGCCCGGGTGTTGGACAGCAGGGTGTCCGCCATGAAGCCATAGGAATTCAGGGTGCCCAGCTGCTGCAGGTATTTGGCGTAGCTGCGGAGGACCACGGCCTGGCGCCAGCTGACCCCCTCCCTGATCGCCAGGGCATCGAAGCCGTCCGACTCGATGTCTCCGCGCATGGCCGCGCAGAACGAATCCGCCAACAGCATGCTGGTTTCCAGGGGATCGATGCCGGGCGGGTACTTCAGCCCGAGGTCGTAGAGGAAGAGGTCCTGTCCGTTGGCGCGCCGAAGCTCAAAGGGACGCTGGTCCAGCACCTCAAGCCCCAGGTTGTGGAGGAATGGCAGGAACCGGGTGAGGCTCTGGGCGCTGGTCAGGTAGAGGCGCATCCGCGCGTCCTCTGCCGGCGGCCGCGTGGCTTCCGGCCGGACATAGACAGTCAACAGAGGGTTGTCCAGCGCCCGCCCGCCCGTC
This sequence comes from Arthrobacter sp. 4R501, assembly GCF_002929755.1. Taxonomy (NCBI): domain Bacteria; kingdom Bacillati; phylum Actinomycetota; class Actinomycetes; order Micrococcales; family Micrococcaceae; genus Arthrobacter; species Arthrobacter sp. 4R501. The sequence goes on along the minus strand of NZ_PJIW01000016.1, from coordinate 54,303 downwards.
CCGTCAAGGTCGAATTCCTCGAAGGCGGCGATGTCGCGGACCGCGTCCTCGGCGTCGTGGTCCGCACGGTAGCCGGGCGGAAACGAGCCCTGCCACAGTGTCGAGAGCCGCGCCGCCTCCTCTGCGGTGAATCGGTCACGGAGGGACTCGTCCAGGCCCTCCGTCCACGAGCGGCTTGCCGCCACTACACGCCGCTCCAGCTCCAGGGGGTCGACGTCGGGTGCTGGCGTCCCGGGGCCCAGCAGGATCCGGAAGAACACCCGGGCCATGGGGGAGTCGCCCAGCCGGACCTCGAACTCGATGGACGGGGATTTGAAGGCGTGCCTGAGTTCCTGCTCGATCCTGAGCCGGACCGCAGTGTTGTAGCGGCGCCGGGGAAGGAAAACCAGGGCGGACATGAAGCGACCGATGCTGTCCGGCCGCAGGAAAAGCCGCGTTTGGCGGCGCTGCTGCAGGCGCAGGATCTCCGTGGCCAGCTGGGCCAGATCGAGCTGTTCCATATGGAACAGCTCGTCGAGTGGAAACGACTCCAGCACAGCCAGCAGTTCCTTGCCCTGGTGCGAGGCAGTCTTGAAACCAAGGTGCTCCTGCACGGCCAGGACCTTGTCCCGGACCACCGGAATGCGGCGTACGGACTGGCCGGTGGCGCCCGGAGCGAGCAGGCCCACAAAGCGCCGCTCTCCGGCAACGGCTCCGCCATCGTCGAAGATCCGAAGACGGATCTCGTCCAGGTAGGCGGGCCGGGGGACCGAGGAACGCAGATCCGAGGTAGCGAGCGTGAGTGCTCGCGGGCTGAGGAGGCTTGCCTCCACGGACTCCGCTGTGTGCGGTGCGCCGGAGGCCGGACCAGTCCCGCCTTCCGGTCGGTCCTCCCGGAGCAGCCCCAGCCCCGCGCCCGCCCGCACGCGCAGGGCATCCCGGCCGCCCGCCGTCGTGCGCTCATATTCGCTGTACCCGAGGAACACGAAGTTGCCGTTGTCCAGCCAGAGCAGCAGTTCCCGGAGCTGATCCGGGGCCGGGTCCGTGGCGCTGGGGAATCCGTCAACGGAGCCGACGGCGGCTGTCACCTGGGCATGGATGGCTGGGAGGTCTTCGGCGACTGCCTGAACATCGGCCAGCACCCCGTGGAGGTTCGCGATGACTTCCTCGGCGCCCAAGTCCCCAGGCAGCCTGCCGATTTCCACAGCCACCCAAGTCTCTGTGGCCCCATCCTGGATGCCGTCCAACTCGTCCGGGCGGACGTCCGGGATTTCCGCGTGGCCCGCGTTCGCCGCTGTCAGTCCGGCCCGCGATGGCCCATGCGCGACGTCCAGCAACGCATGCGTTTCAGGGTCCCGCCGCACCCGGAACGTGGGGTGCACGAGCAGCCGGATCGACGCGCTCTCCCTGGTCAGCTCGGCTGTCACCGAGTGAACCAGATGGGGCATGTCATTGGCGACCACCATCACGATGCTCGCATCGGTTTCATTCAGGACCCCGACGACGGACTGTCCGGGAGCGCGGATGCCCGCTAATTCCGCGTGGTACCGGGCCCGCCGGCCCAGGGTCTCCGGACTGTAGTCCAGGAGGTCCTCCGCCGCGACGTGCTCGTAGTAGTCCGCGAAGAACAAATCGTTGGCCTCGAACGGACCGGCAGCCCCTCCCTGGGCAGCCGGTGCGGTTTCGCGTGACATTCCACTGCGCCTCCACGGCAAGGGCTGGCACCACTGGCCGTGGTCCCCTGGGGAAGCCTCATGCCTGACTTCATCATGGACGCCCCGCCGCATGGCGTCCAGTGTTTCCCAGCGGCTACGCGGCGCCGCCCATAGGGTCCTCGGCGGTCGGATCCGCGAGAGCGAGGCCGCCCACCGGGCTCCCGTCCCAGTGGATCAGCTTCCAGCCTGCGCCGGGGTCCCCTTCCAGGGCCACGATGCCCGTGTTGGACAGGACATGGCGGGCCGCGAACTCATGGTCGGCGCCGGCGGCGCGGAGCCCGGTCCAGGTGCGGATGGCCGCGCCGTGACTCACCACAGCCGCGACGGCGGAGCCACCATTGCTGGCCGCGCGCTCGGCAATCCGGTTGATGGCGGCGTCGTACCGTTCGAAAAACTCGTGGCCGTCCGGGCCGGCAGGCATCCGGCGGTCCAGGTCACCGGCTGCCCATGCGAACACTGTCCCCATGTAACGCATGTGCGACTCGTGGTCGGTCAGTTTCTCCAGCGCCCCTGCTTCGATCTCGTGCAGCCCATCCAGGACTTCAACCTCAAGCCCGCGGAGCCGGGACAGCGGGGCGGCCGTGATCTGGGTCCGCAGAAGGGTGGATGCGTACACTGCGCCTATCTGCTCGTTGGCTAGGGACCGTGCCATGGCCTCGGCCTGGCGTTCTCCCAGCTCGGTCAGCCCCGGCCCCGGGTGGGCGGTGTCCAGCTGGCCGAGTACGTTGCCGGGGGTCTGTCCGTGGCGGATGAGGAGCAGCTTCATGACTCCAGTTTCGCATCCGGCGGCGAGATCCGGAGTCTGCCTGCCGGGCCGACGTCGGGCGCGCCCACCGCAACCGTTCGGCAGGCTCAACCACGGAAGGCGCCGGGCCCGCCAAGGACCCGGCGCCGCCGTCGTACTTCTTGTGCCTGCAGCGTCCTACTTGAGGTGGTCCACCAGCTGGTCCGCGATGCCAGTGTACTTGCCGGGCGTGAGGGCGAGCAGCCGCGCCTCGGCCTCGGGGGAGAGCCCCAGGGACTGGACGAATTCCTGCATCCGGGCGGCGTCAACGCGCTGTCCGCGGGTGAGGTCCTTGAGCCGCTCGTACGGGTTTTCCATGCCTTCGACGCCGGCAATCGCCTCGGCGCGCATGACCATCTGGATAGCCTCGCCCAGGACTTCCCAGTTGGTGTCGAGGTCGCCGGCGAGGACGTCTTCGGCAACATCGAGGCGGTCCAGGCCTTTGGCCACGTTGGAGATCGCCAGGAGGGAGTGGCCGAATGCCACGCCGATATTGCGCTGGCTGCTGGAGTCGGTGAGGTCGCGTTGCCAGCGGGAGGTCACCAGCGTGGAGCCCAGCACGTCCAGGAGGCCGGAGGAGATTTCCAGGTTGGCCTCGGCGTTCTCGAACCGGATGGGGTTGACCTTGTGCGGCATGGTGGAGGATCCGGTGGCGCCGGCCACGGGGATCTGGGCGAAGTAGCCGATGGAGATGTAGCTCCACATGTCCGTGCAGACGTTGTGCAGGATCCGGTTGAACCGGGCGACGTCGGCGTAAAGCTCGGCCTGCCAGTCGTGGCTTTCGATCTGGGTGGTCAGCGGGTTCCAGGTCAGGCCCAGGCCCTCGACGAAGCTCTTGGCCACCTGCTGCCAGTCGGCGCCGGGGACAGAAGCCACATGGGCTGCGTAGGTTCCGGTGGCGCCGTTGATCTTGCCCAGGTATTCGGTCTTCGCGATCCGGTCCAGCTGGCGGGTCAGGCGGTGCGCGATGACTGCCAGTTCCTTGCCCAGGGTGGTGGGCGTTGCGGGCTGGCCGTGCGTGCGGGACAGCATGGGGACTGCGCGGTTGTCCTCGGCCATCTTGCTGATCTGGGCCACGAGGGCGCGTGCGGCGGGCAGCCACACGTCCTCCACCGCACCCTTGACGCCCAGTGCGTAGGAGAGGTTGTTGATGTCCTCGGACGTGCAGCCGAAGTGGACCATGGCGGTCAGGTTCTCGATGCCGATGGCGGGCAGCCGGCGGCCGATGTAGTACTCCACGGCCTTCACGTCATGGACGGTGACGGCTTCGATTTCGGCGAGCTCGGACACCGAGGCGGAGTTGAATTCGGTGACGATCGCGCGGAGATTTTGCTGCTGTTCCGCGGTGAGCTGGCCTGCGCCGGGAAGGACATTGTTGCTGGTCAGGTGGATGAGCCACTCGACTTCCACGGCCACGCGGTCACGGTTCAGGGCTGCCTCGGACAGGTAGTCAACGAGGGGCGCAACGGCGGACTGGTAACGGCCGTCCAGCGGACCCAGGGCAATCTGGTCCGGTGACGCGGCGAGGGCCAGGCGTCCGGAGGGCGTGCGGGTATCAGCTGTGGCGGCAGTTTCAGGCATGTGCTGATTCTTTCATGAACTCCTCACTGCCGCTGAAGCGGTCCGTCGCATGTGAACAGCGGCGTGACTTGTCCACATAGCCGACGGCGGTGCTTCCGTCGTGGGGGCGGCGTTCCGTAGCGTCGGGGTTCAGGAGTTGGCCTCACATGTGGTGGCGAGGGGGAGAGGGAATGAGCAGCGACTTCATAGTAGGTGACTTGGCGGCGCTCACAGCGAGGGGCAACGAGGTTCAGCACCTGGCGGGGCGGGTGGCCGTGTGCGAAGGGCAGGTGGATACGGTTCTTGCCAGGTTTAGGGAGATCCAGATGCTGGACTGGCAATCACCGGCCGGGCGGGCGTACCGGGTCTCGGTGGCTCTACAGGAGGTCGCATTGGGAAGGGCGCTCGCACGGCTCGAGGACGCACGGCTGGCAGTGAACCGCCACGCGCAGGAGGTGGGGCTGTCCTCCGGCGGCAGCCTGGTTGGGCAGTACTGATGGCCGAGGTGACGCCATCTGGAAGTGCTGGGCCCATTCAGGTGAGCGGGCCTGCCGTTGACGGCGGTCTGGAAATCAGGGGCGGAATTGGCGGCATCGCATTCCAGTTCGAGGAACTCATGGGCGGGGCGGAGAAGCTCGATGACCTTGCCAGCGAGCTGGCGGCGGTAGAGGCTGAAGTGAGCCGAATCCAGAGTGGTTTGCGTCTGTCCCAGGCCCAGGCATTCGGGACAGAAGCCGAAATCTCCTTGGGCGAGGCGCAGCGGAGCGTGCAAGCTGTCCGCGCAGAGCTGCAGGCGATCAGCAGCCAGGTGCGGGCCAGCAAACACGACTACGAGATGGCGGAAGCGGCGACCAACTGTTTTGCTGACATGGGAATTCCGTCGCTCAAGGACTTTGAACACGTGCGAATGGACGTTGCGGGCATGTTCCCAGACCTACGTGGCACTGATCTGGTGTTTCGCAACGTCGCGAGGGCACGGCACCACATTCTTGGCCTTGCGGAAACCCTGGTCCCTCCGCTCAAACCCCGGCCTGTTGCTGTTGAGCGGCAGGAAACGGTGCCTATTGAGTTCGACGGCTCCCTCGCTTCGCTCTTGGAGCGGGTGCGGATCATCGACGAGAGGGGGCGCGGCTACATCGAGGTCCTGGAAACGGACAACGGCGGACAAAAGGCCTATGTCGTCGTTCTTCCAGGTACTCAGACCGGGGGCGAATTGGGCGGAGCCAACCCGTTTGATGAAGCCGGCATCGTTGACGGCGTCGGAAACGGTTCCGCTGAACTAAACGCGGCCGTCTTGCAGGCCTTGGAGGATGCCGGCGCCGAAAGGGGTGCACCCGTAGTGGCCGTGGGCTACAGCCAAGGTGGAATCCATGCCATGAACCTTGCCGCCGACGAGTTGTTCCTGAACGAGTACGACTTGAAATATGTGCTCACGGCCGGCTCCCCCGTGGGTGGCATTGTTCCAACTTCCGACGTCGAGGCCCTTCATCTGGAACACAGGCAGGATTGGGTGCCCGGAACTGACGGGACACCGAACCCGGACACCAGGAACCGAGTTACAGTGACGCTCATCGACCAAGTGGGGACACCAGAGGGTGCAGGCTTCGGTCTGGGTCCGGGACATCAGATCACGCACTACCAGGAGGCGGCCCGCCGGGTCGCGGCCAGTGATGATCCCTCCCTCATGGCATCAACCGCGGTTCTTGGCGGGGTGCTCGGAGCGGGCGGCACGGCAACGGCCACGCGTTTCGCTCTGTCTCGCTCGAAGCGTCCCGAGTCGCCGACCCCTCCGAGGCCGTCTGAGATTGGCCGGGCGCGGTGACCCGCCCGTCAGCGCCGGTCAGCGCCTGCCGGCGCCTGTCAGCCGCCCGGCAACCAGTGAAATGAGCGTGATGATGATGGCAGCGAGGACGGCCGTCCAGAAGAACGAATCGATGGTGAAGTTCACCGGCGTGTAACTGCTGAGCCAGGACGTCAGATACAGCATGGCGGCGTTGATGACGATGGTGAACAGGCCCAGCGTGAGGATGGTGATGGGCAGGGACAGGAAGCTGACCAGGGGGCGGACAAACGCGTTCACCACGCCGAAGATCAGCCCGATAAACAGGTACGCGAGAACGACGCCGATGGTCTCCGTGCCCTGCGTGACGCCCGTGGTGGCCACCGCCTCGGTAGTGGCGGAAGTTGAGATATCCAGGCCCGGCAGTATCCAGCTGGCAATCCAGAGGGCCAGCCCGTTGATAAGGACTCGAACAATAAAAGAGCGCATAGGCCCATGCTGTCACACTGCCCTGAGCCCCGCCTGGGCGCCCACCCGGCCCGTGCCGGTCAGGCGAAGTAGGCTAGTTTGCATGTCATCAGAGATCCTGCCTGGCGAAATCCGGCCGCGCCCCGTGGTTAGCCGGCTACCCCGGTACGCCGCAGGAAAGCCTCCCGTCGCCGTGGATGGGCTGGCCAGCTACAAGCTGTCCTCCAACGAGAACCCCCTGCCCCCTCTTCCGGCAGTGCTGGAGGCAATTTCCAGCCAGACGGACTTCAACCGCTACCCCGATCCCCTCAGCAGCAAGCTTCGTGCGGCGCTCGCCGAATTCCTGGCAGTGCCGGCCGAGGACGTGGTCACCGGCGCCGGAAGCCTCGGCGCCCTCAACCAGCTGCTGTCCACGTTCGCCGGCCAGAACGACGACGGCAAAGCGGACGAGGTGATTTATGCGTGGCGGTCCTTCGAGGCGTATCCCATCAGCGTGGGCCTCGTGGGCGCAGAGAGCGTCCGCATTCCGCTGACGGCCGAGGGACGCCACGACCTGGATGCGATGGCTGCAGCCGTAACGGTCCGCACCAAAGTCATCCTGCTCTGCACCCCGAACAACCCCACGGGCCCCGTCCTGACCACTGCGGAAACGGAGAGGTTCATCCAGGCGGTCCCGTCTGACGTCGTGGTGGTGATTGATGAGGCCTACCAAGAGTTCGTCCGCGCCAGCGGTGCTGTGGACGGCATCGCGATGTACCGCAAATACCCGAACGTTGTGGTGCTCCGGACGTTCTCCAAGGCACATGGACTGGCGGGCCTGCGGGTGGGCTACAGCGTCTCGAACCCTGTGCTGACCCAGTACTTGCGTGTGGCGGCCACGCCGTTCGCCGTGTCACAGATCGCTGAAAATGCAGCCATAGTGTCGCTGCAGAATTACCCCCTGGTTGTAGAAAGGGTACAAAGCATCGTGGACGAACGAACCCGCGTAACCTCCGGACTGCGTGAACTCGGCTGGTTCGTACCCGAGGCGGAGGGCAACTTCGTCTGGTTGAACCTTGGCGAAAACAGCTCGGAATTTGCCGAACTGGCGGGCACGCAGGCGCTTTCGGTGCGAGCCTTCGGCGGCGAAGGCGTGCGGGTCAGCATCGGTGAGGCAGAGGCCAACAGCCGGTTCCTCGCTCTCTGTGCAAACTATACAAAGGCGCCACGACGTTCCTAGCGCTTAACATGCATCAGGAGCGGCACCTACTGAAGATAAAGTAAGGACCAGTAAGCCAATATATATGCCAACGCGGGAATGCATTCCTCTAGCGGCATATATCCCAGCGACATTGCAATGCATCCGCATGCGGCAAGCAAGGAGACGGTATGGGCGCCACACATCTGCCCTCCACCGAGTTCGATGAGACAGCGGCAGACGACCAGCTCGAGGCTGAGGCCGAGGCCCAACTGGGCAGTCCGGCCGAGCCTATGGTGCAACTGCTGGCGCCTGACGGGACCCTGGGGACGGATCCGGTCTTTTCCGCGTATGCGGATCGGCTGGACGGTGAAAAGCTGCGTGGCTTCTACGCTGACATGGCCAAGATCCGCCGGTTTGATGTTGAGGCAACCGCACTCCAGCGCCAGGGCCAGCTGGCCCTGTGGGTCCCGCTGACCGGCCAGGAGGCCGCGCAGATCGGCTCCGGGCGGGCCAGCCAGCCGCAGGACTACATCTTCCCCACCTACCGCGAGCATGGCGTGGCGCTGACCCGCAATGTGGACCTGGCGGAGCTCCTACGCCAGTTCCGCGGGGTTTCGAACGGCGGCTGGAACCCGAAGGACACCAACTTCCATCTCTACACCCTGGTCCTCGCCGCGCAGACGCCGCATGCCGTCGGCTACGCCATGGGGATCCAGCGGGACCAGAAGGCGGCCGCCGCAGTCGCCGCGGATGGGGCGCCGGACCGTCCGGCCGAGCCCAAGGCCGCGGTGATGGTCTACTTCGGTGACGGGGCCAGTTCCGAGGGCGATGTCCACGAATCCATGGTGTTCGCCGCCTCCTACAACGCGCCGGTGGTGTTCTTCTGCCAGAACAACCACTGGGCCATCTCCGTTCCCAGCTCGGTGCAGACCCGCATTCCGCTGTCCAACCGCGCCAAGGGTTACGGATTCCCGGGAATTCGGGTGGACGGCAATGATGCGATCGCCGTCCACGCCGTGACCGAGTGGGCGCTCGAACATGCCCGCGAGGGCAAGGGACCGGTGCTGATCGAGGCGTTCACCTACCGCGTTGGTGCGCACACCACGGCTGATGACCCCACGAAGTACCGGGAATCCGCCGAGGAAACCCTATGGCGGGCCAAGGATCCGCTTGACCGCCTGGAAAAGTACCTTCGGGCGCAGGGGCTGGCAGATGACGCCTTCTTTGACCAGGTCAAGGCCGACGGCGACGAACTCGCCGCCTATGTCCGCAAGACCACCTACGACCTCGAGACCCCGGACATCCGGACCGCCTTCGCCAACACCTATGTCGAGGCCCACCCCCTGGTGGCCGAGGAACTGGCCTGGTTTGAGGAATACAGCGCAGGTTTCGCCGAAACGCCGGAGCACAACAGCGCTGAACCCGGCAGCCCGGATCCGGATGACGCAGTGACAGGAGTGGCCCGCTGATGACCACCATGACCATAGCCAAGGCCATCAACGAGGGCCTGCGCGCCACCCTGGACAACAACCCGCGGACCCTGCTCATGGGCGAGGACATCGGGGCCCTGGGCGGCGTCTACCGCGTCACCGACGGACTCCTCGCGGAGTTCGGCGCGGACCGCGTGGTGGACACGCCGCTCGCCGAGTCCGGCATCATCGGCACGGCCATCGGCCTGGCCCTGCGCGGCTACCTGCCCGTCTGCGAGATCCAGTTCGACGGGTTTGTGTTCCCCGGTTTCAACCAGATCACCACCCAGCTGGCCAAGTTGCACGCCCGCAGCAACGGCAACCTCACCGTTCCCGTCGTTGTGCGGATCCCTTACGGCGGCGGTATCGGCTCCATCGAGCACCATTCGGAATCACCGGAGGCGCTGTTCGCCCACACCGCAGGCCTGCGCATCATCACACCGTCCAACGCCCACGACGCGTACTGGATGACCCGGCAGGCAGTGGAGTGCCAGGACCCCGTGATCGTCTTCGAACCGAAGCGCCGCTACTGGCTCAAGGGCGAGGTCGACACGCAGAACCCCGGCGCGTCGGCCGACCCCTTCAAGGCGCACGTGCTCCGCGAGGGTACGGACGCCACAGTGGTGGCCTACGGACCGCTCGTGCCGGTGGCCCTTGCCGCGGCTGACGCCGCTGCCGAGGACGGCCACAGCATCGAGGTCATCGACCTGCGCTCCATTTCGCCGATCGACTTCGACACCGTCACGGCGTCCGCCAAGAAGACAGGCCGGCTCGTGGTGGCGCATGAGGCACCGACCTTCGGCGGCATCGGCGGCGAGATTGCTGCCCGGATCAGCGAACGTGCATTCCTCTCACTGGAGGCTCCCGTGATCCGTGTGGGCGGCTTCCACATGCCGTATCCGGTGGCCAAGGTCGAGGAAGACTACCTCCCCGACATCGACCGCATCCTCGAGGCGCTGGACCGCGTCCTGGCCTACTAGGCGCAGGCACCTTCCCGCTCACGCTTCCCGCTCACGCTTGCCGCGAAAGAGGACACCATGACCCTGAACAAGTTCAACCTGCCCGACGTGGGCGAAGGCCTTACCGAGGCGGAAATCGTCGCCTGGAAGGTCAAGCCGGGGGACACCGTGGCCATCAACGACGTCCTGTGCGAGATCGAGACCGCCAAGTCGCTCGTTGAGCTGCCGTCCCCTTTCGCCGGCACCGTCACCGAACTGCTGGTCCCCGAGGGCGTGACCATCGACGTCGGAACCGCCATCATCAGCGTCTCTGACGCCGTCTCCGGTGACCCGACGCCAGCCGATGTCCCGGCCCCTGAAACTCCCGTCCAGCCCCTCTATGGCAAGCTTTCCGCGGACGACGGCGGCACTTCAGGCAGTGCCCTGGCCGGCGGTCCGCTGGTGGGTTCGGGCCCCAAGGCCGACGCCGTCAAGCGCCGTCCCCGGAAGGCGGCACCCGCCGCCCAGGCCGGGTCAGCCGCGGTCCCGGCGATTTCGACAAGCTCAATCACCGAAAACCCGGCGGTCAGGCCTGTCGAGACCCAGACGAGCTCAACCACCGGAATGGTTGATAACCGGCCCACCCTCGGCGGAACCATCACAGGCCTCGTGAACCGCGTCCTGGCCAAGCCTCCCGTCCGCAAGATCGCCCGGGATCTGGGGATCGATCTCGCCGATGTGGTGGCCACCGGTTCCCGCGGCGAAGTCACGCGCGAGGACCTGGTCAGCTACCAGTCCCAGCGCGATGCGGAGCTGGACCAGGCCGAGGGCTTCTGGGGCAAGGCAGGCAAGCCCCAGGACCAGCGGATTGAACGGATTCCGGTCAAGGGCGTCCGCAAGGCGACGGCCAAGGCGATGGTGGAGTCGGCTTTCTCCGCGCCGCACGTGAGCATCTTTGTTGATGTTGATGCCAGCCGCACCATGGAATTCGTCAAGCGGCTGAAGGCTTCACGAGACTTTGAGGGAATCAAAGTCTCCCCACTGCTGATCCTTGCCAAGGCCGTCATCTGGGCTGCCGCCAGGAACCCCAGCGTCAACGCCACCTGGGTGGACAACGTGGACGGGACCGATGCCGCGGAGATCCAGGTCAAGCACTACATGAACCTCGGCATCGCCGCAGCCACCCCGCGCGGGCTGATGGTGCCCAACATCAAGGATGCGCAGGACCTGTCGCTCAAGGAACTGGCGCTGGCCCTGAACAACCTGGCCACCACGGCCCGGGCGGGCAAGACCCAGCCCGCCGAAATGCAGGGCGGAACGCTCACCATCACCAACATCGGTGCACTTGGCATTGATACCGGAACGCCGATCATCAACCCGGGTGAGGTGGCCATTGTTGCCTTCGGAACCATCAAGCAGAAGCCCTGGGTCTTGGACGGAGAGGTCATCCCGCGCTGGATCACCACCCTCGGCGGCTCCTTTGACCACCGTGTGGTGGACGGGGACCTGTCCGCCCGCTTTATGGCCGACGTCGCCGCGATCCTTGAGGAGCCGGCGCTCCTGCTGGACTAGAAACACGGGACCACGAGCATCGATACCGTGAACCAGGCTGCCATTCGGACCAGGAACCGGACAGCCAGATGGCTGACAGAGGTGTTCCAGCCGCCGGTGGTGGTGACGCTTCAGCTGCTTATCAGCCCTGTGGTCGAGGCCGGATTCCCCGGCACCATCGGGTATGGAGCCCTGGCTGCGCTGTTTGTGTGCGTGCTGCCGCTGCTCGTGCTCTTGGGGCTCGTGCGGCTGGGCAAGGTCACGGACCACCACGTCAGCAACCGTAAACAGCGGGCACCCGTACTGCTCATGGCACTGGCGTCCGTGACCGCCGGCCTGGTGGTGCTGCAAGCCGCCGGTGCGCCGCGAAGCGTGATGGTCATGGTGCTGGCCATCGTCGGCGGCATCGTTGTGCTGGCTGCCGTGAGCCCCTTCTGGAAGATCAGCGGCCACGCGGCGGCGGTGTCGTCGGCCGCAGTTATTTCCGTCCTGATGCTCGGTCCGGCCTGGCTGCCGTTACTCCTGTTGGTTCCCGCCGTCGGCTGGTCCCGGGTGGTGCTCCGCGCGCACACCCTGGCGCAGGTGGTGGCCGGGTCGCTGTTCGGCGGACTGGTGATGGCCAGCCTGTGGTGGCTTTTGCGCGGCTGGCTCCTCTAGCGGAAGCCTGGCGTCAGTAGCCGTAGGCGGAGTAGGCCGTCATCATCTCGACCATCTCGGGATTACCCGCCATGGCGCCAGCCAAGGCAGGCAATGTGGCGAACATCAGGCCGCCCAGAACCAGGGCAATGCCTGAGAGGGCCGCGAAGAATTTCCAGTCGCCGCGCAGCACGCTCTCCAGGGTCTCCGGCAGGAGCAGCCCCGGCGCGATGAGGTTGGGGGCGCTGTCCACGGAGCCGTCATCCAGCAGCGCAATGACGCGGCGGTTGCCGCGGTCCACCCGCATGGAGCAGATGTGGTTGCCGTGGCGGGCCAGGAGAATGTCGTGGCCTACAAGTTGGCGGCGCTGAAGAGTAATCAAGGGGCCCCTTTGGCTGGAGTGGAGAGTGGTTGTCCGCTCCGTTGAGGGCACTCCCAATTTTATCGCTTGCCGGGTGCCGAAACCGGGCTTGAAGGGGTGAGAACGGACACCATGCACCGCTGCGGTGCTGCTGGCGCATGGTGTCCCGTTGTCAGTTAGTCGGCGTCGTAGGTGTTGGCGATGTAGACGTCGCAGGTGGCGTTGTGGGCCACGCTGTTGGCCACGCTTCCCAGGACCCGGCCAATGCCGCGCATCCGCCGGTTTCCCACCACGATCATCTTGGCGTCCAGGCGCTCGGCTTCCTTGATGAGCGCTTCGGCAGGCTTGCCGCGGGCGGCCGAGTAGGTCACCTTGATGGAACCGGCCAGAGCCTCGGCCACTGTCTTGGCAACGTGCTCGGCACTGTCGGCGTCGGAAACGATCCACTGGTCGCTGCCGGAGCCGAAGATCTCGGTCCGGTCGCTGTCGAAGGCTGAGACGACGTGCAGCGAGGCGCCCACGGCGGCGGCGAGATCCCGGGCTGATTCGGCGGCCTTCTTGGCGGTGCCGCTGCCGTCAACTCCGACAACAATAATTCCGCTCATGCTTTGTACTCCTTGTTCAGTATCATTCTTGGCCACACTCAGTCCGGCCAACGTTACAGCGCTGCAAGGGCTTCGCGCAGTACCGGTGCCAAGCGGCGGACGCCTTCCTTGATGGCGTCGGGCGGCACCGCGCTGAACGCCAGCCGCAGCTTATTGGACGGCGAATCGGACGGGGTGAAGGCAGCCCCGGGGATAAAGACGACGCCGGCCTCGATCGCCTTCTGCAGCAGGGGATAGGTATCCACGCCTTCCGGCAGCGTGACCCAGACGAAGAAGCCGCCTTCGGGGTTGGTCCAGCTGGTGCCGTCGGGCATGTGTTCGTCCAGGGCGGCGAGCATCGCCGTGCATCGTTCGGCGTAGAGTCCGCGGTAGGTCTCGATCTGGCCTTTCCAGTCATAATCCCTGAGGTAGGCGGACACCAGCATCTGGTTCAGCGTCGGCGGGCACAGCGTGACGGATTCGGATGCCAGGTAGTAGCGCCGCTGAAGGTGCTCCGGGACCAACGCCCAGCCGATGCGGAGACCAGGGGCAAAGATCTTGGAGAACGATCCCATGTAGATGACATCGGCGGGGTTGGCTGCGCGGAGCGGTTCCAGCGGTTTCCCGTTGTACCGGAGGAGCCCATACGGGTTGTCTTCCAACACGATAATATTCGCGTTGCGGCATATATCAACAACCCGCTGGCGGCGTTCCTCGGCCAGGGTGATCCCTGAGGGGTTGTTGAAGTTGGGGATGGTGTAGAGGAACTTGATGTTCTTCCCGGCTGTCTGGAGCGCGGCGATCCGGTCCTCCAATAGCTCAGGCACCAGGCCGTCGTCGTCCATTTCCACGGTGGCCACCTCCACCTGGTACGCCTCAAAGGTATTGAGGGCGCCCACGTAGGTGGGGTTCTCGACCAGCACCACGTCGCCCGGGTTGCAGAAGACCTTGGTGGCCACATCCTGGGCCGACTGAGAGCCCGCGGTGATCACCACATTCTCCGGGACCGCGTCCAGGATTCCTTCTGCCGCCATCACCTCGCAGATCTGGGTGCGCAGCTCTTCCGTGCCCTGCCCGCCGCCGTACTGCAGGGCCGTGAGCCCTTCGTTGGCGATGATGCTTGCCGCCGTGGCGGCCAGCCGCTCCAGCGGAAGGGATTGCAGGTACGGGCTGCCCCCGGCAAGGGACACCAGTCCGGGGCGCATCGAAATGTCGAAAACGTCCCGCACCGCTGACTGCTTAATGTTGGCTGCGCGCTCCGAAAACAGCGCCTCGTGGGGATGGGCGGCGCGGTGGGCGGACGTGGCCGCGCGCTCGATGGCATCAATGGCTTCGGCCGGCAACTGCACTGCGCCGGCATCAAGTGTTTCGTGGCTCACACCTTCAGGATACAGCCGGCAGTTGCCGATAAGGCAACATCTGTTGATCAGTTGCGCTACTGGAGGCGTAGTGCCTCGGCGAGCCTCACGCCGTTCACGTAGACCTCGGCGCGGATGGCGCCCACCGACGCGACGGCAGTCTGCGTGAGTTGGGCCTCGATGCGCGGGATGTCGCACACCCCCGCCGGACGGATCGAGCCGGACAGGTAGACCGTCACGGCCGTGCCGTCGAAGGTGCCGGACAGGAACGTGAGGGTTGAGCCGGACAGGGAGTTGTAAAGGCCAGGGGCCGGTTCTGCGGCGTTGTCCAGCAGGGCGCGCATGGCATTGGCCAACGGTTCCGTGGAGCCAGCCACGGTGCGGCGGACGCCGGCCAGGCTGTCGTTGCAGCCAAAACGCACACCTCCCGCCCCGCCGTCGTCGAGCAGCACGTAGTAGGCAGTCGCCGTCTGGGATTCGCCGGACTGGCCAGGGGCCGGCTGGGCCGGGGGCGGGGCCGAGGATTCGGGGGCCGGCGAGGGGCTCGCTCCCAAGGCAGTAGTTGTACCGGGTGCCGCGGCGGCTCCGGGCGCGGCAGTTCCGGGCGAAGCCGTTCCGGACGAGGGAGTGGTGCCGGAGCCCTGCCCGGGTGTTCCGGGCGTCCCGCCGGAGGCGTGGGCCGAGGGCTCGGGGGACGAAGCGGCGGACGGGCCGGTGGTTTCGGCGGGCACAGCGGTGACCGGCGGGGGTGCCTGCGGCTGGGGAATTGGAACCAAGGGCGGCTGGACGCGGTCCGAGTGTTCAATGGTGGTTGCGCCGGGCGCGACGCTGCTCCCGGCAGACGGGTTGGAGGTGGGGGCGCAGCATCCCAGCCACAGCGGAAGCGTAAGTGCTGCCGCCGTCGCCATCAGCTTTCCGGCGCTCCGCCTGCCTGCCATGTCCGCACCGCGTTCCATCCCCGAATGCTTTCCGTGCATTAAACGTTACGGCGGTCCCTCGGCCCTGAAAATGCCCGCGAGGTACCGGTTGGAACAAGACTTGGTCACACGTACGGGCGTGAGCGCCGGTCCGCTCACGGTGCGATAACAAATGCCCCGGCCACCTTGCGGTGCCCGGGGCATTTGGTTGCTTGGCGCTGCTGCGTGCGGCTGCCTTACGCTGCCGGTTTTGCGGCGGCGAGTGCGTCGAAGACGCCCTTGATCTGCTCCACTACCTCGGCATCGTCCTTCGGGTGCAGCTCGGCAAAGCGGACCATGGAGCCCGGGACGGCCAGCTTGACGTCCTCGAGCACCTGGGCGCCGGCAATGCCCACTGCCTTGCGGGCTTCGTCCTGTGCCCACACGCCACCGAACTGGCCAAAGGCGGTCCCAACGACGGCGGTGGGCTTGCCGGAGAGGGCGCCGGCACCGAAGGGGCGGGACAGCCAGTCGATGGCGTTCTTCAGCGATGCGGGCACGGTGCCGTTGTGCTCCGGGGTCACCAGGAGAATGGTGTCGGCATCGTTGGCTGCTGCGCGGAGGGCGGCGGCCGCGGCTGGAACCTGGCCCTCGACGTCGATGTCCTCGTTGTAGAACGGGATGTTGCCCAGGCTTTCGTGGATGACCACGTCAACCTGCTCGGGAGCGTTCAGCTGGATGGCTTCGGCGAGCTTCTGGTTGGTGGATTCGGCGCGGAGGCTGCCAACAAGGGTGAGGACGGTGCTCTTCGACATAACGGACTCCTTTAGTGGGCCGCGGTGGGACCGCTGGCCGGTGGAACGGTGGAGGCTTGGTGCCTTCGTGGACTAAACGGACCGTAGTCCGATTATTATTCCCGGGTCTAGGATATGGACTGTGAGCTTTATCCCGCTGCTGCCCGGTTCGCTCCCCGGCCCGCCCGCTGAGCGCAGTGATGCTGCCCGGAACCGTGAGCGGCTGTTGGGAGCGGCGCGGGAGCTGATTGCCGAGTGTGGCCCGGACGCCCTGACCATGGACCGGCTGGCCGAGCGCGCCGGCGTGGGCAAGGGCACCGTCTTCCGCCGCTTCGGCAGCCGCGCCGGGCTGATGATGACGCTGCTGAGCGATTCCGAGGCTGCCTTCCAGGCCCGCTTTATGTTCGGCCCGCCGCCCTTGGGGCCGGGCGCCCCGGGCCTGGAGCGGCTGATCGCCTTCGGTGCGGAGCGGATCGCCTATGTGATGGAGCACGGGGACCTGGCGAGGGCGGCCGAGGCTTCGGCCCACAGCCGCTATGAGGTCCCGGCAGTCAAGCTGTGGCAGCGCCACATCGAGCTCCTCCTCCGGGAGGAGGGCATGGATGCGGATCCGCTGCTGATGGCCATGTCCCTGACCGCAACACTGGATCCGGACCGGCTCCTGCACGCCGTCCGCGTCCACGGCCTGGCGCCCGAGCGGCTGACGGACTCCTGGCGGGAACTTGTTACGCGGGTGGTCCGCGGGCGGTAGGGTACGCCTGAATCCAGCGGTTCGTCCAGTCATATCAATTCCACTGAATTATTCATAACAATCTGATACGGAGCGCGCGGATTCCGCTCAGGTGCCCGCATTTCGGACGCTACTCTGTGGTAGTTTCCTCTGGAATGTGACCCGCAACATAGTCCACCCGGACTTGCTCTGCGCTGGTCGCGGGAGGCCGGCTACACGCTGGTGGGGACCCGGTGGCGGCGAGACCCGTTGCTGGCCGGGAAATCGGAAGGATCTGGAACGTGGATGTAGTGAAGGCAGGAACTCCGTTGCCGGCCCAAGGGCATCCCTTGGAGTGTTCGTCCAGAATCCCGGCGGCAACGAACCTGAAGTAGCTGCCACATGATCAGGTACCTCGCCAAGCGCGGCATCACCTACGTCTTTATGATTTTCCTGACCACGTCAGCCGGCTACTTCCTGGCCGTCAGCTCCCTCAAGCCAGCCCTCCTCGAACAGGAGCGGATTCCCCGCCCCACCCCCGAGCAGGTAGCCAATTCCATGCGCTTGAAAGGCCTGGATCCGGACCTCAGCCCATGGGAGCGCTACGTTGAGTGGCTCACCGGGATCGTGACCCGCTGGGACTGGGGACGCAGCCCCAACGGCGCCTTCATCAACGCTGAATTCGGGGACCGCGTCTGGATCTCCACCCGGCTCTTCCTCGCATCCATCGTCCTGACCCTCGTCATCGGCGTCGCCCTCGGGGTCTACTCGGCGGCCCGGCAGTACAAGTTCCAGGACCGGGTGATCACGTCCTATAGCTACCTCGCGTACATCGTGCCCGCCCCCATTGCCTACTTCCTGGTTCAACTCGGTGCCATCAACATCAACGAAACCGTCGGGGAGCGCATCTTCTTCGTGACAGGCATCTCCACGCCGGGCATGCAACCCGGGTGGGCGCAGTTTGTGGATATGGTGGCCCACTATGCGGTTCCGACGATCGCCATCACGCTTGTCGGCTGGGGTTCGTACCAGATCGCGCAGCGCCAGTACCTGCTGGACAACGTCAATGCGGACTTCGTCCGGACGGCACGGGCCAAGGGGCTCACGCGGAACCAGGCCATCACCCGGCACGCCCTCCGGGTTTCCTTCATCCCGGTCGCCCAAAGCATCGCCTTCACCATCCCGGCCATCTTCGCCGGCGGCTTCTTCGCCGAGAAGATCTTCGCCTGGCCAGGAGTGGGGTCCTGGAGCATTGACGCCATCTCGCTGCAGGATGTGAATGCGGCCACGGCCACCCTCGCCTACGGCTCGGTCATCTTCGCCCTGGGCGCCATCCTCGCCGACTTCGCCACCACGCTTGTTGACCCGAGAGTGAGGGTGCAGTAGCCATGACCAACCTCAATGCCGTTGATCCGGCAGCAGTGGCGCAGGACGCGCACCTCGAAAATGCCGATGTGGTGATCGCCAAATCCACCATCATTTTCCGCCGCTTTATGCGGAACAGGACTGCCGTCGCCGGGCTGGCGGTTTTCCTGGGCCTGACAATCTTCTCCTTCGTCGGCGGGTTCTTCAGTTCTTGGGACAAGGAGACCATCGACCCCTTCAATATCGGCATGCCACCTTCCGGCGACCACTTCCTGGGCACGTCGCAGGCCGGCATCGACCTCTATGCCATGACTGTCGAAGGCACCAGGATCTCCATCATGATCGGCCTGATTGTGGGCCTCGTATCCGTCCTGGTTGCCGCGGTCTATGGCTGCACCATGGCCTATTTCGGCGGCAAAGTGGACAAGGTGATGCTCTTCGTCCTGGAGGCCCTCATCATGATGCCCGCCCTGCTGGTGGTGGCAGTGGCCACCAGCGGCGGAGGCGACGGCCTGAAAAAGAACCTCCCCAGCTGGCTCCTGCTGATCATCGTGCTCCTGGTGTTCAGCTGGATGGGGACCGCGCGGCTTATCCGCTCGATGTCCATGTCGCTGATGCAGCGGGACTTCGTCAAGGCGGCCCAGTACATGGGCGTCCCGCCGCGGCGCATCGTGTGGCGGCACCTGGTCCCCAACATCGGGTCGCTGCTGGTCCTGGACATCACCCGCGGCGTCACCGGTGCCATCCTGGCCGAAGTGGCGTTCTCCTTCATCGGCATCGGCATCAAGGTGCCGGATGTGAGCCTCGGCGTGCTGATTGGCGGCGCCACGTCCCAGGTCCAGACCTTCCCCTGGATGTTCTGGGTCCCGCTCACAGTGATGTTCCTGCTTACGGGGTCCCTGGCCATGATGAACGATGGCCTGCGCGACGCCTTCGACCCGAGCTCCAGTTCGGTTGGCCGGGCCAAAAAGAACAGCGCAGAGAAGATGAGCAAATGAGCACCTTCCTTGAGCCGGCTGACCCGGCCCCCACAGCGGCCGAGCGGCTCCACATCGCCGGTCTCCACTCGCCGTCGGACGCTGTCCTGTCAGTCCGGGACCTGAACGTCAGCTTCAACTCCGAAAACGGGGCTGTGCATGCCGTTCGGGGCGTCAACTTCGACCTCATGCCCGGCAAAACGCTGGGAATCGTGGGGGAGTCCGGGTCCGGCAAGTCGGTGACATCGCTGGCCATCATGGGCCTGCTGCCCGCCACTGCCGAGATTTCCGGCTCGGTCAGGCTCAAGGGCAAGGAACTCCTGGGCCTGAGCGACAAGGCCATGTGTGCCTACCGCGGCAACGACATCGCCATGGTGTTCCAGGACCCGCTGTCCTCCCTCACGCCGGTGTACACGGTGGGAACCCAGATCACCGAGGCCCTTACCATCCACAACCCGGGCATGAGTAAAGCGGCGAAGGAAACCCGCGCCGTCGAGCTCCTGGCGATGGTGGGCATTCCCAGCCCCCGGAACAGGCTCAGGGCTTTTCCGCATGAGTTCTCCGGCGGCATGCGCCAGCGCGTGATGATCGCCATCGCCATCGCCAACAACCCGCGCGTGCTGATCGCGGATGAGCCGACGACGGCCCTGGACGTCACCATCCAGGCCCAGGTGCTTGAGGTGCTGCATACGGCGCAGGAGGAAACGGGCGCCGCCGTCGTGATGATCACGCACGATCTGGGCGTGGTGGCGGGCATCGCCGACGACATCATGGTGATGTACGCCGGCAAGCCGGTGGAAACCGGCAGCGTGGATGACATCTACTACGATCCCCGGATGCCCTACACGATGGGCCTGCTCGGGGCGGTGCCACGCGTGGACGTCGCGGAGAAATCCTCGCTGGTCCCCATCGACGGCATCCCGCCGAACCTCCTGCACACCCCCACCGGCTGCTCCTTCGCACCGCGGTGCCCGCTGGTGACCGATGCCTGCCTGGACGGCGAGCCCGCTTTGAGTCCGGTTCCGGGGACTGGCTACCACCAGGCGGCCTGCATCAAGTCCGGTTCCCTCGGCGGGGACGTGGATGTCCACGAGATCTTTTCCGCCCCGCCGGTCCCGGTCTCGCGCTTTGACCTCATCCCCCGCGGGGACCGCTCAACCGTGCTGGAACTCAAGGATGTCCGCAAACACTTTGCGCTGACCAAGGGTGCCCTGCTCAAGCGGCGCATCGGCACCGTGAAGGCCGTGGACGGCCTGAGCTTCGACATCCGTGAAGGCGAGTGCTTCTCCATTGTGGGCGAGTCCGGTTCGGGCAAAACCACCACCCTGCTGGAAATCATGGAGTTCCACAAGGACCAGGACGGCGAGGTGATCATCGGCGGCATCAGCAACAAGCAGGCCGCCGACGCCAAGACCAAAAGCGCCATGCGCAAGGAAATGCAGATGGTTTTCCAGGATCCCACCGGCGCTCTGGACCCCCGCTTCACCGTCTACGAGGTCCTGGCCGAGCCGCTCCAGAACGCCGGCCTGGATAAGCGGGCCATCAAGAAACGCATCATGGAACTGATGAATCTCGTTGGCCTGCAGCCGGACCATGTCAACCGGTTCCCCAACCAGTTCTCCGGCGGCCAGCGGCAGCGCGTGGGCATCGCCCGGGCACTGGCCGTGAACCCCAAATTGGTGGTCCTGGACGAGCCTGTGTCCGCGCTGGATGTCTCGGTCCAGGCCGGCGTCATCAACCTCTTGGACAAGCTCCGCGCCGAGCTGGGCCTGAGCTACCTGATGGTGGCCCATGATCTCTCCGTGGTCCGCCACATCTCCAACCGGGTGGCGGTGATGTACTTGGGGAAGATCGTGGAGATCGGTGAGGTGGACCGGGTGTTCGACAACCCCCGCCACCCCTATACACGGGCACTGCTGTCCGCGATCCCTGTCCCGGACCCGCAGTTCGAGCGCACTCGGGAGCGGATCATCCTGCAAGGCGACCTGCCGTCTCCGTTGGATGCCCCGAAGGGCTGCAACTTCGCCACCCGCTGCCCCGTCTTCGCGGCGCTTCCCGCCGCCAAGCAGGAGCAATGCCTGACCCTGGAGCCGCCGCTCGAGGCCGTGCAGCCTTCCGCTGCCGTGCAGATTTTGGAAGCCGGCCCGGCGCCTACACCGGATCAGCAGTTCGCCTGCTTCTTTCCGGATGGTGAACTGGACGAGCACATGCTGGTGGTCCACGAAACGGCGGAACCCCATGCACCCTAATTTTTTCGACCCATCACAAGCACTACCCGCACCTATGAAGGGAAAACCATGAGGAATCTGACCAAGATCGGCGGCGCAGCGGCCATTGCCGCAGCCTTGACGCTGACGGCCTGCGGCGGTGGCGGAACACCCACCGGACCGGAAACCGCCAAGGGGCAGGGGACGGGCAGCGACCTCGCCAAGCTCATCAGCATCAACGAGAAGCCGGCCGCTGATCTTGCGCCTGGTGGCAAGGTCACCCTGCCGCTGGGCAGCATCGGGCCGGATTTCAACGGGTTCTCCAACAACGGCAACAGCTCGGACAACTCCGCGATGATGGCCCCGATCAACCCGGTGGCCGTGAACAGTGGCGGTATCGGCGGTTGCTGGAAGGTCGACTTCGTCGGCAAGGCAACGCCTAACAAGGACTTCTGCGAGTCGGTGGAGAGCAAGGTTGTGGACGGCAAGCAGACCGTCACCATCAAGGTAAACGACAAGGCCACGTACAACGACGGCACCCCGATCGACATCAAGGCCTTCCAGAACACCTGGAACATCCTGAAGAGCCCGGATGCCGGCTACGACATTGTGAGCTCGGGGGCCTATGAATTCGTTGAGTCCGTCGAAGCTGGCAGCAGCGACAAAGAAATCATCGTCAAGACCACCCAGCCGGTTTACCCCGTGGATTCGCTCTTCTTCGGCCTGATCCACCCGGCCGTGAACACGCCTGCGATCTTCAACGAAGGCTTCGTGGGCGAAATGCATCCGGAATGGATGGCTGGCCCCTTCAAGGTGGACCAGTACGACGCCGCAGCCAAGACCGTCACCATGGTCCCCAACGACAAGTGGTGGGGCACCAAGCCGGTCCTGGAAAGCGTCGTCTTCCGCCAGCTGGAAACCAGCGCACAGATCGCTGCTTTCAAGAATGGCGAGATCGATGCCATGTCCGCCAACACCATCGCCCTGTACAAGCAGCTTGAGGGCACCAAGGACTCCGAGGTCCGCCGTGGCCAGCGCCTCTTCGCCGGTGGCATGAACATCAACGCCCAGAAGATCACCGACGTCGCCGTCCGCGAGGCCATCTTCGCCGCTGTTGACCGCGAAGCCCTCCGCAAGGTCCGCTTCAATGGCCTGAACTGGGAAGAGCCCAGCTCCGGTTCCATGATGGTCCTGCCGTTCTCGGACTACTACCAGGACAACTACCCTGTGAAGGAAACCGGCGCGGACGTTGCCAAGAAGGTCCTGACCGACGCCGGCTACGCGCCCAACGCCGCCGGAATCATGGAGAAGGACGGCAAGCCCGCCGCCTTCAAGATCAGCAACTTCGGTGACGACCCCACCACCCTCGCCTTCACCCAGACCCTGCAGAAGCAGCTCCAGGCCGGCGGCATGGATGTTGGTATTGACCAGCGCGCCTCCGCCGACTTCGGCAAGGTCATCGGCGGCCGCGACTTCGACATGAGCGTCTCCGGATACACCGTTGGCCCGGATGCCACCGATGCCGTCAAGCAGTACTACGACTCCAAGGTCAACGAAAACGGTCTTGGCGATGCCGAGCTGGACAAGAAGATCGCCGATCTCGCCTCCATCGAGGACAACGCCGAGCGCAACAAGGCAGCCATGGAGGTTGAAAAGGAGCACATGGCCAAGTACTTCTCCATGGGTGTTGTGATGAACGGCCCGCAGATCTCCTTCGTCCGCACCGGCCTGGCCAACTACGGCCCGTCCCTGTTCCAGAGCCTCTCCCAGGTTCCGGACTGGTCCACCCTGGGCTGGATCAAGAAGTAACATTTCCTGACTGAATCAGCGCTATACGGCGAAGGCCGGCACAACCCGCGAACCGGGAAGTGCCGGCCTTCGTCGTTCCCGCCCCCCGGACGCGCTCCCACCTTTCGCAGGTTTTTCCGGATCGCTCTCTCACAAGTGCTGGCGGGGTAGCCTAGCCCTTATGACCGGGACTGAAGCTGAACGCACTATCCGCACCGCCGTCGTCGGCTATGGACTCTCAGGGAGCGTTTTCCATGCGCCGCTTATCGCGGCGGATCCCCGCTACTCGTTGGACGTTATCGCCACGTCCGACGCCGGCCGGCAGGCTGCCGCGACACAGCGGTACCCCGGCGGCAAAACAGTGCCCGACGGCGATGCGGTCCTTGCGCTCGACAGTGACCTTGATCTTGTGGTGCTGGGGACCCCGCCGGCCACCCACTTTCCGCTGGCGAAGGCCGCCCTGGAGGCTGGGCTCGACGTCGTCGTCGACAAGCCGTTCGCGGTCAGCAGCGCCGAGGGGCAGGAACTGATCGCCCTCGCGGAGCGGCTGGGCCGCGTGCTGTCGGTTTTCCAGAACCGGCGCTGGGACGGCGATTTCCTGACCGTGCAGAAGTTGCTGGCCGGCGAAGCGCTGGGCAGCGTGACCCGCTTTGAGTCCAGCTTCGAGCGTTGGTCCCCGGACATCTCCAAGGCGTGGAAAGCCAGCGCCACGGCGGCGGACGGCGGCGGCGTACTCTTCGACCTGGGCTCGCACCTTATCGACCAGGCGCTCTTGCTGTTCGGTCCAGCCGCCGTGGCCCACGCGGAACTGCAGGCGCGGCGTCCGCACGAGAAGGTGGACGATGACGTTTTCCTGGTGCTCAACCACGAGTCCGGGGTGACCAGCCACCTGAGCATGAACATGCTTTGCGCCCAGCAGGGCCCGCGCTTCCGCGTTCTCGGATCCACTGGCGCGTTCACCAAGCACGGGATCGACCCGCAGGAACCGTACATCGTTGCCGGCGGCAGCCCGCTGGACACTGAATACGGCGTTGAGGAGCCGGAATGGGCAGGAGCCCTGGGCCGCGACGGCCACCTCGATCCTCTGCCCACGGAACGAGGTGCCTACCCCGAGTTCTACCGTCTCCTGGCAGCCAAGATCGACGACGGCGGAACCGCCTCCACGCTGCCCCTCCCGGTAGACCCGGCAGACGCCGTCGAGGTGCTGAAGATTATCGAATCAGCCCGGGCTTACGGAACCGCCGCCTATTGAAATTGCGTGACGTGAGTCACTAAGGTCTCTGTTGCGGGTGATACCGAATTGTTGGGCAGGTGTAGCCCGGAAGGATCCGAGGCAAACAGCCGTCAGGGTCGTGATCGATTGACTCTTGCCAGCGGCACCTGCGATCGCGTGGCGCCCGCCGGCAGAATTGGAGCAACACCATGCAAAGATTCACCAAGCTTGTGGCGCCAATCGGGGCACTAGCCCTCGCCATTGGCCTTTCGACCGCCGCGGCTCCTGCGGCGTTGTCGGCCAGTGCGCAGCCTGCCAAAACCGTAATGCAGGCAAATGCCCAAGCCGGAAGCCAAACCTACATTGTCCTGTACAAGGCCAACGGCGTTTCCCGCACTTCGCTTGCGGCAGTGCGGGCCGCCGGAGGCACGGTGGTGCAGGCTTATCCGCAGATCGGTGTGGCCATCGTAAAGTCGGACCGCACCGGCTTTGATGCGGTCCTGCGCGCAGCAGACTCTTCCGTTCAGGGGGCCGCTTCCACAGCGGGCTTCGCCGTGGCGGTCGAAGACGACAACTCCGGTGCGGCTGTGGCGGCCGTAGCACCCGGCACCCCGGCACCCGGAGATGACAACTTGGCCGCGCTCCAATGGGATATGGACCAGATCCAGGCCCCGGCGGCCCGCGCCCTCAACGGCGGCAGCGCCTCGGTGGTGGTGGGTGACATCGACACCGGACTGGACTACACGCACCCGGATCTTGCCCCGAACGTTGACTTCTCCAGGAGCGTTTCCTGCGTTGGCGGCGTCCCGAACACGGATCCGGCGGCGTGGATGGATAAGAACGGCCACGGCACGCACACGGCCGGCACCATTGCCGCCGCGAAGAACGGCATCGGCATGGTGGGCGTTGCGCCGAACGTGAAGATTGCCGGGATCAAGGCCGGCGATGACGACGGATTCTTCTACCCCGAAGCCGTGGTCTGCGCCTTCATGTGGGCAGGATCGAACGGTATCCAGGTCACCAACAACAGCTACTTTGCCGATCCCTGGCTCTTCAACTGCAAGAATGACCCCACCCAGCGGGCCATCTGGGAAGCCGAGCGCCGGGCCATCAAGTTTGCCCAGCAAAACGGCACCACAGTTGTGGCCTCGGCAGGCAACCAGTCAGACGACCTGGCTCATCCCACCCAGGATGTCACCAGCCCGGATAACACCACCCCGGTCACGCGCGACATCACCAACGCCTGCGCCGTGGTTCCGGTGGAAGTTCCCGGCGTGATCGGCGTGAGCGCCAACGGCAACAAGCTGATCAAGTCGTTCTACTCCAGCTACGGTGTGGGCGCCGTCAGCGTGATCGCGCCTGGTGGAGACTCGATCCTGCAGCAGACGGCGGCCGCCACTAACGGCCGCGTGCTGTCCGCGTGGCCGTCCGCTGCACCGTGCGCCCGTCCGGTGCTGGACTCGGGTGCCAGTTACTGCTACCTGCAAGGCACATCGATGGCCGGACCTCACGTTGCCGGTGTCGCGGCGCTGGTGGTCAGCACCGGAGTCAGCAAACCGGGCACCGTGGCATCGCGGATCAACACCACCGCCGACACGATGGACTGCCCGGCTGACATGAGTGTGTACGCCCCGTTCCCTGCAACGGACAACGGCGCACCCCAGGTGTGCCAGGGCGGTGCCGGCTACAACGGGTTCAACGGCCACGGCCAGGTGAACGCTCTCCGCGCGATCGGCGGCTGACGCGGGTCCGGTGGTTGAGCTTGCCGGGTTTCGACAAGCTCAACCACCGAACGTCGGAACGGCAGCCATCCAGAAAGCGTGCTCCCCACCAGCCCCCTAACCTCGCAAGCTCGGCCAGGGAAGCCTGCTGGCGTGGGCCCAGGCTCAACAAGGGGAGCAGCACGCGTTGGATGACTGCCGTTCAGGCGGCGACCTAGAGAACTAGGCGGAAACCAGTTCGTGCCAGTCCGTCACGAGGGGCAGGTTGTGCGCCTCGGAGACCGAGCGGTGAGCAACCTTGCCACCGGCGATGTTCAGGCCGGCGGCGAGGGACGGGTCGCGGTCGAATGCGGCCTTGACGCCCAGGTTGGCCAGGGCCACGGCGTAGCGCAGGGTGACGTTGGTCAGCGCGTAGGTGGAGGTGTTCGGGACGGCGCCCGGCATATTGGCAACGCAGTAGAAGATCGTGTTGTGGACCTTGTACGTGGGTTCCTGGTGCGTGGTGGGGTGCGTGTCCTCAAAGCAGCCGCCCTGGTCCACGGCGATGTCCACCAGCACGGAGCCGGGCTTCATCCGGGAGACGAGCTCGTTGGTGACCAGCTTGGGTGCCTTGGCTCCCGGGATCAGCACGGAGCCGATGACGAGGTCGGCGTCGACCACTGACTTCTCGATCTCGTAGGAGTTGGAGGCGACCGTCTTGAGCCGGCCCTGGTACTGGGCGTCGAGTTCGCGGAGACGGTTGATGTTGATGTCCAGGATGGTGACGTCGGCGCCCAGGCCCAGGGCCATTGCGGCGGCGTTGGTGCCAGCTACGCCGGCCCCCAGGACAACCACCTTCGCCGGGCGGACGCCGGGGACGCCGCCGAGGAGGACGCCTTTGCCGCCGGCGGGTGCCATGAGGGAGGTGGCGCCGACCTGCACGGACAGGCGGCCGGCGACCTCGGACATGGGGGCCAGCAGCGGCAGGGTGCGGCCTTCCTGCACGGTCTCGTACGCGATCGCGGTGACGCCGGAGTTGATGAGCGCCTGCGTAAGCTCGGGCTCGGCCGCGAGGTGGAGGTAAGTGAAGAGGATCAGGCCCTTGCGGAAGCGGTGGTACTCGGCCTTGATGGGTTCCTTGACCTTCATGACCATGTCGGCCCGGGCCCAGACGTCGTCGGCCTCGGCAACGATTTCGGCGCCGGCGATCGCGTATTCCTCGTCCGTGATCCCTGAGCCCAAGCCTGCGCCGCGCTCTACCAGGACCGTGTGGCCGTGGGTGCGGAACTCGTGAACGCCAGCAGCGGTGATGGCGACGCGAAATTCGTTGTTCTTGATCTCTTTGGGGACACCGATGATCATTTGTGGCTCCATATTCTCAGGCCGGGTAGGCCCGAAATTGCGGGGGAAGTTGTGATTCCAGAATAAATCCGGTTGTGACCCAACTGACAGGAACGCACGTCTCGGGGCGTGCAATCTCAGCGTCATTCCGGGAATTTCTGCTTTCGCGGGTCGACAAATGTTCAGCGTCAGGGCGTCAGGTGTCGCCTGCTGTTCGTTCGCCTGGATGCCTGCCGGAGCAGTAGGGTTACCCCATGCAGCAGGACGTGGAACAACTGGTGGAGCAGGTGGCGCAGAAGCTTGGCCGGGGACTGTCGCTGGAGGACCTGGACGGCCTGCTGCTCGCTTACAGCTCCAACCAGTCCCACGCGGACAGGGTCCGGGTGAACTTTTTGTTGAGCAAGCGTGTCCCGGCCGATGTCAGCGCCTGGCAGCTTTCCCATGGCATCGCCACGGCAGTCCGCCCGGTAGCGATTCCCGCCAACCAGGAGCTGGGGATGCTGGGCCGGGTGTGTGTTCCCCTGATGGTGCGTGGTTTCCGGGTCGGCTATCTCTGGGTGCAGCAGGACTCGGCAGAGGATAATCCGACGGCGATCCTCTCCCAGTTGCCGGACGTGGCCCCGGAGATCGGGCTGCTTTCCGGCCTGCTGCTGGAGTCCAACACCGCCGAGTCCGAGTTCCGGCGGGGCCGCGAACGCGAGTTCCTGGCCGCCTGTACCGGCGAGGCCAACGCGGTGGCCGCCGTCGCAGGCTGGAAGGAAATCCAGGGCAAAGGGCCGTGGCAGATGGTCACAGTGCTCGACGCCGATGGCTGGGCCGGCGGCCCGGACCCCATCGCCTTCACGCTGATCCACCGGTCAGCCGCCCTGCAGGCCACGGTGGGAGTGGACGTGGCGCTGTTCAGCGCGGGCACGGAAACCCATTCCGTGGTGTTGTTCCGTGAGTCAGTGGGCCGGGCCAACCACGCCCAGGTACTGGTCCACTACCAGCTGGAGCTGGCCAAACGTTCGGGCCGGCCGGTGCACCGCATCATCCTTGGCATCAGCGAGGGTTTCGCCAAGCCACGCGAGCTAGCCGAGGCATACAGGCAGTCCCGGCTGGCGGCGCAGGCGGCGGCTGTGGACCCCCAGCTGGGCGAACTGGTGGACTGCCGTGCCACCGGGGTGTACCAGCTGCTGGCTTCGGCGGGCGGGGGAGCCGGCGCCTGGGCTGACTCGGGGTCCGTTTATGTGCGGATGCTGGAGGACCACGACCGCAACGATGAGCTTCTCCCCGTACTTGAGCTCATTTATGACAACGACGGCTCAGTCCAGGACGTAGCCACCAAACTCCACCTGCACCGCAGCAGCATCTACAACCGGCTGGGCCGCATCCGGCAGCTCCTGGGCGTGGACCCTCTGAAGGGGATGCCCCGGCTCGAACTCCATGCAGCACTGAAAATGCGGCGCTGGGCGGCGCGCCCGCGGATTTAAGCTCGCGCGCCGGGATCCAACACCCGGGGTCCAACACCCGGGCCCGCCTACCCCTGAGCCAGCTCACGACGGGGCTAGGCCTGCTCTGGCTGCTCTGCCTGCTCTGGCCCGTCAGGCTTCTTCTGCCGGTCCAGCCAGGCCATGATGGCGGCCAACCTGATCCGGCGGTGCGTGCCGCGGTATTCCACGGGGATCTCGCCGCGATCGGTCATGTTGCGCAGGTACGTGTGGGAAATCCCGGCGAGTTCGGCCGCCTGGGAGGTGGTGAGCATTTCCTCCACGCTGCTGACGGTCACCGCTTCGCCGCGGCCCAGCCGAGCGAGCAGGTCCACGACGGCGTCCCTCGCTTCACCCGGGAGGCGGTGGACCGTGCCGTCCACGAACACGGTGATGTCGTTGCTGTCCCGGAGGGAACGCGCGAGGTTCAGGGCGTCGTCGGCGGGCAGGCCAGCCGTGACGCGTGGAGCTATCAGTGCCATGCCAGAAGCCTAACCCGAGCACTTCCGCGGCCGCTTCTCCGGAACGCGCGAATGATGGAGCTGAATCCGACGCCCGCACCGCACTCCAGCCACGGCAGGCACGTTTCAGAGGCGAGATCTCGGCGTTATTGGGTCCTCGCAGGGCCGAGATCTCACGTTTGGAGTCCGCGGCGGAGCTCGTCGGCGTTGGCCAGCTCGGAGCAAGCGCCTGCCGTGCCTCGGGGTCGAGTTCCAGGGCGCCGACGGTGTCCAGGACAGACCGGGCCAGCCCGTGGTTTCCGGTGCGCTCGTGCAGCTCGCGAGGTACACCAGCAGCGGCAGCTTCTCGGCGTCCGTCGCCTCCGGATGCCGCTGGAACCCGGCCTCGATCACGGAGATGGCCGTCGCCTCGCTGCCATGGGCGTCGCCCTGCCGTGCCGCGTTCAAGAGGACCCGGTCGAGGCGCCCCGCAGCCCGGCGGCGAACTCGTCGAAGAGTCGCCCCGTGTCCGGGACCAGCAGGATCACGCTGCCCAGGGAATCTTCGGGCTCGAAGCTTTCCAGCCCGAAGAAGTGCAGGTCGATGCCGCCACGCGTGAAGCACATGTACGGATTCGGCCGCTCCTGCCGGAACGTGACCTGGAAGCCGAGCGCTTCGTAGAACGGCGCCACATCGTCCAGGCGGCGGCACGGCAGGATGGGGATGGCGCGCTCGTTCATACGCTGAACCTACCCCCGCGGAGCCCTGGCCGTCGCCCGTTTCGATGGTTCCCTGCCCACCAGATGTTTGCGAGCGTCGATCCGGCAGGGAACCATCGAAACGGCGAAGCAGAAGCTATTCGGCGTCGAGGTCCGTTTCCAGGAGCTTGACCAGCGAATCCAGTGCCGCGTCGGCGCCGTCGCCTTCAGCCCGGAGCACCACAACATCGCCCTTGGCGGCGCCCAGGGTCATCAGCGACAGGATGCTCGAAGCGTCCAGTGCGTCGTCCTCCGGGTCGCCCTGCATGGCAATTGTGACCTCAACTCCCACGTCTCCGGCGGCTTCCGCAAACAGCGCGGCGGGGCGCGCGTGCAGGCCGGAGCGGCTGGCGATGGTGGCGATGCGTTCGGGCATTGTTCCTCCTGGTGGGTGCTTCTTTGTGGCTAGCGGCGGGCGGTGGGTCGAAGGCGGGCGGTTGGTCCGAACCGGCCGGTCAGAGGCCGAGTTCTTCGAGGACGGGCAGTTTTTCCCGCACCCAGGCCTTGGCTTCGGTGGCGCTGGGCGCGGACAGGGCCAGCTTGGCCAACTGCTGCGCCTCGGCCAGCGTGACGGTCTTCAGCACCGCGGCCACGGCGGCCAGGGACCGCGCGGTCATGGACAGCGTGTTGACGCCCAGCCCGGTAAGCACGACGGCGAGGGCCGGGTCAGCGGCCGCCTCACCGCAGACGCCCACGGGCTTGTTGTGGCCTTCCGCGCGGGAGCCTTCCACGGTCAAACCCACCAGGCGCAGCACGGCAGGCTGCCACGGGGTGTTGAGGTTTGCCAGGGGGCCCAGCTGACGGTCGGCCGCCATGGCGTACTGGGTGAGGTCGTTGGTGCCCAGGCTCGCGAAGCCCACCTCGCGCAGGATGGCCTCGGCGGTGAGCGCGGCGGAGGGGACTTCAACCATCACGCCGGGCGTCTTGATGCCGGCGTCGGCGCACATGGAGGCGAAGCGGGCCGCCTCTTCCGCCGTCGAGATCATTGGGGCCATGACCCACACGTCCGCTTCGGACTGCTTCTCGGCCAGGGCAATGGCTTCCAGCTGGCGGTCCAGCACGCCCGGTGTGGTGAAGTCCGTGCGGTAGCCGCGGACGCCCAGGGCAGGGTTGGGCTCCGTGGAGTCGGTCAGGAACGGAAGCGGCTTGTCGGCGCCGGCGTCGAGCGTACGCAGAACCACTTTTTTGCCCGGGAACGCATCAAACACGCTCTTGTACGCGGCTGCCTGCTCTTCCACGGAGGGTTCGGTATCGCGTTCCAGGAAGCAGAATTCGGTGCGGAAAAGGCCCACGCCCTGGGCGCCCAGCTTGGCTGCCGCCTCGGCATCCTTGCCGCCGCCCACGTTGGCGAGGAGCGGCACCAGGTGGCCGTCCGCCGTCGTGCCCGTGCCACTGAACTCGGCCAGCAGGGAAGCTGTGGCCGCCCACGCATCCGCTGCGGCACGCAGCGAGGCATCGGGATCGGCGGTGATGCTGCCTGCGGCGCCGTCAACATAGACTTCCGTGCCGTCAGGGAGTTCGTCCACCCCTATAGCAGCCACGACGGCCGGCAGGCCAAGCGAACGCGCAATGATGGCGGTGTGGGACTGTGGGCCGCCGCCGGCTGTTACGAGTGCCAGGACCTTGTTCGGGTCCAGGGTTGCGGTGTCGGCCGGTGCCAGGTCCTCGGCAACCAGGATGAAGGGCGTGCTGGAGGTGGGGATGCCGGGCGCAGGGACGCCGCGGAGTTCCGCCACGATCCGGGCGCGGACGTCCAGGACGTCGGTGGCGCGTTCGGCCATGTAGCCGCCAAGGTTATGGAGCATCTCAGCGACGGAGGAACCGGATTCCCAGATGGCGCGTTCGCTCGAGAGGCCGCGGGCAATGAGCTTGGCCGCGCCCTTGATCAGCATGGTGTCCTTGGCCATCAGCGCTGTGGCCTCCAGGACGGCCTTGCCATCTCCGGTGGCATGCGCCGCCCGGGCCTTAAGTTCGTCGTGGACGGACTGAGAGGCTGCCTTGAGCCCGGCCGTGGCTTCTTCGGCGGACGTACCGCCGGCCAGCTGCTCACCTGCAGGGGGTTCGCTGATCGGTTTGGGCATCTGCCGGACGGTTCCGATGATGCGGCCGGGGCTGACGCCAACTCCTGGGAAGGTCTGCACTGAAGGTCCTCATTCTCTGCCGGTAGCCAGGCCCGCCTAGGTTATCCCGGCGCCATGCCGGGGCTGCCGCGACCACTATGTGCGAGGGCGGAAACGTGCCTGAAAAAATTGTATGTGATTCAGTTCATATAGCAATGCTATAGGTGATAGGGTAGCGGCTATGAGTTTGGATGGCCAGCTTCCCCCCAAAATGCGTCTGTTGCGTGCAGCGGCCGAATTGCTGGCAAAGTCCGCGGGATCAGCCGTCTCCACCCGCCAGATCACGCAGCTGGCAGGGGTCACGGCGCCCACCCTGTACCACCACTTCGGTGACAAGGAAGGTCTTTTCGACGCCGTCGTCGCCGCAGGTTTTGAAGAGTATGTTGCGGGCGAGAGGGACTTCGCCCCGTCCGGAAAACCGCTGGAGGACATCCGGCGGATGTGGGATAACCACGTCCAGTTCGGGCTCAAGCAGCCGGAACTGTACCTGGTGATGTTCGGCAATATCCGCCCCGAAAGCCGCCCCGCCATCGTTGCCGATGCCGAGGCGCTCATGGAGGAGATGCTGAACAAGGCAGCGGCAGCGGGCCAGCTGAACGTCCAGCCGCGCGAAGCAGCCAGGTCCATCTTGGCCGCCAACGTGGGTGTGACCCTGATGCTGATTGCGGAACCCGCCGCCGAACGGAACCTCGAACTGTCCACTATGACCCGGGACGCCATGATCTTTGCGGTGTCTGCGGCACAGGCCGAAGGGGCCGCGCCGGAAGACTCCGGCAAGTCCTCGGTAGTGGTGGCAGCGATTGCCCTGAATGCCGCACTTCAGGCTTCGCACTCAGACCAGCTTTCAAGCTCGGAACTCAAACTGTTCCTCGAATGGCTTCACCGAATCTCCACCAGCACTTCGTCGTAAGTATCGGACCCATCCTGCGCTGCAGCAGGAATGACGGTTAGGAAAGCACATGGCAACAGAGACAGTTGCGAAATCCCGCACCAGCCTGCGGGTTCACGTCCAGAAGTTCGGGACGTTCCTGTCCGGCATGATCATGCCCAACATTGGCGCGTTTATCGCGTGGGGCCTCATCACGGCCCTCTTTATTGAGAAGGGCTGGATCCCGGTCCCAGCCTTGGGCGGCTTCGACACCAACGCCGACGGAACGCCCAACGTGGGCCTGGTTGGCCCCATGATCACCTACCTGCTGCCGCTCCTGATCGCCTACACCGGCGGCCGGATGGTCTACGACGTCCGCGGCGGCGTGGTGGGAGCCATCGGCACCATGGGCGTCATTGTGGGCGCCGGCATCCCGATGTTCATCGGCGCCATGATCATGGGCCCGCTCGGCGGCTGGACCATGAAGAAGATCGACCTCCTGTGGGAGGGCAAGATCCGCCCCGGCTTCGAGATGCTGGTCAACAACTTCTCGGCCGGTATCTGGGGCGCGCTGCTGGCGATGCTGGGCTTCTACGGCATCTCGCCGCTGGTCCAGGCCTTCAGCACGGCCGCCGGCAACGTCGTGCAGTTCCTGGTCAACAACGGCCTGCTGCCGCTCACCAGCATTTTCATCGAGCCCGCCAAGGTGCTGTTCCTGAACAACGCCATCAACCACGGCGTGCTGACCCCGCTCGGCATCCAGCAGTCGCTGGAGCAGGGCAAGTCCATCCTGTTCCTGCTGGAGGCCAACCCCGGCCCCGGCATGGGCATCCTGCTGGCCTACATGTTCTTCGGGAAGGGCATTGCCAAGGGTTCGGCCTCCGGCGCAGCGATCATCCACTTCTTCGGCGGCATCCACGAAATCTACTTCCCGTACGTCCTGATGCGCCCGCTGCTGATCCTGGCCGCGATCGCCGGCGGTATGACGGGCATCGCCACCATGGCCATCACCGGCTCCGGCCTCGTTGCGCCGGCGGCGCCTGGTTCGATCATCGCCGTGCTCGCCCAGACCTCCCGTGACAGCTACGTCGGGGTGATCCTCGCGGTGGTGCTCGCCATGACGGTCTCGTTCCTGGTGGCCTCGGTGATCCTGAAGACCACTAAGCACAGCGACGAGGTGGACCTGGGCGACGCCACATCGAAGATGGAAGCAATGAAGGGCAAAAAGAGCTCCGTCTCCTCCATGCTGACCGGCGCGGGCGCAGGCGTGGGTACGGCCGTCCTGGCCGGCCCCATCAAGAACATCGTGTTCGCGTGCGACGCCGGCATGGGCTCCAGTGCCATGGGCGCCTCGGTGCTGCGGAACAAGATCAAGGCGGCTGGGTTCCCGGACGTCAAGGTCACCAATGCCGCGATCGCCAACCTCAGTGACACCTACGACGTGGTGATCACCCACCAGGACCTGACCGAACGCGCCAAGCCCGTCACGTCCAGCGCAGCGCACTTCTCGGTGGATAACTTCATGAACAGCCCGCGGTACGACGAGATTGTGGAGCTGGTCAAGGAGCATAACACCGAAGGCGCAACGCCCGACGCCGGTGCTGCCGCCGCCGCAACTGCCGCCGGCCACGGCGCCCACGTCGCCAGTGCCCCGGTGGAAGCGGCACCCGGCAGCGGTGAGGCACCCGCCGCCGTCGCGCCTTCCGACATCCTCGTGGCCGACAGCGTCATCCTTAACGGCACAGCCACCACCCGCGATGCCGCCATCGACGAAGCAGGCCAGCTGCTCCTGGCCCGCGGCGCTGTGGACGAGGGCTACCTCGCGGCCATGCACGAGCGCGAGGAATCCGTGTCCACCTACATGGGCAGCTTCCTGGCCATCCCGCACGGCACCAACGCCGCCAAGGACCACATCCTGAAGTCCGCTGTGTCCGTGATCCGCTACCCGGACGGCATCGACTGGAACGGCAAACAGGTCAAGTTCGTGGTGGGCGTGGCCGGCATCAACAACGAACACCTCCACATCCTGTCCTCCATCGCGAAGGTCTTCACCAGCAAGGCCCAGGTGGCCCAGCTGGAAGCGGCCACGTCCGTTGAGGAAGTCCTGGAGCTATTCGGAAAGGTGAACGCATAGTGAAGGCGGTACATTTCGGAGCCGGGAACATCGGCCGCGGCTTTGTGGGGCTGTTGCTGCACCAGGCCGGTTATGAGGTGGTATTCGCGGATGTCGCGGACGCACTCATCGACCAGCTCGCGGCAGCAGACAGCTACAACGTCCACGAGGTGGGGGAGAAGCCCACCGTCCGGACGGTGGACAACTTCCGCGCGCTGAACTCCGGCACGCAGGAAGCGGCGCTGGTGCGGGAAATCGCCACGGCGGACATCGTCACCACTGCCGTGGGGCCGCACATCCTGAAGTTCGTGGCGCCGGCCATCACCAAGGGCATCGCCGCGCGGGCTGCCGGGCTGGCGCCGCTGCAGGTCATGGCCTGCGAGAACGCCATCAACGCCACCGACGTCCTGCGGACCGAAGTCGCCGCCCTCTGGGACGACGCCGCCGGGTCCCTGGACGCCGCGGCGGTGTTTGCGAACACCGCTGTGGACCGGATTGTGCCCAACCAGGCGCCTGGGCAGGGCCTGGACGTGACCGTGGAAACGTTCTACGAGTGGGTCATCGACCGGACGGCGTTTGGCGATGCTGCGCCGGTCATCCCGGGCGCGACGTTTGTGGATGAGCTCTCGCCCTACATCGAGCGGAAGCTCTTTACGGTGAATACGGGGCACGCCTCCGCTGCGTACTTCGGCTTCGAGGCCGGGCTGGAAAAGATCTCCGAGGCCATGGCCGATCAGGACGTGGCGGAAGATGTGCGGGCCGTCCTGGAGGAAACCAAGCAGCTCCTGGTGGCCAAGCACGGCTTCAACAACGACGAGCAGGAAGCCTACGTCCAGAAGATCCTGGTCCGTTTCTCCAACCCGCACCTGCCGGACACCGTGAACCGGGTGGGCCGCGCCCCCATGCGCAAGCTCAGCCGGCACGAACGGTTCATCGGCCCCGCGGCTGAACTCGCCGAACGCGGGATCGTGCCCGAGGCGCTCCTGGGTGCCATCGCGGCGGCCCTGCGCTTCACGGACCCCGCCGACGCCGAGGCCACCGAACTCGCGCAGATCCTGGCTTCGTCGTCGCCTGCCGACGCCACAGCCAGGATTACCGGGCTGGCACCGGAGCACCCGCTGTTTGCGGCGGTGTCCACGCTGGTGGAGGAACGCCAGGCGGAAGGGGCGAAGGCACCGGCCTGACCCCCACCGGCCTGACCCCCACCGCACGCACCCACCCCCAGGACGCTCTCTCACTTGATGTGGGTTTTCGAGCAACCCTCTCGCAGATAATGCGGTTCTTGGCCAACGCTCTCTCACCTGGATGAGAGAGCGTTGGCGTTTAAGGCGCCGAAAGTGAGAGAGGTTCTCGGAGGGATAGTTTCGCAAGCCTTGTGGAATGCTGGGGAGATGACCACGAGCCCCGGTGCCCTGACCGCCTTGCTGACTGCCGACGTCGACGGCGGGACCTTCCGCCTCAGGCACGCCGTGTCCGGGGACCTGCCCGCCATTGTGGCGCTGCTGGCCGACGATTCCCTGGGCGCCAGCCGCGAAGTGGGCCATGACATGGCGCCGTACGAGCGGGCCTTCGAAGCGATCGACGCCGACCCGTGCCATTTGCTGGTGGTGGGCGAGCACGTGCCGGCTGGGGCGGCTGACGGCCGCGTCGTGGGCACCTTCCAGCTGAGCTTCCTGCCCGGCATCTCGCGGCAGGGGTCGTGGCGCTCGCAGCTTGAGGCGGTCCGTGTGGCGGGCAGCCTTCGTGGCCAGGGCCTGGGAAACCTGATGGTGGGGTGGGCGATCGAGGAATCGAGGCGCCGCGGCTGCACGCTGCTGCAGCTGACCACTCACAAGTCGCGGACAGCCGCCCACCGGTTCTACGAGCGGCTCGGCTTTGACGCCAGCCATGAGGGCATGAAGCTTACTCTCTGACCCGGCGTCAGGCCTTCTTGGAGCCCTTGGGCACAAACAGCGTCTCGGCCTGCTCCAGGGACATGCCGTTGGTCTCCGGCACCTTGAACATCACAAAGAAGAACGACGCCGCCGCGAACAGCGCGTACATGGCGTAGGTCAGCGGCAGGGAAGCCGCGGCCATCACGGGGAAGCTGAGCGTGATGGCAAAGTTGGCCACCCACTGCGCGGCTGCGGCCAGGCCCAAGGCGCGGGCACGGATCCGGGACGGGAAGATCTCACCAAGGAGGACCCAGACCAGCGGGCCCCAGGAAGCGCCGAAGCTGACCACAAAGATGTTGGCCGCCACGAGGGCCACCGGACCCCAGGCGCCCGGCAAGGAGATCTCGGAGCCTGAACCGACCGCGGCGGAGAACGCCAGCGCCATGGTGCCCAATGAGACCGCCATGCCGATGGACCCGGCCAGGAGAATGGGGCGGCGGCCGATCCGGTCCACCAGTGCGATGGCCACGAGTGTCACCAGGATGTTGGTGATGGAGGTTGCCACCGAGATGGTTAGCGAGTCCTTCTCCTGGAAACCGACGGCCTTCCACAGCGTGGTGGAGTAGTAGAAGATCACGTTGATGCCAACGAACTGCTGCAGGACCGAGAGGACGATGCCCACCCAGACCACTGCCTGCAGGCCGAACGTCTTGCCACGGAGCGAGCCCTTCTGGCCGGACAGCTTGTCCTCTTCGATGGCGTCCTGGATCTCGCGGATGTGCCGGTCGGTGTCCTCGGACGGGGCGATGGAGTCGAACACCTTGCGGGCTTCGTCTTCCTTGCCCTGGAACACCAGGAACCGCGGGGATTCCGGGAGGGTGTAGGCGATCCAGCCGTAGACCACGGCGGGAACCGCTGCGGTGAGGAACATCCAGCGCCAGGCTTCCAGTCCGAGCCAGAAGGCCTGGTCCGCGCCGCCGGCGGTGGTGGCGAAGAGCGCGTCGGACAGGAGTGCGGCGAAGATACCGGTGGTGATGGCCAGCTGCTGCAGCGACGCCAGCCGGCCACGGACCTGCCGCGGGGAAATCTCGGAAATGTAGGCCGGCGCAATCACCGACGCGAGGCCGATGCCCAGGCCGCCCACCAGGCGCCAGAAGATCAGGTCCCAGACGCCGTAGGCGAAGCCGGTTCCGATGGCGCTGACCAGGAACAGCACCGCGCCCAGCTTCATGGCGGGGATGCGGCCGTGGCGGTCGGCGACTTTGCCAGCGAGGAAGGCGCCTGCCGCGCAGCCCAGCAGGGCGATGGCCACGGCGAAGCCGGTCACGGCCTCGGAAAGCGCGAACTCATCCTTGATGGCATCCACTGCACCGTTGACCACGGAGGAGTCGAAGCCGAACAGGAATCCGCCCACCGCGCCTGCGAGTGCCAGCCAGATCACCCGCTGCGGGATCTTGGCGGTGGTCTGCTCCTTGGCGGTGGACATGGTGCTCCCTGGGTTTGGGGTTGGGTGGATGCGAGTGCGGACGTCGTCGGCTGCGGTACCGGCTCACAGGCCGGCGCACACGCGCTAAACAGTGTGGCACGTCACCGCCCGCCGTTCCACTTCGGACCAGTGCCCGCCGAAACAGAAAGACGACGACGGCGGGGTGTGCCGCCGTCGTCGTCTGTCTGTTTCAGGGGAGGCGGCTTAGTGCGCCGCCACCGCAGCTGCGTTTCCCTGCGGGGCCAACTTCGGGTCCGTCAGCTTCTTGTTCGGCAGGGCGAAGCTGATCAGGAACGCGATCCCGGTGAGGACAGCAGCGGTGATCATCACGGTGTCGATCGCGTACGCGAAGCCCTCCGTAATGGGCCGGGTGAGCACGCTGTTGGCGGAGTGGAGCCAGCTCGTGTCATTGAGCGATTCGTTCGATGCCCCGTTCTGGAAGAACTCGTACAGCTTGGCGTTGGCGGGGTCCGCTGCCACGGCCGGGTCGCGCAGGACGGCCTGGTAGTCGGCACTGGACATGGCTGACTTCATCGTTTCGGCGATCCGGCTCGCGGCCAGGCTGAACAGCATGGAGATGAACACGGCCGTGCCCACCGCGCCGCCCATGGACCGGAAGAACGCCGCGGAGGAGGTGCCCACGCCCATGTCCTTCGGGGGCACGGAGACCTGCATGGCCAGGGTGAGCGGCTGCATGCAGAAACCCAGCCCCATGCCGAAGAACACGGCGATCACGCCGGGAACCCAAAGGCCCGTGTCCACGCCCAGGGACAGTCCCATGACCAGCGCGGCGGTGGTGAGAATGCCCGTACCCACGATGGGGAAGATCCGGTACGTGCCCGACGCCGAAATGGTGCGGCCCGCGGTGATGGAACCAGTCAGGATGCCGAGGGTGAAGGTGATCATCATCAGGCCGGCTTCAGTGGGCGTCAGCCCCTTGACCAGCTGCAGGTACATGGGCAGCATGGCGATGGCGCCGAACATGCCGATGCCGATGATGAAGTTCAGCAGCGAGGACAGGCCAAAAGTAGCGTTCCGGAAGAGCCGGAGCGGGATCAGGGCGTAGTCTCCGGCGCGTTTTTCGGCCAGCAGGAACCACATGATGCCCACCGAGCCCAGGCCGTAGCAGAGGAAGGAGTTCAGCGACATAAAGCCCCAGCTGCGGCCCTGTTCCGCCACCAGCAGCAGCGGGACGATGGCGAGCGTGATGGCGGCTGCGCCGAAGTAGTCGATCTTCTGCTTCACGTGCTTGGCCGGCAGGTGCAGGAACATAAACACCACGGCCAGGGCCGCCAAGCCGATGGGCAAGTTGATGAAGAACACCCAGCGCCAGCCGTCAAAGCCCAGGATGTTGGCCGACCCTGCGAACGCACCGCCCACCACCGGGCCGAGCACGGAGGAGATGCCGAACACCGACATAAAGTAGCCCTGGTATTTGGAACGGTCCTTCAGGGACACGATGTCGCCGATGATGGTCAGCGCGAGGGCCAGCAGGCCGCCGGCGCCCAGGCCCTGGACACCGCGGGCGATGGCCAGCTCGGTCATGGAGTGCACTGAGCCGGCGTAGAGCGAGCCGACCAGGAAGATGACGATGGCGATCAGGTACAGCGGGCGGCGGCCGAAGATATCGCTCAGTTTGCCGTACAGCGGCGTGCTGACGGTGGAGGTGATGAGGTAGGCGGTGGTGGCCCACGCCTGGAGGGACAGCCCGTCCAGGTCATTGGCGATGGTGTAGATGGAGGTGGACACGATGGTCTGGTCCAGGGATGCCAGGAACATGCCCAGCATGAGCCCCACCATCACGGTGACGATCTGACGCTGTGTCAGGATTTCGCCGGCGGCACGCACAGCGGTTGTTTTGGACATGGCTTCTCCAGGAAAGAATGAGGGATCGCGCTCGATAGTTGCTTTCAGTAACTATGTTAGTTCGCGTTTCATTCCCGCTGCCAGATATTCTTCCGGAACCGCCGCTCCTGCCGCGGACTCCCGAAGCTGGAGACCCAGATCAGCGCTCCACGAGGATGCCGTCGGGATCGCACCAGACGGTGACGCCGGGACGGAAGGTCACGCCGTCGAGCACTACATCCACGTCAACCTCACCGGCGCCGGCCTTGGCGCTCTTGCGCGGGTTGCTGCCCAGCGCCTTGACGCCCAGATCCAGTTGGGCGATCGCCTCGCGGTCGCGGATGGCGCCGTTAATTACGACGCCGGCCCAGCCGTTCGCCACGGCGCTCTCGGCGATCATGTCCCCCATCAGGGCTGAGCCCAGCGAACCGCCGCCGTCCACCACCAGCACGGCTCCGTTGCCGGGGGTGGCCAGGGTGGACTTGACCAGGGCGTTGTCCTGGAAGCAGCGGATGGTCCGCACCGGGCCGCTGAAGTGTGAACGGCCGCCGAGGGACTGGAACTGGAGTGAAACGGACGCCAGGTCCTCGCCGCGCTCATCGTACAGATCGGCGGTGTTGACGGGGCTCTTGGTGTTGCCGGCAGATGCGGTCATTGGATCTCCAGGTGTTCAGTGTCGTGGGGGCTGCGTGCTGTCCATCGCCACACAGGCAAGCGCCGTATGACAAGCGGGGCGATGCAGCCCACGATAGTCTGATTTTCAGAATCACCAACCGTTCCAGGGGGAACCAGCATGAGCCTGTCCGACACACCCGCAGCACCGGATCCCAGCGCTGCGTCGGTTCCCGGGGCGGGATCGGAAAGCCCGACGGCGGCGCTCGCCGAGCCGACGCAGAAGGTCACCGCGCGCTGGGTGACCGGGCTGGTGCTGGTCAACGTCGGCATCAACGCCGCCTTCTTCGGCCCCATCAATGTGTTCATCGGCC
The DNA here is from genome assembly GCF_002929755.1 of Arthrobacter sp. 4R501. NCBI lineage: Bacteria > Bacillati > Actinomycetota > Actinomycetes > Micrococcales > Micrococcaceae > Arthrobacter > Arthrobacter sp. 4R501. Next base: position 12,991 of record NZ_PJIW01000016.1, on the reverse strand, counting down.
AGCAGGCCATCAGCATTGACGCCCTCAACAAGGAAGCCATCCTGTCCCTGGTGACGGGTTGTGGCGCCGCCGTCTCGCTGGTGGCCAACCCGCTGTTTGGGGCCCTGTCCGACCGGACCGTCTCAGGCTTCGGCCGGCGTGCCCCGTGGGTCCTGGCCGGCGCCGTCCTGGCCACGGCTGCGTTGCTGGCGATGTCCGGAGCCACGGCCGTGGCCCTCATGGTCCTCTTCTGGTGCCTGGTCCAGCTTGGCGCCAATGCTGCCTACGCGGCCATCACCGCCGCCGTCCCGGACCGTGTGCCGGTCCTGCAGCGCGGCGGAGTGGGCGGGCTGGCAGCCATGGGCCAGACCCTGGGAATCCTGCTCGGCGCGGTTTTCGGCGCGGTGGTCTCGGGAAATTTCATGGTGGGGTACACCATGTGTGCGGCCGCCCTGCTGTTCTCCGTCCTGCCGTATCTCTTCCACCGGAATGATCCGCCGCTCCCGCGGGAGGCCCGGCCGCCGTTCACCTGGGCCGGATTCCTGCGCGGTTTCTGGATCAGCCCCGCCCGCCACCCTGACTTTGGCTGGGCCTGGCTCACCCGCTTCCTGGTCAACGTGGGCAACCAGCTCACCATCGTTTACCTGCTCTTTTTCCTGCGGGACGTCATCAAGCACGAGGACCCGGCGCTGGGCGTCCTGATCCTCACGGGAATTTATGCCGTGATGGTCATGATCACCGCGGTGTTGGCCGGACCGTGGAGTGACCGGGTGGGCAAACGCAAGCCGTTTGTGATCGGCTCGTCCGCCACGATCGCCGTCGCCGGACTGATCATGGCGTTCTTTCCGGTGTGGCCGGGGGCTCTGGTGGGGGCCGGGGTGCTGGGCATCGGATTCGGCGCCTACCTGGCGGTGGACTTCGCGCTGCTCACACAGGTGCTCCCGAAGGCTGCTGACCGGGGCAAGGACATGGGGGTCATCAACGTGGCCAACTCGCTGCCGCAGGTGTTCGCCCCGCTGATCGCCTTCCTCTCCCTGCAGTTCCTGGGAGGGTACGTCACGTTGTTCACCACGGCCGCCGTCATCGGCCTGCTGGGCGCTGTGTTCGTGGTCAAGATCCGAGGGGTCGACTGATTCCGGCTTTTGCCTGTGCCGCGTATAGTTGAGGCGGACTGCAGGCACACGGGATGGGGACGCTCCCTGCCGCTGCACCATAAGAACACAACCCCGGAATCCTGATGCCCGAGACCCTTTCAGCCCATCCGTCCATGGCGGCCCGGCCCTCCACGCCGCGCCAGCGGCTGCGCTACGCGCGCGTCCTTGAATCTGCCGCAGGGTTTGCCCGCAAGGGGCTGGAGTCCGTGGACCTAGCGGAAATTTCGGAAAAGTCCGGCGTGCCGCTGGGAACCGTCTACCGTTATTTCCCCACCGCCAAACACCTGATGCTGTCCCTCTACCGCCAGCAGCTGGACGAGCTTCAAGGCCGGGCCCGCACGTCAGCGGCCAGCTTCGGCGGCCGGGCCCTCACCGGCGTGGTCATGGAGATTTTCCATATGAGGGTGATGCAGCCGGCCGTCGAGCAGTGCCTGAGCCGCTGCGTCTACCTCAAGGAGAAGGACACCACGGCACTCCTGCATGAAATCGATGCGCTGAGCGAAGCGGCGGTGGCCACCGCCTCCGACGACGACGTGGCGGCCCGGGTGCTCCTGCTGACCGTCACTGGTCTGGTCCAGTCCGTCCGCAACCGCCGGCTTTCGCTGTTTGAGGCCGAAGAGGACCTCAAAAAGGCCTGCACGCTGCTTGCTCCGGTGGCTGCCGGGGCCCGTGCGGCCCACCGATCGGCGTAACTGGTCTAGACCGGTGAGCCAATAAAGACGTCTTTATGCGGTGACGTGGCTCACAAAAGTGCCTGATTAAACGATTTGGCACGCGTGAAAGCCAACGAATGCACTTTCCGGGGCGTGAGCGCTGCTTAGTATTGAAGGACCGGAGTGGCTGGCAACCCGCATCTGCAAGGGCTTCACACCGGGCCCGCCACCTCTGGGCCCAAGAAGCAACGAATTCCACCTTGAGCCTCCCTGTGCTTGAGCCATTCTGCGCCGTGCGCCCACGGCTAGCCCCAGGAGACAACGACGTGTCCATTGACGTAATCGCACCTACAGACAATTCAGCAGCCACTGCCCTGACCGAGGCCGAGATCTTCGACGCCCATCAGGGCGGGAAGCTCTCGGTGACCAGCACGGTCCCGCTGTCCAACAAGCGCGACCTTTCCATCGCCTACACCCCCGGTGTCGCCGAGGTCAGCCGCGCCATCCACAACAACCCGGAACTCGCCAAGACCCTCACCTGGGCGCAGCGCCTGGTGGTTGTGGTCAGCGACGGCACCGCGGTGCTGGGCCTGGGCAACATCGGCGCCGCCGCTTCATTACCCGTGATGGAGGGCAAGTCCGCCCTGTTCAAGACCTTCGGCGAGCTGGATTCCATTCCCCTGGTCCTGAACACCACGGACGTTGACGAGATCGTGGAAACCCTGGTCCGTCTCCGCCCCAGCTTCGGCGCGGTCAACCTCGAGGACATCTCGGCGCCGCGTTGTTTCGAGCTCGAAGAGAAGCTCATCGAAGCACTGGACTGCCCGGTCATGCACGATGACCAGCACGGCACTGCGGTGGTGGCCCTCGCCGCCCTGACGAACGCCGCCAAGGTCACCGGCCGCGAACTCGCTGACCTCCGCGTGGTGGTTTCGGGCGCCGGAGCCGCAGGCATCGCCGTCGCCGAAATCCTGCTCGCCGCCGGCATCACGGATGTAGTCCTGCTCGACTCCAAGGGCGTCATCAACCGCGAGCGGGCGGACATCGCCGCCGACCCGCAGAGCAAGAAGTCCCAGATGGCGCAGCGCAGCAACCCCCGCAGCGTCACGGGCGGCCCCGGCGAAGCGCTGCTCGGCGCCGACGTGTTCATCGGGGTTTCCTCCTCGAAGCTGGACGAGGCGCATCTGAAGCTGATGAACGCCAGCTCCATCGTGTTCGCCCTCTCCAACCCGGACCCCGAAGTCCTGCCCGAGGTAGCCGCCAAGTACGCCGCCGTGGTGGCCACCGGCCGCAGCGACTTCCCCAACCAGATCAACAACGTCCTGGCCTTCCCCGGAATCTTCCGCGGCGCGCTGGACGCCGGCGCCCGCCGGATCACGCCCGCCATGAAGCTCGCCGCGGCCCGCGCCATTGCCGAACTCGCGGAAGCTGACCTTTCGGTGGACTACATCGTGCCCAGCCCGCTGGATCCGCGCGTTGCCCCGGCAGTGACGGCCGCCGTAGCCGCCGCCGTGGAAGCCGAGTAACCTCCGCAGCCACACACTGCCACACGCCCGACGGCGGTGCCTCCCCGAGCAGGGGACGCGCCGCCGTCGGGCGTTAAGCGGCGAAGCTGACCGCCGTGCCGCCCTAAACTGGGGCTCATGAACTCCGAAACCGTGGTGAGCATCCTGTGCGGTCTGGCGATCCTGGTGGGGGTGGCCGGCACCATCATCCCGGTCCTGCCCGGCAGCTTCCTGATCGGGCTCAGCCTGCTGGCGTGGGCCATCTGGGGCGGTGCCGGGGCCACGGGCTGGGTGGTCTTCGCGGTGGGAATGGTGTTTGTGCTGGCCGGTATGGCTGCCAGCGCCGTGCTGACCGGACGAAAGCTCAGGGAGCACAGCATTCCCAACCGCAGTGTGGTGATTGGCCTGGCAGCGGGTGTGGCCGGCATGTTCGTCATCCCGGTGGTGGGGCTTTTTGTGGGTTTCGCCGTGGGACTGCTGCTCAGCGAGTTCCTACGCACTCGGAACTTCGGCACTGCAACCACCACCAGCTGGGCCGCCCTGAAAGCCACCGGGCTGGGCATGCTGGCCGAGTTCGGGCTCGCGTGCCTGGCGGCCAGCACCTGGGTGATCGGGCTCTGGGTCGCGGCGGCCACGTAGGCTGCGCACGGAGGTCTGCCACGTAGCATGGAGAGATGACCGCGGGGGATGCCAGAGGACCGATCTACCGGGACGCGCGTGACCTGACGCCGTTCGGGAACGCCCACCTGCAGACCCCTGTCCGGGAACTCGCCGGCAGTGTGGGCGGCCTGATCCATGGTGTGCTGGGTGGCCGGGATGCCGCGCTGATTGCCGTGGACGGCGAGGTTCCCAGGCTCAAGCGGATGCCGGGCAAAGCGCCCAAAGCAGTCCACGATGCCATCTTCACCAGCAGGGAACCGGAGCGGCTCATCGCCGTAGGCCGCATGTATCCGGGCTGGGCGGGGCTCTGCTCCGTTATGGCCGGCCTCCTGGCGTACCAGCACGGCGGCTACCTGCGCGCATCCGAACTCCTCCAGCGCGGCCTGTCCATCAGGAACGACGACGACGCCAACCAGTATGCGGCCACTTATCTCACGCGCGTGGTCACCCGGGTGGAGGTTGCCGAGCGCATCGAAGTCCCCGTGCTGTTCAGCCAGGAATCGGTCTTCCTGGCCCTGTCGCACTCCCTGCGGGAGACGGGCCAGCTGGAAGCCGCGCTGCAGACGGTGGCCGGGCTGCCGCCGTCGTTGCCTTCAGCCTTGGCCCGCTGCGCACTGGCGTTCGCGCTGGGACGCGACAAGGAAGTGGTGATCTGGACCGAGGGGCTGCTGAACTCCGACGACCTCTCGGCGGCCCTGCTGCTGCTCCGCGGGCGCGCGCTCCGGCGGCTCGGCGCCCACGCAAAGGCGCACGAAGCCCTGAAGGAGGTGCTCCGCCGTCGGAAAACAGACGTGGTGCTCCGCAACGACGCCCTCACCGACCGTGCCCTGCTGGTGCTCGACAACGGCCGCAAATCCCTCAACCCGCGGGACTGGCTCCGCGGCCGGCCGGCGGAGCTGGAAACATTCGAAGTCATCCGCAAGGACATTGACGAGCGCCGGCTGTGGGAGCAGGAGTGGGAAAACCTGGACGGGAAATAGGCTTCGGGCGCGGGCGGCCCTAGGGACTTGCCTTGTGGACCAGGCCGCCCCGGAGTACAACGGAGGCATGAGCGACGCAGTGCGGTCCTGGATGGAAAAGTACATCGCGGCGTGGACTTCCAACGACCCGGAGGACATCAGGGCGCTGTTCACCGAGGAAGCCGTTTACGCCACCCGGCCGCATGATGCCGACGCATGGCGGGGCCGCGAGCAGATCGTGGACCGCTGGCTGGAGGCGCGGGACGACCCCGGGAACTGGACCTTTGACTGGACGCTGTTGGGGGCGGATAGCGGGCTGGGGACCGACGGCGGGCTGGCCTTTGTGCAGGGTTTCACGGACTACCTTGGTGATGGTCCCAGCTACGACAACCTGTGGGTCATCCGCCTTGAACCGGACGGACGGGCGTCGGAGTTCACGGAATGGTTTATGGAGCGCAAGGCCTAGGCTTGCTGCGTGAGCCCTGCAACCAGCGGAACCAGCTGCTCTGAGAGGAGCACCACGCCGAGGGCAACCATGATGATGCCGCTGGCCAGGGTGACTGTCCGCGCGGCGCCAGGCCGGGACTGCAGGAGCTTGCGGGCCAGCAGCGCCACACAGGTGTAAACGGTCCCGGCCAACAGGACAAACGTCAGGCCCAGCAGGCCGGACTGGACGGGGACCGGGAGGGAGGCCTCCGGGCTGACGAACTGCGGCACCAGCGCCACATAGAACAGCAGCCCCTTGGGATTGATGCCGCTGGTGCCCATGCCCTGAAGGAACGTGCGGAGCTGGTTGGCGGGCTTCCCGACGGCGTCTGCCGCGCTGAAGGAGGCCCCGCGCCAGGAGCGGAGGGTGCTGATGCCCAGCCACAGCAGGTAGCCCGCGCCCGCCACCGTAAGCCAACCCAGGACGCCCGGCAGGCCGGACAGCAGGGCCGCGAGGCCTGCCACCATCAGCAGCGTATGCAGGACGTAGCCGCCGCAAAGTCCGGCCACGGCCGGGACGAAGCTGCGCTGCCGCAGACCGGCCGTGATGGAGTACGCCCAGTCCACGCCGGGGGTGCAGGCGAGGGCTACAGCCACCAGCACAAAGGCGAAAAACAGCTGGGGATTCATGGCGGGCTCCTGTCCGATGGGTATAGGACAAACCTTATGAAGTTTCGGGCCATAAGTGCTTACCCTTTTCGCCCGGTTTGAGTCCGAATTGGTAAGATATTTGCGTGATTGACCACATTGACAGAAGTATTTTGCGCCACCTCAAAGAAGATGGCCGGATGACCGCCACGGCGCTGGCCGCGAAGGTCGGGCTTACGGTGGCGCCATGCCACCGGAGGCTCCGGGACCTGGAGGCGTCGGGGGTGATCCGCGGCTACAAGGCGGACATCGATCCGGCCGCCGTCGGGCTGGGTTTCGAGGCCATTGTGTTTGTCACTTTGCGCCAGGTGGACCGTTCCACCATGGAGATCTTCGAGAACCGGGTGGCGGACAATCCGAACATCGTGGAGGCGCAGCGGCTCTTCGGCTCCCCGGACTACCTGCTGAAGGTCATCGCCGAGGACCTGCCCGGCTACCAGCGGTTCTACGACGCCGAGCTCACGTCGCTGCCCGGGGTTGAGCGGCTGACGTCCACGCTGGTGATGAAGAACATCAAATCCAACGCCGGTCCGCCGCTGTAGCGCGTGTGCCCTTGAGGTGCGTTCGTCCTGCGTTGCCTTAGTCCGTGGGGCGGACGTGGACGATGATCACCTGGGTGTCCTTGCCGCCGTCGTACCGGAGGTCGTAGTTCACGTCCAGTCCCGTTGACGTACCCGACTTGATGGAGAAGTCGGTCTTTCGTTCCGGGTCCCGCTGGGCACCGGCGATCCAGCGTTCGGCGGAGTCGGCGTCGATCCCGTACCGCGCCACACCGTCCCGGATGAGCTCAAAATACTCGTCAGGAGAGCCGGCGGTGAGGAAGTAGGTGACCTCGCTGAAGTCCGGCCGCTTGTCCGTGGTGTTCAAGCGGATGCGGTCCGTTTCCCCGCTGATCTCGCCGCTCGGAGCAACGATGGTGAGCTTGATCTTTCCCGAGTCCCTGGTGTTGATCTCGGGCCCATAGCTGTCTTCCGTGACCCGTACAGCAGCCTTTTCCAGCTTTCCCGAACTCATGTCCAGCCGCGCGGTCTTGGAGTTGCGGATCTGGTCCACGCCGGCAGCGTCGAGGGTGGAAAATTCCGAGGTGCTCATGGTGCTCCCTTGAGAGGTCGGTTCGTTCGTGGTGCCACTGATCTGGCAGCCCGTCAGGGCGAGGCAAGCGGAAAGGGCGAGGAGTACGACGGCGGGCCGCCGCCTCTGGCGCCGAGCGGTGGTGGGGCATGTGGTGTTCACTGGTGGACCTCCGCGCCGAAGCCATCCGCAAAGCGGTCCATGATGCCGGGGATGTTGTTGGTGGGGCGGTGCTGCTCCACGCGGTCGTTGAAGTCAGAACCGATAATCTGCTCTGCCCGTCCCGGATCTGTCGCCAGGAGGCCCTGGTAGGCCGGGAGGGTGTCCTGCCGGATGAGCTCCCACCGCTGGTCCGCGTGGGAGATGTTCCCGTCTGGGAAGCCGGTGGTGAAGTCGGTGCGGAACTGGGTGGGGTTGTCCCAGTTGGTGAAGGGCACGCTTTCCGGGCCGGGGCTCTCCACGCGGAAGGTGTAGGGAAAGACTTCCGGGTAGCTCTTTGCGCCCGGGATGGACGGCTCGCCGGCCAGCGTGACCAGGTACGTTACGGCTTCTCCGCCAGGGTGGTTCCGCATGTCGTCGTAATCGTCCGCGATGATCTCGTTCTGCTCGCGGTACAGCAGGGCGGTGTTGCCCTCCTGGATCAGGTCCGGGTCACCGGAATCGATCTTGGCCCATTCCTCGGCGGTGCCGGTATCAATGGCGCCCGAGTCCTGCAATCTGTTGATTTCCTCGATGCCGCCGTTCATGTAGGCCTCGTGCTGGCGGGCCTGGTCCAGGAAGATCTCCTTGTTCATGTCCAGCATGCTGGTCTCGTAATAGCGGATCTCCTGGTCGGTCATGCCGGCCAGCTGTTCGATCTGGTCAAGGATGGGGAGCGGGATGTCCGAAGCCGGATTGTCCGCGATCTGCTGGGCGAGGTCCCGCAGCATGGCCATGTCCTTGAAACCGCCCGCGAAGGACGGGCCGATCATGTTGGCCATGCCGGCCCACTGCAGGTCCGGGTTGGAGAGGTACGCCTGGCCGTAGAAGTCGTAGACCTTTTTGATGGTCTCCCAGTTGTGTTCGGTGCCTTGGGAGGTGTCCCAGCTGGCGGGGTCGATGCCCATGTCCAGCATTGCCTGGTTGTTCCAGTAGTCGCTGAGGAAATCCGCGTATTCCTCGGAGCTTTTGTCGATCAGCCCGGAATCGGCGGCAGCATCCATGGCGGCCTTAGCAGCCTCGGGGTTTTCGAGCGCCCACTGCCTGAATTCCTCGCTGACGAGGTAGTCCTGGCGTTCTTCAGGGGTCATGCCGTTCAGCCGGTCCGTCAGGTCCTGGGCAGCGCCGTTCCCGGAACCGCTGCCACCACTCCCGGAGCCACCGCCTGAGCCGGCACCGTCGCTGGCCTTCTCCTGCTCGTCGGCGTTGGCGAGCACCGACCTGGAGGCCGACTCCAGCCCGGCCGTTGCGGACTTCAGCAGCAACATACACGATGACGTCCAGTCGCTGCGGAAGCGCTCGCCGTCGTGCCCCTTCCAGGCGCCTGTGCCGATAGCGCTGCTGAGCTGCTGGCCGAGCAGGCTCAACCTGTTGGCGCCGCCCGCCAGGTCCTTGGCGAGCTGCCGCAACTGGGCAACGTCGCCGCCGTAAAAGTTTCCCGCCATGTTTCCCCCCGAATGGATTCCCGTGCCAGCCTAGCTGCGATGCGTCCGCGAGGGCGATGGGGAGAGCTCCCCGTGCGGGGTCGAGTGCGGGCCCGGAGAGACGGAACTCAGTCCTGCAGCAGTCCGGTGGTGCGGTACGGGATGACTTCCCGCAGGAACATGCTGGTGGACGTCCGGACAATGCCGGGGCAGAGCCTGATCTCCTCGGACACGCGGTAGAGGTCGTCCGGGCTGGTGGCCACCACGCGGATCAGCAGGTCGGTGTCGCCGGCAGGGGCATGGCATTCGAGGACCTCGGGGATTTCTCGCAGGGCCGCGATGGCTTCGTTGAGGTGGCTCTGGTCCAGTTCGGCGCTGACGGCCGCCGCTACACCCCGGCCTAGGGCGGAGGGGAGCACCCGGCTGCTGTTGGGACGGAGAGCGCCCGACGCCGTCATCCGCTCCAGGCGCGACTGGACTGTCCCGCGCGCCAGGCCCAGCCGCTGGGCCAGCACCATGATGGGGACGCGCGGGTCCTCGTCCAGGGCATTGAGGATGCGCTTGTCCGTGGCGTCCAATTGCTGCAATCTGATCAGTTCCTGTCGGAGTTTGTGGTCCCTATTGGTCAGACTGACCAACAAAATGCTTGCCGATTGTGCCAACTGTATGGCGTCTGCTCAAATTGTGGCAACAAAGGGCTGAGGCTACCGCCGAATCCCGCAGGCTACAGGAACCCGGCACACCACCCGGCAACTGGACACCGCCTCCCGCAAGGAGGACGCCGCTGATTGACACTTGTTCACACCACGGTCATTCTGCACACACGGCAAGAGCCCCTGAGCCACCGACGTCGGATCCCCGAAGTCATCGGTAGCTGAGGGGCTCTTGTGCTGCCCCGGACTAGGGTTGGTCCATGACCCCAGCCGGCCGCTTTGCCCCCAGCCCCTCCGGCGAACTGCATGTAGGAAACCTCCGCACCGCGATGCTCGCCTGGCTGTTCGCCCGGTCCTCCGGCCGCGACTTCCTGCTGCGCGTCGAGGACCTTGACCGGGCGCGGGCCGGCGCGGAGTCGGAGCAGCTCCGCGATCTGGAGGCCGTGGGCCTGACGTGGGACGGCGCCGTCGTGCGCCAGACGGACCGCGGCGCCGTCTACGCCGAAGCGATCGGGCGGCTGGCTGCCGCAGGCCTCACCTACGAATGCTTCTGCACGCGCCGCGAAATCCAGGAGGCGCCGTCCGCGCCGCACGCGCCGCAGGGCGCGTATCCGGGCACCTGCCGGGACCTCGATCCTGCCGAGCTGGAGTTCAAACGCTCCACCCGGCCTGCGGCCATCCGGCTCCGCGCCGAAGTGACGGAGTACACCGTACGGGATGTGTTGCACGGTGATTTCACCGGCGTGGTGGACGATTTTGTCCTGCGCCGCAACGACGGCGTGACCGCCTACAACCTGGCCGTCGTGGTGGACGACGCCGCACAGGGCGTCGACCAGGTGGTGCGGGGCGATGACCTGCTGCCGTCCACGCCGAGGCAGGCATATCTTGCGTCACTGTTGAATATTCCTGTCCCGGAATATGCGCATGTGCCGCTGGTGGTGAATTCCGACGGCGCCCGGCTGGCCAAGCGCGACGGCGCCGTGACGCTGGCCGATCTCGCCCGTACCGGCGTTTCCGCCGCGGACGTGCGGAACCTCATCCTGCAGTCCCTTGGGCTGCCGGCTGGGACGCTGGAAAACGCACTCGCGGGCTTCCGCCCGGCGGACCTCCCGCGGGAACCGTGGGTCTGGACCGGCCCCTAGGCAGCGAGCGAACGGACGCTTGCGGCCCCACCGACGTGAGGTCACTTGCTGCCCTACGCGTAGGCTGGAGCTATGTCGGCACCCGAATTCACTGAAGCACAAATCCCTCAACCGCGATTCACTGTCGAGACGGCGCGAGTCCTGGCCGAGGTGGCCCACAACCGGCAGAAGGACAAGCTCAAGAGGCCCTACCGTGACCACGTGATTGCGGTGGGTGATGCCCTTGCAGATTTCGACGACGATATCCGGATTGCCGGTTACCTTCATGACATTGCCGAGGACACTCCCATCACGCGCCAGGCGCTGCTGGACATGGGCGTTTCCGAGCGGGCAGCGGACATCATTGAACGCGTCACCAACCGGCTGCACGATAATCCTGATGACTATCAGGCGGGGATGCACTTCATCGCCGAGGACCACGACGCGGCCCTGGTGAAGATCGCGGACAACGCCCACAATTCCCTGCCCGAGCGCGTCAGGGCTCTCGCTGCGAAGTGGCCGGACAAGCCGCCCGTCACCAAGTACCGGGATGCCCGTCCGGTGCTGTATGCCGCCGTCGACGTCGAGGAAGTCCGCAAGATCCTTGCACGGGTTAATCCCTGGCTGCTGAAGGAGTTGGACGACAGGCTCGACGACGAAGACGACACAGATTACGAGAACCTGACGTACGACGAGGCTCCAGCCGCGGAGCCGGCCCCGGTGGTCGAGCCTGTCGAGACCTTGGAAACGGCGGACAGCCGGCGAGACGGAGCCTCTTAGGCCCCTGCTTTCATCTGCTCCAGGGCTGCGTTCATCCGTTCGGTGCCGCGCTTCTCATCAATGACAATCGACACGCCCAGCGCCAGCACAACCACCAGCAGGCAGACCGGCACCGAGACCCCGGCGGCGGCAAGTCCCACGCTGCCCGCCAGCGCGACCACGATGCCAGCCGCCACGGCAAGGACCGTCCGGTCCACGCAGATCATGACGCTGAAGAGCCAGGTCAGGGAGAGTTTGAACAGCGCCACGGGTACCGCGATGCTGGCCACGGCCACGGCGGCGCTGATGTGGGCCTCATGGTCGACATAGTAGGCCGCCACGTGCAACCCCGCGCCAGTTGCGGCGATGGCCGCAAAGATGGGCATATGCCCGTAGCCGAAGAAGAATGAGCGGTGGCGCTGGAAATGTAGGGCCGGGCCGGCGGGCAGGATGAAGTAGATCCACCACATGCTGAACGCGAGGGCCGTTCCGCCGAATCCCACCAGCGCCGCGTCGACGCTCCAGCCATGGTGGGCCACAATGGCACGGAGGGTTTCGATCGCCCCGATTAGGCATTCGCCAAGGGCAATGATGGCGAGCAGCCCGTAGCGCTCGGCGATGTGGTGCGCATGCCACGGGGTCCGCATGCCGCGCTCCGCGGCGTAGGGTATGGCCATTTCCAGGATGAACAGGGGCGCAGCCACGAGGAACGTGGTCAGGATATCCGCCTCAATGATGAGCACCGCGATCCAGCCGAGCTGAACCACGCCAAGGTACGCCGCGTACCGCCGGCAGGTCTGCCGGCGTGCCGGATCCTGCCGTGCCGCGCGCAGCCACTGGAAGACCAGGGCCAGGCGCATGATCACGTAGCCGCCCACCATCACGGCGTTGTCCACGTGGTCGCCCTCCACGAGCGAGCGGAACATCGGCTCAATGCCCATTGCCAGGATCAGGACCCCGAGAAGCTGGACCATGGTGACCACGCGGAACACCCAGTCGTCGGTGTCATAGGCGCTGGCGAACCAGGTGAAGTTGATCCAGGCCCAGATCACGGCGAACATCGCGAAGGAGAATCCCAGCAGCCCGGCGCCGAAGTGGGCCTCCGCAATCTCATGTGCGAACTGGCTGCCGGCCACACCGAAGGCAATGACAAAGGTCAGGTCGAAAAACAGTTCCAGCGGGGTGGCGGCCCGGTGCTTCTCATGCGGATCCCGGCCGCCCATGCGGGCCATGGCATGCCGGATGGGATTGTTGGACATGGCTCAAAGATTACCGCCAGGTCCGTGGCCGGCTCCAGCCCGGAGAGGGCTCCGGATCCTGGAGGGCTGACCCCAACTGGGCCCACGCTGGCGAGCGATCTTCAGCGAGCAGACTTCCGGACAGGGTGCTTGAGGGCGGGGTGCTTTCGGGCAGAGAGTCGTCAGATAGTGGACGGACAGGTTCTTGGTGGCCCGTCACTTCAAGGATCTCAGGTGGCCAGGTCTGTGGTTCCCAGTCGGGGTGTTCGCTTTGGTAGTGGCGTCCGGTGGGTGATATCCAGCTTGGCGGTTCATTCTTAGTGGCGGTGGTGGGTTTCCAACCGGTGATGTGTCTGAGTCTGTGGTGCTTGCGACATGGCTGGCCGAGGTTACTGATCCCGGTGGTGCCGCCGTGGGCCCAGGCGAGGAGGTGGTCTGCTTCGTTGTCGAGGGAGTGGTTGCTGCAGCCGGGGAACGGGCACT
>NZ_PJIW01000086.1:0-514 GCF_002929755.1 Arthrobacter sp. 4R501 | reverse complement strand
GACGGCCCCGGTCCCGGCGAATCCCGACGTCGTAATCCGGACAGTGCCTGGCTCTCTTGCAGCGGTCCTGGTCTTCTCCGGCAGCGTCTCCAGATCAGCTTTTGGGAAACGGAACCAGGAATTGCAAACAGCGCTCGCCGCAGCCGGTTTAGACGCCCTCGGACTACCGAGATTCGCCCGTTTTGATCCGCCCTTCAAGCCGTGGTTCCTCCGCCACAACGAAGTCATTCAGGACGTCGACGGATCCCAGCCCACTATCGGCGCCCCCGGACAGGGACCCGGATAGGGCAAAATGGCTGGGTGACCCAACTCCCGCAGCAGGCCCCGAAGACCCCACAGCACCCCTCGCCGACAGCGTCCACTCCCCGGGCCCAGGCTCCGAAGACCCAGGAGCCCGGTACCGCCGTCCAGATCGCCGGCGAACTCGGCGTGCAGCCCTGGCAGGTCAAGGCCGCCGTGGACCTGCTCGACGCCGGGTCCACCGTGCCCTTCATCGCCCGCTACCGCAAGGAAG
>NZ_PJIW01000085.1:0-516 GCF_002929755.1 Arthrobacter sp. 4R501 | reverse complement strand
GGCCTGACGCCGGGCGCCGCCAACAAGACCGCGCTGGACCGCACCGCATCCGTCCTTGCCGGCTGCGGCTGCCGCTGAGGGGACCGCGTCCGACGTCGGGCCGTCGACTGCTCCGTAAACGCCCTTATGGGCCCCCAAAACGGCAGTTACGGAGCAGTCGAAGGCCCGGACGACGGCGATGAGCCCGCCGCCGTCAGCCGTTCGCCGCCCGGCGAATTTAAGGCACAACCCTGGGCTGCTGTGATCTGATGGAGCTTATGGAGTCCTCTGCCGCCGAGACATCTGCCCAAGCGCCGCCCGTTATCAACTGGGAGCTTGCCGCTTCCACGGCCGCCCGGCTGGCGCCTCCCGGGCCTGTCCTCACGCCCGCCGAGATCGGCGCCGCCGTTGAAAACCTGCGGCGCCTGGCGGATATCTCCGTGCCCCATGTCCACCACATCACCGGCCTCGAGGCTGCCCGGGACCTCCGCGATTCCGCGGTGCTCGTGGTGGACCGGGCTTCCTGGGCCAGGGCCA
>NZ_PJIW01000084.1:0-516 GCF_002929755.1 Arthrobacter sp. 4R501 | reverse complement strand
GGGCTACGCCTACCGGATCATGGACGCCGGCGACGTCGGAACCAGCTCGCCCACCGGCTGCGCCGGCACCCCGCCGCGTTCCGGGCAAGCCGGCTCCCGGATCAGCGGGTGTACGTCGACCCGTCCTGTTCCATGGCCCCGGTCCGGGGATCGCGCTGTGGACGCTGGTAGGCGAATTCGCCGCCGCTCCGGCCGCCGTAGGGGCGTCCGTGATCGGCAAATTCCTCACGGAAAAAGGCCAGGCACCACGGGCCCACCTGTATCCGGGCGCCGGTGCGCAGTACCGACTGCGATCCAGGACCGAAGCTTCCGCTGACTTTTCCGTGCCGGACCAGGACGTATTCATCCTGGTCATTGTGGACTATTTCCGCATGTACGCCGTCCAGCCCTTGAAGCTGCAGATCTGCGGATTCATCGCTGCCGATGCGCACCCGCTCCGCACTAAGGACGAACTCACGCGGGACCTGTCCGTTCCAAGACTCGGAGTCCCGGACAAAAATCAGGCGTGGCCTTCCG
>NZ_PJIW01000083.1:0-517 GCF_002929755.1 Arthrobacter sp. 4R501 | reverse complement strand
CAGTAGCGCCAGCAACAGTCTGCCTCGCCAGGCTTTATGCGCTGCGTCACAGAAGTGTGGCACCTCTCCGGCCGGGCCGGCCCAACGCTCCCCTCCGGCGCGGACGGATGCGAGCTAGGGCCAGCTCAGCGACGCGCGTTCCTTTCTGCGATGCGCAAATTTCCTGGCGCTACGGAAATATCAGTAGCGCCAGGCATTTTGCGCGTCGCCAGGCTTTATCCGCCGCGTCAGAGCAGTAGGGCACCAGCCCGACGCCGTCTGTCCGGCCGGGCGGCCCAACGATCCCCTCAGGCGACAACGGACGCGAGCTACGGCCGGCATGACGCTCCTGCCCAGTTACTTCCACGCGCACCGTCCGGCACCCGCGGAATCCCACGGAATCCCACGGAATCCCGCGGTTCCCTCGAGCGGAAACGGGTCCCGGAACCGAGTAACTGGGCTGGAACGTCATCCCCCGGGGAGCACGGACGAACGCAGCCGCTCCGCCACTAGACATGCCCAGCGGCGGGGGCTTAGT
>NZ_PJIW01000015.1:0-118816 GCF_002929755.1 Arthrobacter sp. 4R501 | reverse complement strand
CAGGACAAGTACTTCCCGCCCGTCGGCCGCATCGACGGCGCCGGCGGAGACCGCAACCTGATCTGCTCCTGCCCGCCGCTGTCCGAGTTCGAAGACTAGGAAGCAGGCGCAGAGAGTCCGGGTCCGGCAGACCGGAGTTTACACGCGTGCTGCTCCCCACCGGCTCCCTAGCCTCGCAAGCTCGGCCAGGGAACCCTGCCGGTGTGGGCCCAGAGCATTCAGAGGATGCCGGGGACCTGCCGCCCCCACCCGATCAGGCTTTAGACTTGTGGCTACATGTCCGCACGTAACTACGAGTACAGAACCGCGCACAAACCCCTGAGATTGGACACGGCCCCCTTGCGAGAATTCACCGCCCGCTTTGCCACAGCGGAGGAAATTGAGAACTGGGACAAGCACGTCACGGCCAACCCGAACGGCGGCAACATGCTGCAGTCCGCTGCCTACGCGTCCGTGAAAAACGGCAGCGGCTGGACCGCCCGCTTCCTGGTCCTGGAGTCTGCCGGGACCGCCAGCTACAACCTGGTGCTGGAGAAGAAATTCCCGGTGCTGGGCCGCCTGTGGTACCTGATCAAAGGTCCTGACCTGGGTGCCGTCGAGGACCTGAAGCCGGTCTTGGACGCGTGCGCTGCATTCGCCCGGAGCCGGAAGCTCAATGTCTTCGCCATCAAGATTGAACCGGACATCGTGTCCACCCCGGAAGCCCGGGCACAGTTCGCCGCCGCCGGCCTGGTGAAGGCCCCGAACATCCAGTCCAATGACTCCACGGCGCTCCTGGACATCGCGGCACCGGAGAACCAGGTGTTTCGGTCCATCTCCTCCCGCGCCCGCAACGCGATCCGCCGGGCAGAACGCGAAGGCTGCACCGTGGTGCAGCAGGAGCCAGGCCCGGAAACGTACCGGGCGCTGTATGACCTGATGGCAGACACGGTGAACGCCAAGGGTTCCATGCCGTTGCGCAGCCTCGAGTACTACACCCAGTTCTGGGACGAATTCTGCACGCGCGGACAGGGCAGCTTCTTCTTCGTTTACGAAGACGGCAAACCCAGTGTGGGCGCCTTTGTGATCAACTACGGATCCAAGGCAACCTACAAGGACGGCGGCTCCACCCAGAACAGGAAGCAGTACGGCGATTCGCACCTGGTCCAGTGGCAGGCCATCCGAAGAATGCAGGAACTCGGCTGCACCGAGTACGACTTCTGCGGCACGCCGCCCTCTGGCCTGATCAAGGACAAGACCCACCACCTGTACGGCATGGGCATGTTCAAAACGAGCTTCACCAAGACGGTGACTGACTTCGTCGGCTGCCACGACTACGTGCTGTCGCCCGTCAGGCACACCCTGTGGGTCAAGGGCGCGGAACGGGTCTTCCGCCGGCTTGAAACCGCACGCACCGGCCAGCAGTTCTACTGACCGCCCACCAGCCACTCTCACCATCCACACCACGAAGGCCAGCGCCTGCCCCAGTCGGCAGCCCAGCCATAGATGAGGTTATTTCCGTGAATCCAACCAAGGCCGGAGCCGGACTCGAGCTCAGCGTCCTCAGCGATGCCGAGTTTGAGTCCTTCTCCCTCAAGCATCCGCAAAACAACTTCATCCAGTCCGCTGACTTCACCCGTTTCCAGCGCGCCCGCGGTCAGTCAGTGGAGCTGTTCGGTGTAAGGCGCGACGGCGACCTGGTCGCCGCCGGGAAACTGAACTTCACCACCAACCGCTGGGGCTACAAGGTGTGCGAGTGCGCCAAGGGACCCCTCCTGGACTACACGGACGCCGCACTGGTGCGTGACGTCGTCGGACTCCTCAAGGAACGCGCCACGGAACGCAAGGCCGCCGAACTCCGGATTTCCCCGAACCTGACGTACATCGCCCGCGATGCCGACGGCGCCGAACACCCCGAGATCGTGGACAACAGGCCGCTCGTGGCGGAACTGTCGGGCCTTGGTTTTGAACACCAGGGCTCCGACATGAACTTCGCCAACGTGAACTGGATGTTCATCAAGCAGCTCGACGGCATCGCGGACGCCGAGGAACTCATCATGGGTACCAGCTACCGGACACGGAAGGCCATCCGGAAGGCTGAAAAGAACGGTGTGTTCCTGGAGCAGGCCACGTTGGAGACCCTTGACGAGTTCTACGACGCGCTGAGCACAGCCGGGGACGAGAAGGGTTTCTTCTACCGCGAACGCGAATACTACGAACAGCTCCTGCGGACCACCTCGGCCGAGTTCACCAAACTTATGATGGCCAAGATCGACATCCCCGCGTACCGGAAGTCCATCACCGAACGCCTGGAAGCGGAATCCGGGTCCGCAGCCGAACTCCGCCGTGAAGTCGAAGAGACCGGCAGCAAAAAGAAAGCCAACCGGCTCAAAGTTGTCCAGGACCTCGTGGACAGCTACGAGCGCAGCCTCAAGGACATCGAGCGGTTCCCGGACTCGGTGGGTGTGGCTACAGTGGCCGCCATCCACTTCGTCTGCTTCGGCGACGAGGTGGTCTGCGTTATCGGCGGCACCAAGCAGGACTACATCTACTTCAACGGCGCCACGTCCCTGTACTGGGGAATGATGCTGCACGGGCTGGACAAGGGCTACTCGCGCTACAACTTCTACGGCACCTTCGGCATCCAGGGTCAGGATGAAGAAGGCCACGGCGGCTACGAGTTCAAGAAGGGCTTCGGCGGCGATGTGGTCCAGCTGCTGGGTGACTTCGTGATGCCCGTGCGGCCGGTAGCCTTCCAGGCCAACCGCGTGGTCCGCGCGGCCATCGCCGCGGCCCGCACGCTGCTGGGCAAACTTCCACTGAAACGCCAGGCCTAGCACCAATCCACGAACTGCCAGAAAGGGAGGAGCACCAAGGTGAACGATCGACCTGAAAACCCAAGGCGCAGGCCTCCCACCGACGGCCTGCCCAACACAGAGCCGCTCACCCCCTCCCAGCTCCGCCAGGATGCCGCGGCCAAGCGGATGCTGCGGCGCCTGGTGCGGGGGGAGAACCCGCCGACGGCGCCACTGAGCATTGTGGACAGGCTCGCCGGAAGCCCCTACGCCAACCCCATGATCCAGGTGGGAGGCGTGGACACGTCCGCACGCAAGACCCTGGACTTTTCCCTGCACCTGGCCGAGACCATGTTCCGGTACGGGGCCGGCGCCCTGGAAGTGGAGACGAGCATTATTGCCGTCACCGCGGCGCTGGGGCTGAAAAACATCGAAGTGGACATCACCAACCAGTCGGTGGCCATTAACTATGCGCCCAAGGACCAGACGCCCATCGCGCTGCTTCGCGTGGTGCGGTCATGGACAAACAACTATGCCGGGCTGGCCAAAGTACACCGGCTGGTGACGGACATCGTGGCCGGGGGAGTGGGCCGCGATGAAGCCATCCGCAGGCTGGACGAGGCCATCACCAGCCCCAAACCGTTTCCACGCTGGATGGTCACTGTTGCCTTCGGCGTGTTCGCCGCAGTCTTTGTGGGCGTACTCGGCGGAGGTCCGGTCTCCTCGGGCATCGCCTTTGTTGCCAACATCGGCGTCAGCCTGCTCGCCCGCCAGTTGGGCCGGTGGAGGGTTCCGGACTTCTTCACGACGGCGGCATGCTCCTTCGGTGTTACGCTCACCGCGTTGCTGCTGTGGCGCTTTGAGCTCACTAACGCACCGGCGATTGTGGTGGTGGGCGGCATCCTCCTGCTCCTGCCCACCGGACGCCTCGTCTCGTCGGTCCAGGACGCCATCAACGGGTTCCCCGTGACCGCCGCGGGCCGGTTCCTGTCCACCCTGCTGACGTTCGGCGCGATTGTGGCCGGGATCGCGGTGGCCTTTGTGATGGGTTCGATGACCGGGATGCAGCCGATCAGTGTCACGGAGACGTTCCCGCCTGCCTACGACCTCTGGGTCCTGGTGATCCTTATCGCCGTGGCAGTGATGGCCATCGGCGTGACGGAGCAGACCTCGTGGGAACTGCTGCTGCCCACCGCAGCCGTGGGCGTGGTGGGTTATTTTGTCCTGCTTGGCGCTGCTTCCCTGGGCGTCGGTGACCGGTTCTCCCCGGCGGTCGCGGCCGTTGTGATTGGACTATTGGCGCGGGTGGTGGCGCTGAAAATGGGTGCTCCCCAGCTGGTGGTGGCCGTCCCGGCGGCCCTGATCCTGCTTCCTGGACTGACCATCTTCCGCTCGATGTATGTGCTGACCATCGAGGAATCCGAAGTCCTGCTGGGAGCTGGCGGCATGCTCAACGCCGGCGCGATCGTCCTGGGAACAGCCGCCGGCATTGTCCTCGGCGACACCCTGGCCCGGCCGTTGACACGCAGCCTAGCCAGCAACGAACGCCGCCGCGCCCGGCGGCGCTAGGTACAGCTCAGATCTCCCTGCTCAGATTTGCCCTGCTTAGATCTTCCCCACGGGCAGTTTCTTCTCGGCCTGGAAGTCGTCCTCCACGCGGCCCTGGGCCCAGTAGCCGGACAGCGAAACCTGGCTCCGTTCCAGGCCGCGCTGGACGAAAAACACGTCCCGCAGCCGCTTCATGTAGCCGCGCTCGCCATGGGCAAAAACGTCAACGCGGCCAGTGGGCCATTCGGCGTCGGCCACCGCTGAGACGAGGAGGTCCCCGGCGCCGGCCGGCGCGCCCTGGCGGCGTAGCCAGGTCACCTTAACGCCCGCCGGGGACGCAAGGGGCTGGATGTTGGCGTCGCTGTCCACCTCGATAAACGCCAGGCCGGCCGCTTCAGCCGGCAACGATTCGATGGCGGCGGCGATCGCAGGAAGTGCTGCTTCATCGCCGGCAAAGAGATACCAGTCAGCGCCAGGCGCCGGGTTATAGGCGCCGCCCGGGCCGGTGAAGGTGAAGGCGTCCCCCGGCTTGGCGGCAGCCGCCCATGGTCCGGCCAGCCCTTCGTCGCCGTGGATCACAAAGTCGATGGCGAGTTCCTGGGCCTCGGTGTCCACCCAGCGGACCGTGTAGGTGCGGGTGAAGGGCCACTGCTCGCGGGGCATGGTTTCGCGGATGGTCCACAGGTCCAGGGGCTGGGCATAGTCAACGCCGGGCTGCGGGAAGACGATTTTGACGTAGCGGTCCACGAAGCTGTTGTTCACGTAGGCGGCAAAACCCTTGCCGCCGGCCACGATCCTGACCATGTGGGGCGAGAGTTCTTCCCGTCGGATGACCGTGAGATCGATCTGCGGACGTGTATTCTTTGTGGCGCTGGTGGCAGCCGGAACTGTGCTCATAAGGTAACCCTAAGCTAAGGGACCGGAGGGAGTTCCCAGGTTACGCCAGGGCATCCCTGGTCCTGCAGCAGTTGGTTGATGGTGCTGAAGGGCCGGGAGCCGAAGAATCCGCGCGACGCCGACAACGGGCTGGGGTGGGCGCTGGACACGACCGCCGCCCCGGGCAGGAGGGGCCGGACGCTCTCCGCGTCCTTGCCCCACAGCACCGCCACCAGCGGCGACGGCCCGCCGTCGGAAGTGCGCCGGCTGGCCACCGCGGTGACTGCCGCCGTCGTGATGGCCTCCCAGCCTTTGCCCCGGTGGGAGCCGGCTGCCCCGGCGCGGACGCTCATGACCCGGTTAAGCAGCAGGACCCCCTGGCTGGCCCAGGCGGACAGGTCGCCGTGGACGCGCGCCGGAAGGCCGAGGTCGGACTCCAGCTCACGGTAGATATTCGCCAGGCTCCGCGGGATGGGGCGGGTCCGCCCGTCAACGGCAAAGGACAGGCCGATCGCGTGGCCCGGCGTCGGGTAGGGGTCCTGGCCCACTACGAGGACCTTCACGCCGGCCAGCGGCTGCCGGAAGGCGCGCAGAACGTTCGACGGCGCCGGCAGCACCCGGTGCCCCGCGGCAACTTCGGCGGCCAGGAAGCCCAGGACGCCGCGCAGCTCACTCTCTACGGGGCCCAGCGCCTCCGCCCAGTCGGCAGCCATCAGCTCACTGAGCGGCAAGGCGGCCATCTCGGCAAAGCCAACGGCCTCCGCCGGGTCCGCCGTCAGTTCGAACAGCGCGTCAGATTCAAACACGCTCCCATTCTCGCAGGGTTGCCGGACGCTCCGGCCGGGGCGCAAATGACAACAGTGTTATTCACGCCGTAGCATGGGGAGGAGATTTTGTAACTTGACCGGTGATTCAGCGAGACCAGCGAAGGGGTGTGCCGTGGCGGAACCTGCTCGGGAACATATGCCGGAGCCGGAGGAGCGCGGTTCTTTGCTGGCTGACTTTACCCTCCGTGACTCCCCGTTGAGCGAGCGCGACCAGCAGATGCTGGCACTCGAGCGGCAGTGGTGGAAGTACGCCGGGGCCAAGGAACAGGCCATCAGGGAGCTGTTCGATCTGTCCGCAACGCACTACTACCAGCTGCTCAACGCCCTCATCGACACCGAGGCTGCACTGGCCCACGACCCCATGCTGGTCAAGAGATTGCGTAGACTACGTACGTCGCGTCACCGGGCACGCACTGCACGACGCCTGGGTTCCGACGCCTGACCACGCTCGTGCTGAGCCATCAGCAGCAATCAACAAGGACGTCTCCCCATCATGACCAAATACGCTCGGGATGAATTCGACAAGGTTCCGGAGTCCGCCTCACGGCAAGGCGTCCACCGTGCGGCCTCGGCGCCTGCCCGCCGCAAGCTGTGGCCCATCCTCGCGGTGGGGATTGTGGCATTGGCCATTGGAGTGGTGTCCTTCCTGATCCTTCCCAAGCTCGGGTTCACCCAGGCCGGCAGTGATGCCTCCACCAGCCTGGAATCGGCCGCGGCCCCCGAGGCAAGCGCGGCACCGTCGGCCACCGCTGAAGCCTCCACGGACCCGAAGCCCTCTAATAGCCCTGACGCCGAGCCCGGCGCTTCGCCCAGTAACATTCCCTCCGCGGTTGTGCTGGACAAGACCCAGGGCGTGGCCATCTACAACGCCGCCGGTAAGGCCGGGCTCGCCGGACGCATCAGCTCTATGGTCCAGGCCGATGGCTGGACGCTGGGTCAGGTGGGGAACTGGGGCGGCGCTCCGCAGCAGACATCCGCAATCTTCTATTCAGGACCGGCGCAGAAGGCCAACGCCGAAGCACTCTCCGAACTCCTGAACATCCCTACTCTGGTGGAGAGCCAGGACTTCCAGGTGCCGTTGGTTGTTGTCCTGGGGCCGGGCTACCAGTAGCGTCTCGCGGTCACGCCTGAGTAACTTTTGGGCCCCGGAGCGGCCGTGTGGTTCGGCCCGCCGGATGGCTTGTCGCTAGAGTGATTTCAGGCTTCGGTCCGTAACAAGCGGCACACTTCCGACGGGGACCGACGGCACGACGGAAAAGAGTGAACATCATGGCATTGGGAACGGTTAAGTGGTTCAACGCCGAAAAGGGCTACGGCTTTATTACGGTGGACGGCTCCGGGGACGATGTCTTTGTGCACTGGTCGGCCATTGAGGGCGAAGGTTACCGGGCCCTGGATGAGGGACAGCGCGTGGAGCTTGAAGTCGGTGAAGGCGAGAAGGGCCCGCAGGCAGAAAACGTCCGGCCCGCGCAGTGATCTACCGCAGCTTGCGTTCAACAATCGTCCGCACAATCACAGGGGCGGCCCTCCTGCTGGCACTGGCCGGCTGTGCCGGAGCCGGCGGCGGCGCCCGCGTTGAATCCGCTGAAGCATCCGGTGACGGCACGCTGCGGATCGGGCTGATCCAGGACAGCACAGGGAAGCAGGCCTTCCTCAACGACTCGCAGCTCGCGGCGGCCCAACTGGCAATCAAGGAAATCAATGCGGCCGGCGGCCACAAGGGCAGGCCTGTGGATCTGGTGGTGGGCGCCGGTGATGGCGCCGGCGCCCAGGCCAGGAATCTGGCCTCAGCCAAGGTTGACGCGGTCATTGGACCCACGGATTCGAGTCACGCCGCCGCTGCCATCGACGTCCTCTCGGCTGCCCGGGTCCCGCTAGTCTCGCCTGCAAACTCCGCTGCCCGCCTGTCCCGCTACAAGAGCGGCGGCTATTACTTCAGGACCGCCGCGGCGGACGTTGCCCAGGCATCGGTGCTGGTGAAGCTGGCCAAGGACGGCGGCGCCAAGAGCCTTGCCGTGGTCCACCAGGACTCTAGCTACGGAAGGGACGTAGCTGCCGCGGTGACCGGCGCCGCCAAGAACGCCGGCCTGGAAACTGTCTCAAACACCGCCTTCAAGCCCGGCGACGCCGGGAACGCCGCAGCTGCTGCCAAGGCCGCCACTCCTGACGCTGTAGTGCTGATCGCCAGGGACGACGCCCAGGGCGCCATCGCCGAGCTCAATAACGCGGGCCTTTCGGGCAAGAGCATCATCCTGAGCGACGGCGCCTTCGCCCAGTACGGTTCGGGACTTGGATCCAAGGCGCTCGACGGCGCGCGTGCAGTGGTGCCGGGCCTGTTGCCGTCTGCGGACTTCCAAGCCCGTCTTGTGTCGGTCAACCCTGCCCTGAAAGACCTTTCGTTCGCCGCGGAGACCTACGACGCCGTGAACCTGGCGGTCCTGGCGGCAGCGAAGGCTGACGACGATGCCGGCCGCTCCATCGCCGCCAACCTGATCGCCGTCTCCGGCGGGACAGCAGGCGGGCAGGCCGCCGCGCAGGCCTCGGGCCCGGCCACCAAGCCGTGCCTGTCCTACACCGACTGCCTCGCGGTCCTGAAGACCGGGGCAGGCATTAATTACGACGGCGAATCGGGGCCAGTTGCCTTCGACGCCAACGGTGACATCACCACGGCCAACTACATGGTTTTCACCTACGGCGCAGACAACAGGGCAGTTCTCAGCGGCCATGAGGCGGCAGGCCGGGCCGCAGGCTGATCGCCGATGGCGAACGGGCCGCCCTGACAGGGCGATTTGGGGGACCTTTCGCTTGCACTCTCACCTAGGGAGTGCTAATTATTGAGTTAGCACTCCTACGTACCGACTGCTAAAGCAACGTCCGGTTTGTCCGGCATCGAGGCTTGGCGGCGGTCGTGGAGCGAGAGAAATACCTAGCTGGAGTGAGATCCCCAGCCGCGGCATACAGAGGCCGCCGGTGAAGGATCGTCCGTCGCGGGCACTGCAGTGAGGTTCATTCTTAACGACTGTCCCGAAAGGACTACTGCCGTTATGGCCAAGATCATTGCATTTGATGAAGAGGCACGCCGCGGTCTTGAGCGGGGCCTGAACATCCTCGCCGACGCCGTCAAGGTCACCCTCGGCCCGCGTGGACGCAACGTCGTCCTCGAAAAGAAGTGGGGCGCCCCCACGATCACCAACGATGGTGTTTCCATCGCCAAGGAGATCGAGCTGGACGACCCTTACGAAAAGATCGGCGCCGAGCTGGTCAAGGAAGTTGCCAAGAAGACGGACGACGTCGCTGGCGACGGCACCACCACGGCTACCGTGCTCGCGCAGGCCCTGGTCAAGGAAGGCTTGCGCAACGTCGCGGCCGGCGCTGACCCGCTGTCCCTCAAGCGCGGTATCGAGAAGGCCGTAGCGGCCGTCACGGTTGAGCTGCTGGCCTCTGCCAAGGAAATCGAAACCAAGGAAGAGATTGCGGCTACTGCCTCCATCTCCGCCGGTGACGACGAAATTGGCGCCCTGATCGCTGAAGCCCTGGACAAGGTGGGCAAAGAAGGCGTCATCACCGTCGAGGAGTCCAACACCTTCGGCCTGGAGCTCGAGCTCACCGAAGGCATGCGCTTCGACAAGGGTTACATCTCCGCTTACTTCGTTACCGATACCGAGCGCCAGGAAACGGTCCTTGAGGACCCGTACATCCTGATCGTCAACTCCAAGATCTCCAACGTCAAGGAACTGGTTGCTGTCCTGGAAAAGGTCATGCAGTCCAACAAGCCGCTGCTGATCATTGCCGAGGACATCGAGGGCGAGGCCCTGGCCACCCTGATCGTCAACAAGATCCGTGGCACTTTCAAGTCCGTTGCCGTCAAGGCTCCGGGCTTCGGTGACCGCCGCAAGGCCCAGCTGGCCGACATCGCTGTACTCACCGGTGGCCAGGTCATCGCCGAGGAAGTCGGACTCAAGCTGGAGACCGCCGGACTGGAACTCCTGGGACGCGCCCGCAAGGTTGTTGTCACCAAGGACGAGACCACCATCGTGGAAGGTGCCGGCGACGCCGACCAGATCGCTGGCCGCGTTTCCCAGATCCGTGCCGAGATCGAAAACTCCGATTCGGACTACGACCGCGAGAAGCTGCAGGAACGCCTGGCCAAGCTGGCCGGCGGCGTTGCAGTCATCAAGGCCGGTGCCGCAACCGAGGTTGAGCTCAAGGAACGCAAGCACCGCATTGAGGACGCTGTCCGCAACGCGAAGGCTGCTGTTGAAGAAGGCATCGTCGCCGGTGGCGGCGTTGCGCTGATCCAGGCCGGCGCCAAGGCGTTCGCGAACCTGAACCTGACCGGTGACGAAGCAACGGGTGCGAACATCGTCCGCGTTGCCATCGACGCCCCGCTGAAGCAGATCGCCTTCAACGCCGGCCTCGAGCCTGGCGTCGTTGTCGACAAGGTCCGCGGCCTGCCTGCAGGCCACGGCCTGAACGCAGCAACCGGCGAATACGTCGACCTGCTGGCTGCCGGCATCAACGACCCCGTCAAGGTAACCCGCTCTGCCCTGCAGAACGCGGCTTCCATTGCCGGTCTGTTCCTCACCACCGAGGCCGTTGTGGCCGACAAGCCGGAGAAGAACGCTCCGGCCATGGGTGGCGGCGACGACATGGGCGGCATGGGCGGCTTCTAGTCCCCATTTCCCCCAAGTAAGACGCACGACGGCGGTCCTCACCAAACGGTGGGGGCCGCCGCCGGTGTTAACGCCTCCCGGGGACTATGCGTTGCTCTATCACTCTTGGTCCCTTCGAAGGCCCGTTGGCAACCAGGACTGATAGAGCATCTGGGGCGGGCCGGTGGCCGTGGCCTGTCACCGAAATCTGGCAGGATGGTTAGGTGACAATTACTGCAGCGGCCGACGGTTCGGCTCTAGGAAATCCCGGCCCGGCCGGTTGGGCCTGGTATGTGAACGACGACTGCTGGCGCGCCGGGGGATGGCCGCACGGCACCAACAACCAGGGCGAGTTGATGGCCGTCCTGGATCTGTTCCGTGCCACCGCCCACGTCCCGGAGGAGGACCTGAGGGTCCTGTGCGACAGCCAGTACGTGATCAACTCCATCACAAAGTGGATGCCGGGCTGGAAACGCAAGGGCTGGCGGAAGGCCGACGGCAAACCCGTCCTGAACGTTGAGCTGCTCAAGGAACTTGACCGGGAAATCGCCGGCCGGAAATACACGTTCGAATGGGTCAAGGGCCACGCAGGCCACGACCTCAATGAGGCAGCCGATGTCCGCGCGCGTGCAGCCGCCACAGCATACCAGCAGGGTGTGGCAGCGCGTTCAGGCCCGGGCTTCGCGGGAGCCCCGGCAGCGGTTGGCCCAGCAGCTGATAGCCGGGTTGCCGTCAGCCCTGGGGCAGGCGCCGCACTGACCAGCCCCGGCGCCGCCACTGCAGCCAGCCTTCAGGCCGCCACCACAGCCGGCGGTGCTGGCTCCGACGGTCAGGGCTCGTACAGCCAGGACCTTTTCAACCAAGGCCCCTACGAGGAGCCGGACCTCTTCAGTGAGCTGGAGAGCGACTCCTTCATTCCGTCGGAGTCCGCCGGGGCCGAGATGAGCCCCGAAGCGATCGTCGAGGCCCTCGAACGCGAGTTGTCGGGCCCCGACATCCGTGGCGACATCGGCCGCACCGGCGTCCTCCTGCACCCTGACTTTATGGAGATTGGAACCTCGGGCAGGGTATGGACCCGGGACGCCACGATGATGGCATTGGAAGAGGAACCGGGGCAGCACACTGAACTGGAGATCCTGGGTGCGGACCGCATCGGCACCAGCGCGATCCTGCTGACGTGCCGAAGCTACTCGCGCTCAGGCACGGCTCTCCATAGCTCACTGTGGGTCTTGGACGGCAACAGATGGCGGCTCCGATTCCGCCAGGGGACGCCGGAGGCGTAGAAGCCATTTCGGCCGCGGACTCAGCTGAAGCGCTGCGTGTTGCCCTGCTCGGCCTGGGCGTAGGTGGACGCTGCTGATGCCAGGGCCATGTTGATGGATGCCAGGGATGTCTCCACCTTGCCCTGGGTGAGTGTCCACTCGGTCACCAGGGCCTGGAAGTTGTTGGCAGCCGAGCCCCGCCAGGTGGACTGCAGTTCGTCCAGGCCGCGCTTCATGGCCTGGACGTCCGCGCTGATCCGGTCCACGGTTGCTTTGACGGTGGCCGACTTCAGCTGAAGGAGTTCGGTGTCGACGGAAATGATGCTCATGGCTTGCTGCCTCTCGAAGTAGTGGGACAGCATGTGCTGCCCGCCCGGCTGCTCCGGGCCACTACTGCGAGCCTACGGACGGGCACTGCCCGCACGCCACGCTCCATGGCTATATGTGGATAACCTTGCCATCTCCGCGGCCTCCGTCCAGGGGATCGCCATCCTGCGTGGCCGCTGCGCCCGGGTGGGCTTCCCCCAGGTGGTCATCGCCGGCGTGAGCCTCATCGGTGGCGTCGTCCCGGACGGGCAGGCTGACCACCAGCGTGGCCCCGCCGCCGTCGGTCTTTTCCACCCTGACGGACCCGCCGTGCGATCCCACGATGGCCGCGACAATCGCGAGCCCCAGGCCGCTGCCGCCGGTCTCGCGCGTCCGGGACGTGTCCGCGCGGTAGAAACGCTCGAACACCTTGGACGCGTCCTCCTCGGAGATGCCAGGGCCGTGGTCACGGACCTCGATCACGGCGAGCGGCTGCCCGCCGTCGGAGGTCCGGACCCCGACGGCTAGTTCGATCGGGCTGCCGTCCGGGGTGTAGCGCAGGGCGTTCCCCATGAGGTTCCCCACCACCTGCCGCAGTTTTGCTTCGTCACCGAGCACCGGCGCGGGGGCGGCCGGATCGTCACCAAGGCCGGTCAGGGAGATGGGGCGCGAGCGGTCGCTTGCTTGCGTGTCCACCACCGCATCGTGGGCAATCAGCTGCAGGTCCACGGGCTTTTGCTGGAGCGGGCGCTGTTCGTCCAGGCGCGCCAGCAGGAGGAGGTCCTCCACCATAGAGCCCATCCGTTTGGCTTCGCTTTCGATCCGCCCCATGGCCGTGGCCACGTCCTCGTCGGTGGCCAGCGCGCCATGGCGGTAGAGCTCGGAGAAACCCCTGATGGTCACGAGCGGGGTACGCAGCTCGTGGGAGGCGTCGGCCGCGAACCGGCGCATTCTGCCTTCGGAGGCTGTCCGGGCGGCGAAGGCAGTCTCGATATGCGCCAGCATGGCGTTCAGCGAGCTGCCGAGCCGCCCCACTTCAGTGCCGGGATTTTCGACGTCCACACGCCTGGAAAGGTCGCCCGCGGCGATGGCGGCTGCGGTCTTTTCCACCTTGGCCAGAGGACGGAATGACCGGGATACGGTCCAGCTGGCGATCAGGGAGGCCAGCAGAAGGGTGAGCAGGCCGACGCCGGTGACCACCAGGGTGGCGTGCTTGAGTACGTCATCCACGCTTTGCAGCGGCAAGCCTATGACAACGACGGCGGGACGGCCGACATAGAGCACGGTCACCGCGACCACCCGCCAGTTCTGGCCGTCGGTGCCCCTGACCTGGTACGGGCGGGTGCCCCGGTTTTGGGCGTCCTCAACGGAGATGGTTGCGATGTCGGGGTGGTCATCCGGATCGCCGCCCAACAGCTGGGGGTTCTCACCAGGGGTGTAAAGGATCAGCGAGTAGTCAGTGGGGACCATCGGGTTGGTGGGTGCCTGCAGCTGGGTGAACGAGCGCTGCTTGCTGGCGAGGTCGACGGCGGCGTACAGCTTGTCATCCACCTGCGCCTGGAGGTAGCTGTGCAGCAGCGTGAGGGTGCCGGCGCCGGTTGAGGTCAGCGCAACAATCAGCAGTGCCATGATCATGGCCACCAGCTGGGACCTCAACGAGGCCGATTTCCACCGCTGCAGCAAGGTCAGCGCTTCTCTGCCGTCCGGAGCACGTAGCCGACTCCGCGTTTGGTCTGGATCAGTGCCGGTGCGTCCGGATCAATGTCCACCTTGCGCCGGAGGTAGGAGATGTAGGACTCCACGATCGAGGCGTCGCCGTTGAAGTTGTACTCCCAGACGTGGTCCAGGATCTGGGATTTCGACAGCACCCGGTTGGGGTTCAGCATGAGGTACCGGAGGAGCTTGAATTCCGTGGGGGACAGTTCGATCACGGTGCCGCCGCGGCGCACTTCGTGGGCGTCGTCGTCGAGCTCCAGGTCGTCCACCCGGATCACGGCGTCGTCGTCGAGTAGGGGCTGCGTGCGGCGCAGGACGGCACGGATGCGGGCCACCACCTCGTCCAGGCTGAACGGCTTGGTGACATAGTCATCCCCGCCTACTGTGAGGCCGGTGACCTTGTCCTCGGTGTCGTCCTTCGCCGTGAGGAACAGGACCGGGAAGTGCTTGCCCGAAGCCCTCAGCTTGCGGGTGACGGTGAAGCCGTCCATGTCCGGCAGCATCACGTCCAGTACCGCCAGATCGGGCGCGTGGAGCTCGGCGGCGGCCAGCGCGTCACGGCCGTTGGCGGCAGAGACCACCTCGAAGCCTGCGAACCGGAGCGAGGTGGACAGCAGCTCGCGGATGTTGGGTTCGTCATCAACAACTAGCAGCTTGGCTTCTGGGCCGGTCTTCTTCATGTTCCCATCATGCTCCCAGAATCTGTGAGTTTTCTGGATGGATGGTGGGTGTTCCATGGGGAGCCCCCGGGGCGTGACCATCCCCATCGCCGGACAGGAACACCGGGTGACCGTCAGGCGGCGCCGACGTCCTTGGCATCCATGATCCGGTAGGCATATCCCTGCTCTGCCAGGAAGCGCTGCCGCTTGGCCGCGAAATCCTGGTCCAGGGTGTCCCGGGCCACCAGCGAGTAGAAGCGGGCCGCCCGGCCGTCCTTCTTGGGGCGGAGCAACCGGCCCAGCCGCTGGGCTTCCTCCTGCCGCGACCCAAAGGAACCGGAGACCTGGATGGCCACCGAGGCCTCGGGCAGGTCGATGGAGAAGTTGGCCACCTTGGAAACCACCAGCGTGTTCACGTCGCCGGCCCGGAATGCATCGAAGAGCTTCTGCCGTTCCTTGACGGACGTATCGCCCTTGATGACGGGAGCCTGCAGGCGCTCGCCGATCTCGTCCAGCTGGTCAATGTATTGCCCGATCACCAGCAGCTGCTCGCCCTGGTGCCGGGCCACCAGCTGTTCCACGATCAGGGTCTTGGACTCGGACGTGGCGCACAGCCGGTACTTGTCCGCGTCCTCGGCCATGGCATAGGCCACGCGTTCGTCCCGGGGCAGGTCAATGCGGACCTCCACACAGTCCGCGGGGGCGATATAGCCCTGGGCTTCGATGTCCTTCCAGGGCGCGTCGTACCGTTTGGGCCCAATGAGGCTGAAGACCTCGCCTTCGCGGCCGTCCTCGCGGACCAGGGTGGCGGTGAGGCCCAGCCGGCGGCGGGCCTGCAGGTCCGCGGTCATCCGGAAGATCGGCGCCGGCAGGAGGTGCACTTCGTCATAGATGATCAGGCCCCAGTCGTGGCCGTCCACCAGCTCCAGGTGCGGGTACAGGCCGCCGCGTTTGGTGGTGAGGACCTGGTACGTGGCGATGGTGACCGGGCGGACCTCTTTGACCGCGCCCGAGTACTCGCCGATTTCGTCCTCCGTCAGGGACGTCCGCTTGAGCAGCTCGTCCTTCCACTGCCGGGCCGCCACCGTGTTCGTGACCAGGATGAGGGTTGTGGTGGAGCTCGTGGCCATGGCTGCGGCACCCACCAGCGTCTTCCCGGCCCCGCAGGGCAGCACCACCACGCCGCTGCCGCCGGCCCAGAAATTCTCGGTGGCGAGCTGCTGGTACGGGCGGAGCTTCCAGCCGTTCTCGTTCAGGGCGATCAGGTGAGGTGTGCCGTCCACGTAGCCAGCCAGATCCTCCGCCGGCCACCCGATTTTCAGGAGCAGCTGCTTGAGCTGGCCGCGCTGTGAGGAGTGGACCACAATGGTTTCGCCGTCGATCCGCGGCCCCAGCAGGGGCTGGATCTTTTTGGCCCGGATGACCTCCTCCAACACCGGGTAGTCGTCCGTGCGCATCACCAGGCCGTGCTGCGGGTCCTTCTCCAGCCGCAGCCGCCCGTACCGGGACATGGTCTCTTCGACGTCGATCAGCAGCGAATGCGGCACGGGGAACCGCGAGTATTTGAGCAGCGTGTCCAGGACCTTCTCGGCGTCCAGGCCGGCGGCGCGTGCGTTCCACAGGCCCAGGGGCGTCAGCCGGTAGCTGTGCATGTGCTCCGGGGCCCGTTCCAGTTCGGCGAAGGGGGCGATGGCGTGGCGCGCTTCGGTGGCCAGTTCGTGGTCCACCTCGAGCAGGATGGTCTTGTCACTTTGGACGATCAGCGGGCCGTCGTTCACGCGGGGCAGTCCTTCACTGGCGCAGTTCTTCCGCGGCCTCAATGTCGATAATGCGGTGGATGGAGAGCACACGCTCGGTTTCCTTGACAGGATCAAAGACCCTGACGCGTCCGCCGTTTACTGAGAGGGGAACAACTGTTTCAAGGCAGGGATTCCCCTGGCTGTCCACCACGTTCATGCTCACGCGCTGCTTGAGCCGGATAGCCCGTTGCAGCGTCTCCAGCCCAAGCTGGGTCGCAGCTTCGCCGGAACCAGCCACGGGGCCTGCGTGGTTTCCGGAGGCTTCAGCCCGCCTGTTCCGCAGGACGGCCAGCTGCGCGGCGACGTCGTCCTCTGCGGGTGCGGTCCGCGGCGCCGTGTAGATGGGGCGGGCGCTGCCGTGAACATTGTTAGTGCGGCGGAGCCGGACCACGCCGGGCTCGGCCTGGTCCACCGACGGCGAGAGGCCCAGTCCGCGCAGGACCTGGGCTGTCTCCCGCGGCGGAGCGGTGGAGATCAGGACCGTCGGCGCAATGCGGGCCAGCCCCAGGCCGGCCGCTTTGGACTCCGCCGCCAGCTCCAGCACGGTTGCCTCATCATCGCTTTGGATAAAGCTGGCGGCCATTCCCACCCGGAGCCGGCCGTGCCGGGACGCGGTGTCCTCCACCAGGTATTCCAAGGGCTGGGGCACGGCCGTGGCCGAATGCTCACGCAGGAACTCCAGCAGGCTCGAGGCGTCATGCCCGGCGTCCAGCGCCCGCCGGACCGAGTTGGCAGAGAACCGGTAGATAGTGGCGGGCCCGT
The DNA here is from genome assembly GCF_002929755.1 of Arthrobacter sp. 4R501. Lineage (NCBI taxonomy): Bacteria > Bacillati > Actinomycetota > Actinomycetes > Micrococcales > Micrococcaceae > Arthrobacter > Arthrobacter sp. 4R501. The sequence continues at coordinate 101,635 of NZ_PJIW01000015.1, read as the reverse complement.
GCCCCTCGGCGTCGGCCATCACCAGTAGTTTTTCGGCCAGCTCCGGAGCCAGGTAGCCCGGGGCAACTGCGGTCAGGTCCGCCTGAAGCAGGACGTGGTTCAGTGCCGCAGGCAGATGCTCGCCCAGGATGCCCAAGGCCTCGTCAGGGTTGTCTTCGGCAATGGCGCTGCCCAGCTGGCTCAACGCACCGGAGCCGATCAGTCCGAGCAGCTCCGCTTCCGCGAGCACACCCCTGATCAGGGAACTGAACCGGCGGGCCATCCGCGGCTGCGTCCATTCAGCCCGCTGGAGGACGGCCGCAGCATCCAGGACCGGTGCCGTGCCGTCCGCAGCGGCAGCCTCCTGGGTGAGTTCCTCCAGGATTTCCAGGATCCTCTTCCTGACCACGGGGGCGTCCGGCCGCTGCGCCTCTGCCGAAAGGGCATTAACGGTGTTCCCGGCCAGGGCACGGTGTGCGGCGGGAACGCCGCCCGGGCCGTTAGCGGGCTGACCCACCAGTGAAGGCACACGCTCGCTCGCGAGCCAGGCATTGACCAGCCACAGCCACTGCTCCTGGCGGGGGAGGGCCAGCCACTCCAGCTGCGGGGGCTGCACCCAGGAGGATGAGTCGACGTCAAGGCGCAACAGGCCGGAGAGGGCGCTGATCTCCAGCAGGAGGCCGGCCCGGTGCTGGTCGATGCGCAGTGTCTCGGCCAGCCGTTTCATTTCCCGGACGCCTACGCCGCCGCTGCGCAGTGTGGCCAGAGGCTGTTCGCGGACGGCGTGGAGGAGATCACCCACCAGCCGGAGGGTTTCAGCGATGGCGCCCAGCGCCGCGTTCCGACGAAGCGCAGCGGTGGTGGTGCCCAGCTCCGGAACCGGCGGGGAAAGGGAGAAGTCATTGATGATGGCACCGCCGCGAAGGGACAGCCCCACGCTGTGCGGCAGTTCCACGTGCGCGGCGTCCAGGGGGACCAGCAGGCCACGGGCCAGGAGCCAGTCCACGGGCCCGACGTCGGCGCCCTGGGTCGAGACCGAGGCTTTCCGTTGCGCCTGGGGGACGGCACCCATGGCCCAGTTGCGGAATTTGGCGAGCAGCGCCGTCGTGCGTTCCGGGGCTCCAGCCAAAGCCTCGCCGAGTGCCTCGGGCGAGGATGTCCAATGCTGCAGCGCGAGGGCGGCCTCCATGGGGGTGGTGGCGTTCTGGATGGAGACGCCGCTGCGGCGCAGCTCGGCAACGAGCTGGACTGCCCGCTGGGCAAACGCGGGCTGGAGCCTTACCAGCTCGGTGTAGCTCCGCCCCAGCCCCGCAGGATAGATTCCCACCACGTCCTTGAGGCTTCCCACCGGCAGGTAGTAGCGCTGGCGGTGGCCCGAAACCGCCGTTCCATGCGGCGGCTCTGCCCGGTGCACCAAAGCCAGTTCCTCGAGCGAGGCCAGGATGCGTTCCAGCGCCGCCACCGTGGACCCTGCAATGAGTTTCCGGACGCCCGCCGCCGAGGCGCTGTGTTCGGTGTCCGTGTTGGTACACAGATGCAGCGTTTCCAGCACCTGCATCTGTGGCCTGTTAAGCCGCTCGAGCGCGCGCTGGACGCTGACCCGCGCACTTGCCCGCGCGGCCAGGGCGGAAAAGTCAGGAACGGCGGGGGACATAAGGTCCGGCCGCGCTGCAAAGAGCGCCCGCAACGAGTCATCGCTGCGTGCTTCCAGTTCTTTGCTGAGCGCGCGAATAAGGGACATCAGTCCAACGTTACCGCCCGCCGGACTTTCCTGCCCGGCGCCGGCCCGCCACGCTGTCCAGCACCAGGAAAAGCATCAGCAGGAACGCCACAGGCAACCCGTACAGGGCAGTGGCAGTGACCCAGGCCGGAGCAGCGGAGCCTGCGAAGGCCAGTGCCATGACGGCTCCCACCGCTACGAGGGAAAGCATGGCAACAACCGCTGCGCAGATCATCAGTGGGCGCCGGTATCGCGAGGGTGTCATGCAGGCAACGCTAACAGCCGGTCGGCCGGTGGTGGCGCCACAGGCGGCCGTGCGCGGCGGGCACACAGCCGCAGGCAGGCGGCAGGACGAAGGGTGCGTGAAAGCAGGATTCCGGCCCCCGGCAGGATAACCTTGAAGAACAGACCAACACGGTCCGTCGCTGTCATACCCTGAACCCGCACATCAGTGCGGATGCGGTGACTGCCGGCCGTGTCAGAAGACGTCAGAACGAAGAAGGTTGATTACGTGCCTACCGGCAAGGTCAAGTGGTATGACAAGGAAAAAGGTTTCGGATTCCTCGCAGGCGAGGACGGCCAGGAAGTCTTCCTGCCCAAATCATCGCTGCCCGAAGGCATCACGGAACTGAAGGCCGGCACCCGGGTTGAGTTCGGCGTTGCCGACGGCCGCAAGGGTGCACAGGCCCTGGGCCTGCGCGTCCTGGACAAGACGCCGTCCATCGCCAAGGCCAAGCGGCCCAGCGCCCGGGACCTCGCGCCGCTGGTCCAGGACCTCGTCAGCGTGCTGGACAACCTCTCCGGAACCCTGTCCGCGGGCAAGTACCCGGAAGGCAACAAGGGCAAAGCCATCGCGGCTGCCCTGCGCAAGGTTGCCGACGAGCTGGACGTTTAGGTCTTGGCCATGAACGCGGACGCTGAACAGCCGGACACCACAACAGCGGAGAAAGTAGGCGCCAAAGCCGAGGCCAAGCGCCGCGCAGGCGTGCCCGTGTGGCGCACCGGAAAGCCGGATGCCTTCCTCGCCGCTGCCGTTGGCGAGGCGCGAACCGCCATCGAAGGCATCGCGGCGGCGTCGGACATCGGTGCGCATTTGGCTGCCAAAAGTGAGGGCGACCGCCTGGTCACCCACCTCTTCGAATCAAGAATGGCCGGCTACCACGGCTGGCAGTGGTACGCGGTCCTGACCAGGAACTCCCGCTCCAAGGTGGTCACGGTCAGCGAGCTTGGCCTCCTGCCGTCGGAGGACTCCATCCTCTCCCCGGAGTGGGTGCCGTGGGCCGAGCGCGTCCGCCCCGAGGACGCACAGGCGGCAGAGGAAGACGAGCCGCGCGCAGCTGTTGCTTCGGCTGCGGAGCCAGACACTTCGCACGCCGAGGCTGACACTCCCGGGTCCGAGGACCGGGACGAAGGATCCGAAGACGACGACCCCGCCGGCGAGGCTGACTAAGCAGTTGCCAATGCGCAGGGTTGAGAACCAAGAAGGCCGGCACTGATGTCCACCTTCAAATCCCTGCATATCCTCAACTACCGGATCTGGTTCCTCGGCGCACTGGTTTCCAACATCGGAACCTGGATGCAGCGGACGGCCCAGGACTGGCTGGTGTTTGACCACCTCACCGATCACGACGCCGGGGCCATGGGGATCACCATGGCGCTGCAGTTGGGGCCGCAGCTCTTCCTCGCGCCGGTCGCCGGCCTCGTGGCGGACCGCTTCAGCCGCCGGCAGCTGCTGGTCATCACGCAGTCGCTGATGGCACTACTGAGCACCGGCCTGGGCATCCTGGTGGTGCTCGGCGCCGGCCAGCTGTGGCACGTCTACGGCTTCGCCCTGCTGCTGGGCATGGTCTCCGCCCTCGATGCCCCGGTACGGCAGACCTTCGTTTCTGAACTCGTGCGGGACGACTACCTGCCCAACGCCGTGGCCCTGAACAGCGCCTCCTTCAATGTCGCCCGGATGATCGGGCCCGCCGTGGCCGGCGTCCTCACCGTGGCGGTAGGTCCCGGCTGGGTGTTCCTGATCAACACCTGCACGTTCCTGGCCATGCTCCTGAGCCTGTGGAAGATCCCCGCCGCGTCACTGCGCCAGCTTCCCCTGGCAGCTCCGGGCAAGGGCCGGATCCGGGAGGGGCTGCGCTATGTGCGGTTCCGGCCGGACATTGTGGTGGTCCTGGTGGCCGTGTTCATCGTGGGAACACTCGGCCTTAACTTCGTGCTGTTCATCGCCGCGATGGTGGGCACGGAATTCGGGCTGGACGCCAGCGCGTTCGGGCTCATGAATTCCATCATGGCCATCGGTTCCGTGGCAGGCGCGCTGCTCGCCGCCGGCCGCGGCAAGCCCCGCTTGCGGATGATCTTCGGCGCGGCGGCTGCCTTTGGGGTGACCTCGGGACTGGCCGCGCTTGCCCCGGACTACTTCTGGTTCGGCGTGGCGCTGGTGCCGGTGGGCCTGTTCGCTATCACCATGATGACCAGTGCCAACGGCTACGTCCAGACCACCACCGATCCCGTGATGCGGGGCAGGGTCATGGCCCTGTACATGGCCATCTTTATGGGCGGCACACCCATCGGCGCCCCGTTGGTGGGATGGGTGGCCAACGTCGCCGGCCCCCGGTGGTCGCTTTCCGTTGCGGCCGCCTCCGGGATCATCGCCGCCGTGATCGGAATGATCTGGATCATTCGTGCCCAGCAGCTCCGGCTCACCTTCAACCGGCGCGCCCGCGGCCTGCGCTACTTCGGCGTCGTCTCCCACCTGGGCGGCCAACAACCGGGGGACAACGCAAACGGCGCCGCCCGGGACGAAAACCCGGACGACGCCGCCGGACACTGACAACTGGCGTCACCACAAAAACAGTGCGAACGGACACTTGGGCCCCGGTATCTGGGCCCCAAGTGTCCGTTCGCGCGGGTGCGCTACTTGCGCAGCTCGCCCACCACGTAGTCGATGCTTGCCAGCAGCGCGGAGACGTCGGCCGGCTCGATGGCCACAAATGTGGCGATCCGGAGCTGGTTGCGGCCCAGCTTGCGGTACGGCTCGGTGTCCACGATGCCGTTGGCGCGCAGGACCTTGGCGATCGCGGCGGCGTCGATCGAGTCGTCGAAGTCGATGGTGGCGATGACGTTGGAACGGTCCTCCGCTTTGGCCACAAACGGGGTCGCGTACTCGGAGGCCTCGGCCCAGGAGTAGATCCGGCCGGCGGAGTCAGCGGTGCGGGCGGACGCGAAGTCCAGGCCGCCGTTGGCGTTCAGCCACTGCACCTGCGCGTCGAGGGTCACCAGGGTGGAGAGCGACGGCGTGTTGTACGTCTGGTTCAGCTTGGAGTTGTCGATGGCAGTCTGGAGGTCCAGGAAATCGGGGATCCAGCGGCCGCTGGCCTTGACCCGGGCGGCGCGTTCCAGCGCGGCGGGGGAGAAGAGCCCCAGCCACAGGCCGCCGTCGGACGCGAAGTTCTTCTGCGGGGCGAAGTAGTAGACATCGGCCTCGGAGACGTCCACGTCCAGGCCGCCGGCTGCGGAGGTGGCGTCCACCAGGACCAGGGAACCGGCGTCGGCGCCCGCGACGCGCTTGACCGGAGCCGCGACACCCGTGGAGGTTTCGTTCTGCGGCCAGGCGTAGACATCCACGCCAGCCTCGGCGGCCGATACCGGGCGCGTGCCGGGCTCGGACTTGATGATGGAGGAGGCGTCCAGGAACGGGGCCTTGTTGGTGGCTGAGGCGAATTTGGAGCCGAACTCGCCGAAGGACAGGTGCTGGGCCTTCTTTTCCACCAGGCCGAAGCTGGCGACGTCCCAGAAAGCGGTGGAGCCACCGACGCCGAGGACCACTTCGTAGCCTTCGGGGGCGCGGAAGAACTGGCTGAGGCCTTCACGGACGGAGCCCACGAGGTTCTTGACCGGAGCCTGGCGGTGGGAGGTGCCCAGGATGGTCTTGGACGCCGCTGAGAGCGCTTCGAGCTGCTCCGGCCTGACCTTGGAGGGTCCTGCGCCGAATCGTCCATCCTTTGGCAGGAGGTCGGCGGGAATAGTGATGCTGGTTTCGCTCACGGGGGCTCCAATTTCGGCATGGACGTGGCTCACGTCCGGGCGGTGGGGTGGCCGGTAGTCGGCGGTGACTGCATAAGGACCTCCCTTATTCTGCCTGAACCCTCGATTGGGCGGGGAACCGGGGCCGTCATAGTCCGGCCAATGAGACTGTTTGTCTCCGCCCGGGCATTATCCAGACAAATTCAAAATAGGCTAAGCTTTTTAGCGGACCTCGCCGCTGAGCGGGACGCGATACGGTGGGACAACGCAAGGTACTGCGCTCGAGGAGCTGAGCTGGATGACGGATCTGATCGATACTACGGAGATGTATCTTCGGACCATTTTGGAGCTTGAGGAAGAGAACATCGTTGCTCTTCGCGCACGCATCGCCGAACGGCTGCGGCATTCCGGTCCCACGGTGTCCCAAACCATCGGCCGGATGGAACGCGACGGACTGGTCGTGGTCTCCGGGGACCGCCACCTGGAGCTCACGGAAGCCGGGCGGAAACGCGCTACGGAAGTGATGCGCAAGCACAGGCTCGCGGAACGGCTCCTGGCGGATGTGATTGGCCTGGACTGGGCCTATGTCCACGATGAAGCGTGCCGCTGGGAGCATGTGATGAGCGAACGCGTAGAGCAGCGCATCTACGAATTGCTCAACCACCCCACCGAGTCTCCGTACGGCAACCCCATCCCCGGGCTGGCCGCCCTGGGCGGGCCGGCGCCCGCGCTCCCAGACGCCGGTGTGATTAATCTCCTGGATGCGATGCAGGGCTACGGACCAGCGTCGAACGTGACAGTCAGCCGGCTGGCTGAGCCCATCCAGGTGGAACCTGAGCTGCTGGTCCAGTTGGATGAAGGCGGGATCAGGCCCGGTGCCACGGTGTCCCTGGAGCGCGTAGGGGAGTACATTTCGGTGCGCGTTCCGGGAATCGAAGGGGCGCTCGAGCTGCCCCCGGAAGTGGCATCCCACGTCTTCGTTTCCGTCAGCTGACGGGAAGGCGGTCCGCCGCGTGTGGCCGTTCCATAGCGCAGCGACGCAAGGTTCCGCAAAGATAACGGAATTGTTACTGTCCAAGTTAATCACCTATAGTTGAAACTCAGCGTCGATACAAAAGCGTTACCTGATCCGGAGCCGAGCTCTGCCAGCGGATCAGGTGCATCAGTCACCAACTGGCAGAGGCGGGGGAACCACAACCGGCAGTCGTAAGACTGCCTTGGGGTTAAGTCCGTCAGCAGCAAGCCTCTTCCAGCGAAGGATCCTCACGGGATATCTCTGCGCGAAGTGCTTGTCACGGCGGACCGGGTCTTTGAACTCTCTGACCCGAATCCGACAGCTAACTTCGCAGGCTACCCAGAGAGGAACATTCTTGACCACGCAATACTCCAGGGGCCGCCGTCGCGCGGTGGGTCCCGCCTCGGCGCCCAGAGTGGCCGAGGATTTCAGCGCGGAGAGGCCCCGCGACCCACAGCGGGAAGCCCGCCGCCGCCGGGGACCCTTCCGGCAGATGACGGATTTCGCCGCCGCCAGTGGCCTCGGCCAGAAGGCCGGCATCGCCTTGGCAGCAACAGGCCTGGCTCTCACTGTGACGGTTCCTGTGACCGGCCCCGTGATGGCCACTCCGGCACCCGGCCAGGCTGCGTTAGCCGTCTCCGCTGCTCCGCAGCCCGAAGTGACCGCCGAAGCCGCCGCCCAAATTGATTTCAGCCGCTCGTCCGTAGTGACCCAGGGTGATCCCGACGGCAAGCTGAAGCAGCTGTTGAGCGCCCAGTCCGCGGGATCCATTACCCGCGCCGCCTCTGCCGGAAGCCTTGGCCCGCCGCTGGCCCAGCTGGTTACGGCCTCACCCTTCGGGTTCCGGGTCAGTCCCATCACCGGCGGCTCCGGCGACTTTCACCGCGGCCAGGACTACGTGGCCCAGTGCGGAACCTCCGTCATGGCCGCTGCCAGCGGCACCGTGACCTTCGTTGGCTGGCACCAGTACGGCGGTGGCAACCGCGTGGTGGTGGATCACGGCAATGGCCTTGAAACCACCTACAACCACCTCTCCTCCGCCAGCGTCAAGGTAGGCCAGACGGTCAGCCGCGGCGACGTGGTTGCCCTCAGCGGCACCACGGGCGCGTCCACGGGCTGCCACCTCCACTTCGAGGTCCAGATCAATGGCGAAGTCGTTGACCCCACCGGCTGGCTCTGACCCAAATGATGGCCAACTCTCGAATCGCGGCGACGTGCCGTGACCTGAATGTGACATTGGCTCGGAACTCCTGTAACGTCTAAAGCGCGTCAACTTTTCCGAAGTTGACGTTCTTGAGTGGATTGCCTAGCTCTGCCACCGCTCAAGGTCCGTTCGCATGACATCGTCTGGCAGGGGCGGGGGAACCAATTTTGGTCTTCGATTCTGAAGGCCTTGGGGTTAAGTCGCAAAGCTTCCACTGTGAAGCAGCGCGGCCGGGTGACTCCCATCCGAATCCGACAGCTCACCTCGCAGGCATTGGGAGAGGCTACCTTCGTGTCTTCACGCCATACTTCTGCGCGTCACCGCGCACAACCGGTTCGCACTAATCCCTTGGGCTCCGTGTCCAAGGCCGTCAGTGCCAATGCCGGGACCGTAGGTCGCCAGGCTGCTGTGATCGCAGCTGCATCAGGTCTGATCCTGAGCATGGGGCTTCCGGCCAACGCCGCGGATTCCACCGCCGGCGTTTCCGCCTCTACCGAGTCCGGTTCCGCGCAGACGGCGCTTGCCGTAACTGCCGCGCCTACGGCTACCGTTTCCTTCGAACGCCCCGTCATCAAGACGACGCCGGCGCCGAAGGTTGAGACGGTCCGTGCGCAGTCCACGGCCTCCGAAACCGGGGCTCAGGGTGCTGCCGCAACCGAGGCCGCGGCCAGCAAGCTCGCTGACACTGTCTCCTCCGCCGACGCTTCGGGTCTGGCAGCACTTGCCTACACCGGTATCGGCAACCCCTACCTCTGGGGCGGCACCACTCCCAATGGCTGGGATTGCTCCGGTTTCACGCAGTGGGTCTACGCCCAGGCTGGCATCAGCATTCCCCGCACCAATGCCTGGACAGCCATGCGGCCCACGGCCACACCGGCCCCCGGTGACCTGGTCATGCAGAATGGCGGCGCCCACGTTGGCATTTACGTCGGCAACGGCATGATGATCAGCGCACTGAATCCGTCACAGGGCACGCTGCTCCACTCGGTGGCATCCACGGGCTCCTCCGCGTTCTTCACGATGGCCCCGTAGTTCCTGCAGTCCAGTAGTTCCTGCAGCCCTGCGCTGCCGGAACCGTTTCTTCACGAGAAACTCTTCGCTAAATCCCCGTTCGGGGCGTGCCGGCGTACCCCCAAGATGCCGGCGCGTCCAAAGCCCTTGGGCTGCCCACGCGGTCCTGAGGAAAACGAAAGAGAGAAAATTAATGACTACACGTGCAACTGTTGCACGGCACCGCGCCGAGGTCGCCAAGACCAACTCGCTGGCTGTCATTGCCAAGGCTGTCGGCGACAACGCCGGCGGCATGGGCCGTCAGGCTGCGGTTATCGCTGCTGCTTCCGGCCTTGTCCTGACCAGTGGTATCGCTGCGAACGCGGCTGACACCGGCGTCCAGCGTGAAGCTGCGTCCGCTTCGAACCTTGAGGCTGAGGTTTCCGCCCCGGCCATCATTTCGGCTGCTTCCACCATTGCCATCTCCTACGAGAAGCCCGCAGTGACCACCACGCCGGCTCCGGTTGAGGCTCCCGCACCTGTTGTTGAAGCTCCGGCTCCGGCCAAGGCCGCGGCCACCGTCAAGGTAGCGTCGGCAACACCGGCCGCTCCGAAGGCGCCGGTCTCAGCCAGCGGCAAGGGTGCTGCCATCCTCTCCGCTGCCTACGCACAACTCGGTGTCAGCCAGGACTGCACCATGCTGGTCACCAACTCGCTGGCTGCCGTGGGGATCAACTTCCGCGACTGGCCCGCAGGCTACCTGTCCCTCGGTCAAACCGTGAGCGCCGCCGAGGCCCAGCCCGGCGACCTGTTGTACTACGCCGACGGCGGCGCGGGCGTTGCCCACATTGCCGTCTACGCTGGCAACGGCCAGGCCGTGCACGGGGGCTACAATGGCAACCAGACCGTAGTGTTCAGCGCCAATGTGGGCTCCGGCCCCGTTTACATCCGCGTGTCCTAGCACCAGAGTCAGCCTTCAAAGGACCCCTGCCTCACGGCGGGGGTCCTTTGCTGTCTGCGGCTTGTCGTACCGATCCGGACAGTCGCCCAGGCCCGACACGTGACGGCCGCCGCTTCTGCGATTAGCTGATCCCGGGATTCTTTGTTTACTCTTGTGGTGTCGATCCATAGCCCGGATATGCCGGGGGCAGCCGGCCCTCGTGCCCCTGACGGGTGCGGCCACGAAGAGGTACGTGCATGCGCACTCTCGTTCTGAATGCTGGATATGAACCGCTGGCGGTAGTCACCTTCCGCCGGGCGCTGGTGCTTGTGCTCACGGGCAAGGCCAGTGTTATTGCCGAGGGCGATGACCCTGTGGTGGGGCCTCAGGAGATTTTGGGCCGCCCGTCCGTGATTCTCCTGAACCGCTACATCCGCCCCAGATACAACCAGGGCACCGCTGTCAGCCGCCGCGGCGTCCTGCGGCGGGACGGACACCGCTGCGCGTATTGCGGCAAAGGGGCCCACACCATCGACCATGTGCAGCCCAAATCGCGTGGCGGCGCCGACTCCTGGGAGAATCTGGTGGCCGCGTGCCTCCGCTGCAACAACACCAAGGGCGATCACACCCCCGCTGAAATGGGCTGGAAGCTCAGGTTTGTTCCGGAACCGCCGCATGGCACCATCTGGCAGATCAAGGAACTTGAGAAGCCCACGCCGGCCTGGGATCCGTTCCTGCTGCCTGAGCGGGCCGCCTGAGCGGGCCGCCTTGTTCCGGTCCGCGCGGTAGTTCCAGCCCGGCGCAGCATTCCGGTCTGCGCGGTTAAGCTGGGAGGGTGGACGCTGACCCCCTCGCCTTCGATGCCGTCATCCTCGCCGGCGGCCGTTCGTCGCGGCTCGGTGGCGTGCCCAAGCAGAGTCTGACGTACGACGGCGACTCCCTGTTGCGTCGCTCCGCCGCCGCTGCGAGGGGAGCCCGGGCCGCCGTCGTGGTTGGTCCGGACACCGGGGAGGTGCCGGCCGGCGAAATCCCGGCCGGATTTCTCCGTTGCCGCGAAGAACCCCCCTTTAGCGGTCCCGCGGCGGCCATTGCGGCCGGGCTCGCGGCCCTGTCCTCCGCGGGTGGCAGCCGCCCCGGGCTGACGCTGGTGCTGGCCTGCGACATGCCCAACGTGGGGCAGGCGGTGGCGGCGCTGAAGGCTGCGTTGCGTGCGCGAGGACCCGCCGCCGGAGCGCCCGCGGGCTTGGCACCGGACGGCGTGGTGGCCGTCTCGGAGGATGGCCGCCGTCAGCCGCTGGTCGGTTTTTATAGCACAGCCGCGCTACAACGTTCCGTGGCGGAACTGGAAAGCACAGGACGCTTAATCAACGGTTCGGTGAGGGCACTCCTTGCTAGTCTGGACGTGCAGCTTGTCGCCGTTCCGGCCGGCTCCACGGCAGACGTGGACACCTGGGACGATGCCGCCGCACTTGGAGTGGCCGGTCCGGATCCCTTAGCCGGGTTCCGGGGCAACACTGCCGCAGACGATTTGGGAGGCAGAGCGTGAAAAGCCAGGAAGAGACGCTGGAAGAATGGTGCAGGTCCTTGCTCCAGGCGTATGAACTGGAGGACGTCCAGATCGACGTCAACACCATCCTGTCGCTGGCCGGCGTGGCAGCCCACTCAGTGGTCCGCCCCGCCGCCCCGCTCACCACCTTTATTGCCGGTTTCGCCGCCGGCCTGGCTGCGGGAGCAGGGCAGGCCACCAACGCCGCCGCCATGACCGCTGCCATGGACCGTGCCCGCACCCTGGCTGCTGACTATGACGCCGAATCCGCCGGGACCCCCGTCGAATGACTCCCGTTCAGTGACCGCCGCCCCCGGCGACGTATCCGAAAATCCCGAGCAGCAGACAGCCCCGGCAAAGCACCTAGCCCACACCTGGGAAGAGGCGCGCAAGGCCGCCTTTGATATCGCCACGCCGATTCCGCCGGGCCGGGTTCCCCTGGGCCAAGCCCTGGGCAGGGTCCTGGCCGAAGACATCACCGCGTTGCACGACATGCCGCACTACGCGTCGTCTGCGATGGACGGATGGGCCGTCAACGGCAGCGGTCCGTGGATCGTGGCAGAGGCAGGCCAGCGGCTGGCACCCCACCAGGCCAGCCCCATCGTCACCGGCGGACTGATCCCGCCCGGCGCCAAAGCGGTCCTGCGCAGCGAAAGTGCCGTGCTTGGAACGGACGACGACGGCCTGCCGCTCCTGATGACCGGCGGCACTGCGCGCCCCGGCGAACCCGGGAACGGCCAGCATATCCGCAGGGCCGGCGAGGAAGCGGCAGCGGGGGAGGTGCTGGTCAAGGCCGGTGTAACGCTGAACCCGGCCCAGCTGGCGGTCGCGGCGCTTGCCGGGCACGATGACCTGCTGGTCCAGGGCAAGCCGGTGGTTAAGCTCCTGCTGACCGGCTCCGAAGTTGTGGCCCACGGGCTGCCGGTCCCCGGACAGGTTCGGGACACCTTCGGTCCGCAGCTCGCGGCCGTTGTGGAAATGCTCGGCGGTATTAACGGCGGCCAGGAGCGGATCGGCGATTCCTACGCTGAGTGGCTGGACGGCCTGGCCGACCTTCCGCCGGAGGTGCCGGACCCCTCCGCGCTGCCTGCCGACGTCGTGATCACCACGGGCGGTACGGGCCGCTCGGACACCGACCACCTTCGCCGGGCCGTGGCGGAACTAGGCGGGCGGCTGGTCATCGACGGCATCGCCATGCGCCCCGGCCATCCGGCTGTCCTGGCCGAGCTCCCCGACGGGCGCTTTGTCCTGGGGCTCCCCGGGAACCCGCTGGCCGCCATGATGGCTCTGTCCACGGTGGGCGAACCGCTGCTGGCGGCGCTGGGCCACGGCACCCTGCCGCCGGTGCAGGAGGTCCCGTGCGGCACCACTATCGAGCCGGAGCCGGGCCGGACCAGGCTGATGCCGTTCCGCCTGCTGTACGGGATGGCCTCACCGGCCAAGCACACGGGTCCCGGGATGATGCGCGGACTGGCGTCGGCGGACGGTGTGATGGTTGTTCCGCCGCATGGCGTGCAGCTGGGCGAACCAGTCCCGGCGTTCGCTTTGCCGTGGGGGCCGCCGGTGCCCGCGCCCGCGCAGCCGGGTACCAAGCCCAAGGGCCGGCCCGCCGCGAAGCCGGCCACCCGGGCAGCTGGCAAGGACGCTGCGAAGCCCGCCGGTCCGGTGGACTGGAGTGCCCTGCTGGGGTAGGCGCCGTGCTGCGGAACCACGTACGCCACAGCCCGGCCAGTGGTGCAATGATGGACCTATGAACAGCGCCAGCCGGCAGGTCCGGAACGTCCACGGGGCCCTTCAAGACCGTCTGGCGGTTCGCTGATGGGGCGCGTGACGCAGCGCCGCAAGGTGCACAAGTATGTTTTGGATGGCTCGCCCAATGCCCTTGAGTTCCCGGTCCGCCACCGCGAGGACGTCCTCGCCGTTGAAGAGCCGCTGGAAATCCGGATCGGTGCGCTGTCGTTTTCGGTGACCATGCGCACGCCCGGGGACGACTTTGACCTGGTGGCCGGATTCCTGGTGTCCGAGGGGATCATCTGGGCTCCCGAGCAGCTGGTGTCGCTGCGGTTCTGCGCCGGCGAGGACGAAGACGGCGTCCAGACCTTCAACGTGGTGGAAGCCCAGCTGCGGCCCGACGTCGAACTCCCGGCGAAGGGTCGGAACGTCTTCACGTCCAGCTCCTGCGGTATCTGCGGCACGGACTCGATCGAGGCAGTGCGCAAGTCCTCCCATTTCAGCCCGGCGGCGGATCCTTTGACCGTGCCCGCTGACGTTCTGGCGTCCCTGCCCGGGCGGCTCCGCGAAGCGCAGGACGTTTTTGACGTCACCGGCGGAGTGCATGCCGCGGGCCTCTTCCGCATAACGGACGACGGCGGCGTGCAGCTCTTGTGCCTCCGCGAGGATGTGGGGCGCCACAACGCCGTTGACAAGGTGGTGGGCTGGGCCCTGCGGGAGCGGTTGCTTCCGCTGGCCGGGCTGGTCCTGCAGGTCTCGGGCCGCGCGTCGTTTGAACTCGTCCAGAAAGCCGCGTTGGCGGGCATTCCCGTGCTGGCGGCAGTGAGTGCGCCGTCGAGCCTTGCGGTGGAGCTGGCGGAGGCCAGCGGCATGACCCTGGCAGGATTCAGCCGGGGCACCAGCCTGAATATTTACGCTGGACAGCGCAGGATTACGCTGCCCGCCGCGCCGGTTCCGGGGGAGGAAGCGGCAGAGTTATGCGCGAACGCGCCGGGATAAAAACGGCGCCAGCACACTTCGGCGAAGATTTCCGGTGACGCTTGGCTATTGAGCTACCAGCCGGTAGATTTTATCCATCGATTGGACGCGTTTGGTCCGGATTCGAGTACTCCAGTTTCAAGCACCTAAGAGGGTTTACATTGCATGACGACCGCCGGATCACCGAAGTCCGCCTGGACCGGTTTGTCCGCGAGCGGATCATTCCCGCCGTTTACGCCCGCACCGTTCCCCTGAATCTGAGCAGCTGGGATGCGCCCGGCGAGCCGGTGTCCGTGATGGAAGCCCTGCGGAATCACTTCGCGCCGCAGGAACACAGTGCTGCCTGGGGCCAGCCGTGGGGAACCAAGTGGCTGCGCCTGCAGGGCGACGTCCCGGAGGCCTGGGGCACCGGCCCGGACACCGCGGTGGAAATCGTGGTGGACCTTGGCTTCATCAACGAAGCCCCCGGATTCCAGTGCGAGGGAATCGCCTGGCGCCCGGACGGCAGCATCATCAAGGCCATTTCGCCCCGGAACCAGTACATTCCCCTGAAGCTCCTGGGCAGCGGCATGTCCGTAGACTTTTACGTTGAAGCGGCCGCCAACCCGGACATGGCGCAGGGCTGGACCTTCGCCGCCACACCGTACGGGGACAAGGTAACGGCAGGCACGGCGCCGCAGTACCGGCTGGGCAGGATCGCCATCGCCGAACTCAACCAGACAGTCTGGGAACTCCAGCAGGACATCTGGACCCTCGCCGGGCTGATGCACGAACTCTCCCCGGAGCAGCCGCGGCGCCATGAGATCCTCCGTGCGCTGGAGCGCATGATGGACCAGATGGATCCCGACGACGTCCCGGGCACCGCCGCAGCCGGGCGGGCAACCCTGGCTGAGGTCCTGTCCAGGCCCGCCTACGCTTCCGCCCACCAGCTCGTGGCTACGGGCCACGCCCACATCGACTCCGCCTGGCTCTGGCCGGTGCGTGAAACCATCCGCAAATGTGCCCGGACGTTCTCCAACGTGGTGGCGCTGATGGATGAGGATCCGGGCTTTGTGTTCTCCTGCTCGTCAGCCCAGCAGCTCGCCTGGATGAAGGAGTTCTACCCGGAACTTTTCAGCCGGATCCGGGAAAAGGTCAAGGCCGGGCAGTTCGTCCCGGTGGGCGGCATGTGGGTCGAGTCGGACACCAACATGCCCGGCGGCGAGGCCATGGCCCGGCAGTTCATTGAGGGCAAGAACTTCTTCCTCGACGAGTTCGGCGTCGAATGCCGCGAAGCATGGCTCCCGGATTCCTTCGGCTACTCGGCGGCCTTGCCGCAGATCGTCAAGGCGGCCGGCAGCCGCTGGTTCCTCACGCAGAAGATCTCGTGGAACCAAGTCAACCGCATGCCGCACCACACCTTCAACTGGGAAGGCATCGATGGAACCCGGCTGTTCACGCACTTCCCGCCCGTTGACACCTACAACGCCGAGCTCAGCGGACGCGAACTGGCGCACGCCGAGCGGAACTTCCGCGACCACGGGCGCGGCAACACCTCGCTCGTCCCGTTCGGCTACGGCGACGGCGGCGGCGGGCCTACGCGGGAAATGCTGGCTGCCGCCAGCCGCACCGCGGACCTCGAAGGCTCGCCCAAGGTCAGGGTGGGCTCCGCGGAGAGTTTCTTCGCGCAGGCGGAGCGCGAGTATTCCTCCCTGCCGGTATGGGTAGGCGAGATGTACCTGGAACTTCACCGCGGCACGTACACCAGCCAGGCCCAGACCAAACGCGGCAACCGGCGCAGCGAACACCTGCTCCGCGAGGCCGAACTCTGGTGTGCCACCGCCGCTGTCCGCGGCGCCGGTTCCTTCGAGTACCCGGCAGCAGAGCTGAAGCGGCTCTGGCGGCTGGTGCTGCTGCAGCAGTTCCACGACATCCTGCCCGGCAGCTCCATCGCCTGGGTCCACCAGGACGCGGAACGCAACTACGCCGCGATCAGTGCCAGCCTCGAAAACCTCATAGCGCAGGCAGCGGCCGCGCTCCTCGGCGAGGGGTCGCGGACCTTCCTGCTCAACGCCGCACCGCACGCGCGCAACGGCGTTCCGGCCCTGGCCGCCGCAGAGCTTCCGCTGGCCAGCCAGCCGGTTCAGGCGACTCCTGTGGATGGCGGTTATGTGCTGGACAACGGCATCATCCGGGCCGTCCTGGATGCCGATGGCCTGCTGGCCTCCCTCACCGACTACGCCACGGGACGCGAAGCCATCGCGCCCGGAGCGCGCGGCAACCTGCTGGAACTGCACCGGGACACGCCCAACGAGTGGGACGCGTGGGACATCGACGAGTTTTACCGGCGCAACGTCACCGCCCTCACGGCGGCGCAGGGCATCCGGCTGGAGCAGACCGGAACCCGTGCTGTTGTGGTGGTGGACCGGGTTGCCGGCTCGTCACCGCTCACCCAGCGGATCACGTTGGATGCCGGCAGTTGCTCCCTCACCATTACCACAGCCGTTGAGTGGCAGGAGAGCGAGAAGCTGCTCAAGCTGGGCTTCCCGCTGGACGTCAGGGCGGACCGCTCCGCCTCGGAGACCCAGTTCGGCCATGTCTTCCGCCCCACCCATGTCAACACCTCGTGGGAGGCCGCCAAGTTCGAGATCTGCGCGCACCGCTGGATCCACGTGGCCGAGCCCGGCTACGGCGTCGCGATTTCCAACGCGGCCACCTACGGACACGATGTCACCAGGAGCGTGCGGGACTCCGACGGCGGGACCACCACCTCGGTGCGGCTTTCCCTGTTGCGGGCACCGAAGTTCCCGGACCCGACCGCGGACCGCGGCCACCAGGAACTGACCGTGACCATCCGCCCCGGAGCCGGGATCGCCGACGCTGTGGAGGAGGGGTACCGCACGAACCTCGTACCCCGGCTGGTGAAGGGCGCCCGCGGTGTGGAGCCGCTGTTCGCCGTGGACAACCCGGCCCTGGTCATCGAGGCGGTCAAGCTTGCCGAAGACGGCTCCGGTGACGTTGTGGTCCGCCTTTATGAGTCCCTGGGGCAGCGGTCCGCCGGCGTGCTCACGGCCAACTTCCCGGTCACGGCCGTCCTGGCCACGGACCTGCTGGAGCGCGCCACCAACGCGCCGGGCGTCAACACTGCCGCAGCAGAGCAGTCGGTGGAGCTTTCGCTGCGCCCGTTCCAGCTGGTCACCCTGAGGTTCGCGCGCTAGGTGCGGCATGGATGCCAGCTGTCCGGTCAGCGCGCGGTTGCACCAGCACTCGGGCGGGTCAGCACTCGGGCGCGACGGAAGCGGACCTGGCCGTTAAATGGCTGAGTGGGGGCGGTCCCCAACGGCCCGCCACCACTCATCCCCCCAAAGCATGCAAAGACTCAACAGGCCCGGCGTCCAGGAATCTATCCCCGTTCGCAAACGCCGGTGCCTAACTTCACACATTCATGATTGTGCCATGTCTAATGATTTTGTGAAAGTTTGAAGGCTACTTTGCAGTAGAAGTCTTTTGTCTCGGCTCATTCTGCCCGGACCGCAGCTTGGCTACCCAGATCAGCGCCAGCCCGATGACAAAACATAGGACTGCTGTGTAGTTGATGACAAATTCCACTGAACCCAACGCCGGTGGGAGCACTGGGAACAACAGGCTCGCGCCAATGGCAACCGCTCCGAGGGCCAGCAGGAATGCCGCTACCCGGACCAAGAGCGGAAAAGTGCTCCGGCAGGCCCGCACCATGGCAGGCAGCAGGACCAGCGAAACGTACGCAGGGTAGGCACGGCCTGCGGCCCCGTAGTACTCAACCAGCAGGCCGTGCCGGGCGTCCTTGGCTGACACCGAGCCCATGCCCGCGGAGGACCCCGCAGTGTCCATCATCACGAACACAACCACCACCATCAGCGAGGTCAGGCCCAGCACAGCCATTCCGATCCGTCCGGTCAGCAGCCGGTAGGCGTCGTCGGCCCCAAAGCCCCGGGTGACGCGGATGCCCACGAAGAAAATAGCGGCGAAGATGACAAAGCGGAGCAGGAGGTTGGCCACATTAACACCGCCGAGCGCCTGGTCGATGGCAAGGTACGGTGCCTGGATGCTGAGCAGGATGGCGAGAGTCATCAGCGCAAAGATGTAGAAGAGTGTCCGGTTCCTCCCCCTCGCGGCACTGGGAACCCTCGCGACGGTCACCAGGCCGCAGACAGTCAGCGTGGACCACTGCAGGATTTCGATCATCCCAGGTTCTCCCAGATCTTTTCGGTTTTCTCGTGGTCATGTTCCTGCCGGCGGAGGGCCCTGCCGAGAGTCTGCAGCCGGTCACCGGCCAAAGTGGTCAGCTCGGCGTCGGACAGGCTGTCCAGGGCGGCCTGCCGGGCTCCGGGAGGCCAGCCGGCCTCCGCCTCCGTGACCAGCCCGGTGGCCACCAGGCCGCTGGCCGGGGCGACGCCGGCGGCAAGGGAGGTGGCAACCGCAAGCTCCGGAGCCAGCCGGTTTGCGGTAAGTTGCGCCGAATAGTTCTGCGGCGCGATTCCGGTGGCGGCGGAGACCCGGTGCCGCAGCTCGCCGTCGTCGATTGCCTCCACCCAGTTCTTGACCGAAGTGGCGTGCGGGGCCGGCTCCAACACGGACGAACCGGCCGGCGCGGCTGCCGCCGGCACGCCGCCCGGGTCCGCGGCGGAACGGGCCAAAACTGCCCGCAGGAGGTCCGGAGTGGAGATCTGGCTGACCAGTTCGGACCTGCTGGGCGGGCGCGTGTCCGTGAGCTGGCTGTAGGCGTCGAACGCCGCCAGCGCCGAAACGGGATTGACGCTGTACGCCCGGCTGATGCTCACCACCGTAGTCTCTGCCACCTTGCCCCGGACAAGCTGCTGGGCAAGCGTGGTCCGCTTGATGCCGGAGACGCGGCAGATGTCGGACGTGCTCGTGTTGGGGGCGATGCCGTGCAGCCAGCGCTGGAACGCTTTGGCAGGAATTGGCATATCGGCTCTCTGCTGAACGGATGATTGCCTTTTGATTTTAGCCTGACCTTTCGGCGGCAGTTTGGTGCGGGGTCCTGAGTCGACTATGCTTGATGGTCGAGCCCGTTGGTCCGTACACCCCCCAAGTCCGGACCGGCGGGCTCTTTAGTGCCCCGGCACTTTTCGGGGCGGCACATTGCGGATTCACCGCAGTATCGGGCCGATTCAGGCGGGCTCCTCCGGCCGGGCGGTGGCGAGAGGATGGACCAACCTATGACTGCAACCCTTGTTGCCAAAGATCTTTCCGGCGGCCACGACCACCGGACGCTGTTCGACAAATTTTCCCTCACGGTGGCCCCCGGCGACGTGGTGGGTGTGGTGGGCGCCAACGGCGCCGGCAAGTCCACCCTGCTGCGCCTGCTGGCCGGCGTGGACCAGCCCCAGGGCGGCAGCGTCAGCCTCGCCCCCTCCGATGCCTTTGTAGGCTGGCTGCCGCAGGAACACGAGCGCGTGGCCGGAGAGACTGTGGCCGGCTACATCGCGCGCCGGACCGGCTGCGCCCAAGCCACCGGGGAGATGGAGTCCACCGCCGAGGCGCTGGGCTCCGGCGCACCGGGCGCCGATGACGCCTACTCGCTGGCCTTTGACCGCTGGATGGCTTCAGGCGCGGCAGACCTCGACGAACGCATCCCGCCCGTCCTTGCCGACCTCGGGCTGGACACCGGCGCGGACGCCCCCATGACCGGGCTCTCCGGCGGCCAGGCCGCCCGCGTGGCCCTCGCGGCGCTCCTGCTCAGCCGGTTCGACGTTGTGCTGCTGGACGAGCCCACCAACGACCTTGACCTGGCCGGCCTGGCCAAACTGGAAGCGTTTGTGCAGGGACTGCGCGGCGGTGTGGTGCTGGTGTCCCATGACCGCGAGTTCCTGGCCCGCTGCGTGACCACCATCGTGGAACTGGATCTGGCGCAGAATTCCGTGGCGGTCTACGACGGCGGCTATGAGGCCTTCCTGGAGGAGCGCGCGGTGGCGCGGCGCCACGCGAGGGAAAAGTTCGAGGAGTTCGCGTCCACCAAGGCAGACCTGGTCTCCCGTGCCCGGACGCAGCGTG
This sequence comes from Arthrobacter sp. 4R501, assembly GCF_002929755.1. Taxonomy (NCBI): domain Bacteria; kingdom Bacillati; phylum Actinomycetota; class Actinomycetes; order Micrococcales; family Micrococcaceae; genus Arthrobacter; species Arthrobacter sp. 4R501. Next base: position 81,476 of record NZ_PJIW01000015.1, on the reverse strand, counting down.
AGTGGAGCTCCCAGGGCGTGCGGAACGCCATGAAGAAAAGCCCGGACAATGACAAGATCCGCCGGGCCGCCAGCACCGAGTCATCGGAAAAGCAGGCCCAGAAGGTCCGGCAGATGGAATCCCGGATTGCCCGGCTGGACGTGGTGGAGGAGCCGCGGAAGGAATGGCAGCTGCAGTTCACCATTGGCCAGGCGCCCCGGTCCAGTGCGGTGGTGGCCACCTTGCGTGACGCCGTCGTGAAGCAGGGAAGCTTCACGCTGGGCCCGGTGAACCTGCAGCTCAACGCGGGGGAGCGGATCGGCATCACCGGCCCCAACGGAGCCGGCAAGTCGACGCTGCTGCGCCTGCTCCTGGGCGTGCAGGCGCCCGACGCTGGCAACGCCGCCATGGGTGCCTCGGTGGCCATCGGCGAAATTGACCAGGCCCGCGGACTGCTGGCCGGCCACCTCAACCTTGCCGACGCCGTCGAAGCCGTGCTCACGGACCTGACAGCGGCGGAGGTCCGCACCCTGCTGGCCAAGTTCGGGCTGAAGGCGGACCACACCACCCGCCCCGTGGATTCCCTGTCGCCGGGCGAACGCACCCGCGCCGCACTGGCGCTGCTGCAGGCCCGCGGGGTGAATCTGCTGGTCCTGGACGAACCCACCAACCACCTGGATCTGCCCGCCATCGAGCAGCTGGAAGAGGCGCTGGGAAGTTATGAGGGCGCTTTGCTGTTAGTAACCCATGACCGGAGGCTGCTCGAGAACGTGCGGCTGGATGTCCGGTGGAATGTGGACAACGGAACGGTAACTGAACTGATGGCAGACGCAACGGAGGAACAGCGATGAGCATGGACGGCGTCGCCTGGCACTCCCTGTACAACATCTCCCGGGCCAAGAACGGCTCCCGGCCCTTCTCCAAGGCCACCCTGAAACGGGTCCTGGGCTTCGCCCGCCCGCACCGGACAAAGCTGATCGCGTTTGTGGCGCTGTCCATTGTGATGGCATTCCTTGCCGTGGCCACGCCCGTGCTGGCCGGCCAGGTGGTTGATGCCATCGTGGCCAAGGCGGGTACGGACGAAGTGATCCGGCTGGCGCTGCTGATCGCCGTGGTGGCCGTTGCCGAAGCCGGCCTGGGGCTCGTGAGCCGCTGGCTGTCCTCCAACATCGGCGAAGGCGTGATCGTGGACCTGCGCACCAGGGTCTTTGACCATGTGCAGAAGATGCCCATCGCGTTTTTCACCCGGACCCGCACCGGCGCCCTGGTCAGCCGCCTGAACAACGACGTCATCGGCGCGCAGTCCGCCTTCGCCGGCACGCTGTCCGGCGTAGTCAGCAACGTGGTGGCCCTGATCCTGACGCTGATCGTAATGCTCGGGACTTCCTGGCAGGTCACCGTGCTCGCCATGATCCTGCTGCCGATCTTCCTGATCCCTGCCCGCCGGATGGGCTCCAAGCTCGCGGACCTGCGGCGTGAGGCGGCAAACCACAACGCGGCCATGGGCACCCAGATGACCGAGCGGTTCTCCGCGCCGGGCGCCACGCTGGTGAAGCTTTTCGGCCGGCCGGACGAGGAATCCCGCGAGTTCGCGGTCCGCGCCGGACGGGTCCGGGACATCGGTGTCCGCACCGCCATGCTGCAGTTCACCTTCGTCACCGCGCTGACGCTGGTGTCCGCGCTCGCCCTGGCACTGGTCTACGGCCTGGGCGGCTGGCTGGCCATCGGCGGTCAGCTCGCCGCGGGCGACGTTGTGGTGCTGGCCCTGCTGCTGACCCGCCTGTACGCCCCGCTCACCGCCCTGTCCAACGCCCGCGTGGAAATCATGAGCGCCCTGGTCAGCTTCGAGCGGGTTTTCGAGATCCTGGACCTCAAGCCCCTGATCCAGCAGAAGCCCGACGCCGTGGCCATCCCGCCGGGAAACGTTTCGGTGGAGTTTGACGACGTCCGCTTCGCCTACCCCTCGGCGGACAAGGTCTCGCTGGCCTCGCTCGAGGAAGTGTCCACGCTGGACACCCGCGGCGGCGAAGAGGTGCTGCATGGCATCAGTTTCCGGGTGGAACCCGGGCAGACCGTCGCCCTGGTGGGTTCTTCCGGTGCAGGAAAGTCCACTATCGCGCAGCTGCTTTCCCGGCTGTACGACGTCGATTCCGGCGCCGTGCGGCTCGGCGGCACTCTGCCCGGCTCGGGGCTGGACGTCCGGGACGCCACCTTCGATTCCCTGCGGGACACGCTGGGGATGGTCACCCAGGACGGACACCTCTTCCACGAATCCATTGCCTCCAACCTCCGGCTTGCCCGGCCGGACGCCACGGAAGAGGACATGTGGGATGCCATCCGGCAGGCCCGCCTGGAAACCATGATCCGGTCCCTGCCAGACGGCCTGGACACCGTGGTGGGGGAGCGCGGCTACCGGCTCTCCGGCGGTGAACGCCAGCGCCTCACCATCGCCCGGCTGCTGATTTCCCAGCCCCGGGTGGTCATCCTCGACGAGGCCACCGCCGCACTCGACTCCACCAACGAAGCCGCCGTGCAGGCGGCCCTGGGCGCCGCGCTCGAGGGGCGCACCGCCGTCGTGATTGCCCACCGGCTGTCCACCATCCGTGCCGCCGACGTCATCCTGGTGGTCGAGGACGGGCGGATCGTGGAACGCGGGAACCATACCGATCTGCTCGCGGCCGAGGGCCGGTACGCCGAGCTGTACCAGACGCAGTTCGCCGAGGCCACGGCCGTGGCAGCGGAAGCCGTTCCGGAGTACTAGGGCTCAGCCTTCCCCAACTGGGTAGCAGCAAGTCGTTTTGAGCCCTCAAAACGACACCTACTGCTACCTACTTGGGGCCGGGGCGCAGCGCGGCAAGTTCCGGCAGGATGTGGTCCGTCAGGAGCGGGGCCAGGTCCGCTGGCAGCGGCGCGCCCCGGTCCAGCGCCGCCAGGTCCAGCCAGCGGATCTCGGCGATCTCAGCCGAGGGGTGCGCGGTCCAGGTTCCGGGTGCGGTATACACCGTGGCTTCGATGTCCGTGGCGGCCTCGTTGGCGGCGTCGGCGATCCAGACGCCCATCAGCTCCAGCTCGCGCGGATCCACCACGATCCCCACTTCCTCCTGAAGTTCCCGCGCAGCGGCGTGGACGGCGGTTTCGCCGGCTTCGGGCTTGCCTCCCGGGTGCATAAACATGCTTGTGCCGCGCTTGCGGACGGTCAGGAGCCGGCCGGCGTCATCGAAGACACAGACGGCGGAGACAATAATGCGGGATTTCACGGTTCCGAGCCTAGCGTGTTCAGTCTCGCCGGCTCCGACTTGCCGCTTCAGACCTGCCGCTTCAGGGCGGACGTCAGCAGCAGGTCCTTGCGCGGGCCGGTCACATCCCACGTGTAACTGAAGTTGTCCGGGCCTTCGTAGGTGTAGGCCACGCGGTACGTATCGGGATCGCACCAGTGCTGGTCCAGGTTGGCCTCCGGGCCGAAACTCATCCGGTGGAAGGGCCGCCCGTCGGCAAAAAACACGTCCAGGGCCTCGGGCCGGTCGGCGGGTTTCAGGAGGTATTCGCGGAAGGCGGGGCCGGTAAAGGTGGGCCAGCGCATGGTGCCTTCCTCACGGAAGGCCAGGCCGCCGTCGTCCGCGGGGGAAAAATGTACGACGCCGGAATAGGTTCCGTGGGTGCCGGTGGACCGGTCCAGTAGCTGCCGTTCGACGGCCCAGTTTCCCTCAACGGGCAAGTTCCCGGCCGGCGAGGGGCCGAGCAGGTAGGCGCGGAGGTCGAACTCCGGGGAAGGAAGATTCAAGTGCCCTCGATTGGAATCGAACCAACGACACCGGCTTTAGGAGAGCCGTGCTCTATCCACTGAGCTACGAGGGCGCGTGTCCGCTGGTCCGGCAGGGCCGGTCCGTCCGGACACGGATACAAGCATACAAGGTGGGAGGCCGTACTACGCTCTTGGCATGAGATCAGCCCCGTCGTCCGCTCCCGCCGTGGCCTACCTCCCGGACACCGCCTCGACCCGCCAGTACATCGGCGCCTGGTCCGTCCTGAGTGTCCTGCAGTATTTTGTGGCGGAAGCGGCCGTGATCGGTGCCTGGGGCGGGCCGCAGCCCTACGACCGCCGGACCGGATACATCAGCGACCTCGGCGCGCTTCACTGCGGGATCTACGACGGACGGGATGTGTGTTCGCCGCTGCATTGGCTGATGAACGCCTCCTTTGTGGTCCAGGGGCTGGGCATGCTGCTCGGTGCGCTGCTGCTGGGTTCCGGGCTGCTCTGTGTCGCCGCCCGGGCAGGGGCCCGGGTCCAACCGGGGCGCCGGAAACCCTGGCAGGCGGCGGTTGCCGTGCGGGTCCTGACCGGTACTGCCGGTGCGGGGACCATGATCGTGGGCCTGGTGCCGGAGGACGTCGGCTCCGGCTGGCACTTCGCCGGGGCCCTGATGTACTTCCTGGCCGGCGCGCTGGCGTTGCTGCTGCTGGGGGTGTTATGGCTGCGGCAGACTCCGCTGGGGTGGTTCGTGCTGGTGTGCGGGCTGGTGTCCCTCGCCGCGCTGGTCACAGGCGGACTGACAGGCCTGGATGTTCCGGAGCCGGGCACCCTGGAGCGGCTGATGGGTTATCCGGTCACCGTGGGCGTGGCGGCGGCGGGCCTGGTGATCGCCCAACGTATGCACCGGCACCGCAAGGAGCAGCGCGCTGCTGGGGCCGCCAGGGTTACTGGGGCGGCGCGGGCCTAGCCGGCTTTCGCGGGCTTCCTGCGCAGGAACACAGCCGCAGCCCCGGCCAGCAGGCTGACGACGAACAGCACCCACCCGGCAACGGTGAGCCCGGACGCCAAGGCGACCTGGCCGGCGTCGGCCGTTTCCGATCCCAGCGCGGCGTCGATGGCGACATTGCCCCACAGCCGGACCACCACAAACAGCAGCGGGAGGGCCCAGAGTGCCCAGCGGAGGGCCTTCTTGGCGACATTGGTCCCGATCAGGAGCAGCCACGTGAAGCCGAAAATGAGCGGGAACAGGGTGCCGGCTGTCTTGTGGACGTAGTTGAGCTGGCCGCGGGCGTCGTTGTCCATGGCGGCGTTCAGTTGGCCGACGTAGCCGGCGTCAAAACCTCCCACGAGTGAGTCGGGCATGGCCAGGCCGCCGGAGAGCTGGGTGAGCTGCTGGAGCGTGAGCAGGTGGACGTACCAGAACAGGAACAGGCTCACTGTCACGCCCGCGATGAGGATCAGGTTGGTGTTGCTCTGGGCCTTCTGCGGCGAACGGCTGGTGGAGGGGTTGATGACCGGCGGGAGGCTGTGCTGCGGAACAGCCGCCTTGGAGCCGTGCTTCTTGATCCGCTGCGCTGGGGTTTTGGCCATGGCACCATTATCCCGCCACCTAAACTGGGTCCATGACCACTGGCCGGCACAGCGCCCTTGAACTTGACCCCGCCCTGGACGACTATCAGCTGGCATCCGCGCTGGTGCGCGAAGCCGGGCAACTGGCGCTCCTGATGCGCATGGCCGGGCTGCAGTCCCAGCAGAAAACCTCCATCTCCGACGTGGTGACCGCCGCCGACCACGCTGCGGAAGCCTACGTGCTGGGGCAGTTGCAGCGCTGCCGGCCGGAGGACGGCATCGTGGGCGAAGAGGGTGCCGCGGTGGCCGGAACCAGCGGCCGCACCTGGGTGATCGACCCCGTGGACGGCACCTACAACTTCCTGCACGGGTCCACGTACTGGTGTTCGGCCCTCGCGCTGAAGGACTCGTCCGATGTGCTGCTCGGCGCGATTTTCCAGCCCGAGGAGGACAAGCTCTGGCTCGGCGGCACGGCCCACGCGGCCACGCTGAATGGCGAGGTGCTGACCGCCTACCGGGACACAGGGGCTGTCCAGGGCGGCGGGGCGCGCAACGCAACCGCGCTCGCCGAACTCGGCGCAGCCACCTACATCCACCCCACCTGGCTGATGGATCCGCTCTGCGCCATGCCCTGGCACGCTGCGGCCACCTCCGCCGCGGCGCTGCGGATGTTCGGCTCCGGGTCCTGCGACCTGGGCCGGGTGGCCGATGGCCAGCTGGGATGCTGGTTCCAGCACAGCTGCCCGGAATGGGACTGGCTGCCGGGCAAGGCGATCGTCCGCGCCGCCGGCGGCGCTACGGACACGGTCCGGATCAACGGCCTGGACTGGTTTATGGCGGGAGGCACGACGGCGGTGCGGGAGTTGCGTGCGGCCCTCGAATCGGGCTCGGTGGCCTGAGTCCGGGCCGCATTTTGCACGCTTCCCGGGTGCGGAGCACGGTGTTATCCACAGGCTGGACCTGACTGTCAGCCCTACCGCCTAGACTTGTAGGCACCATGGATATGTTGTTTGACCCGTACTCTGACGGACCGTTCAAGGCCGCCGCGCCAGCCTCCGCCCGCACCAAGTCGCGCCCGGAGGGCCTTGCCGCGGCCGCCGAATTCGGTGGCGGCGGGCCTGGCGGCGGGTCCGAACACGCAGCAGAACAGGGCGCCCAGCGCACGGGCGGTTGGGCCAACCAGGCGCCCTCTCATGACGGCAACGGCGAGCCGGCCCACCACCGGCCGAATGCCGAGGAACTCCTGGAGGGGCTTAACCCGCAGCAGGAGGAGGCCGTCAAGCACGCCGGCGGCGCCCTGCTAATTGTGGCCGGCGCCGGCTCGGGAAAGACCCGCGTCCTCAGTAACCGGATCGCGTACCTCATTGCCACGCACCGCGCGCATCACGGTGAGATCCTGGCCATCACGTTCACCAACAAGGCCGCCGCTGAGATGCGGGAGCGCATCGCGGCGCTGGTGGGTGGACGGGCCAAGATCATGTGGATCTCCACGTTCCACTCATCCTGCGTGCGTATCCTGCGCCAGGAAGCCGCGAACGTCGGCCGGAAGTCGAACTTCTCCATCTACGACTCCGCGGACTCGCTGCGGCTGGTCATCCAGGTCTCCAAGAGCCTGGACCTGGACCCCAAGAAGTTCGCGCCCAAGGCCATCCAGCACAAGATCTCGGCGCTCAAGAACGAGCTCATCGACGCCGATTCATACTCGTCCTCCGTGAACTACAACGATCCCTTCGAGTCCGCCGTGGCTGACGTCTTCAAGGGCTACACCCAGCGGCTGCGCCAGGCCAACGCCATGGACTTCGATGACCTCATCGCCGAGACCGTCTACATGTTCCGAGCCTTCCCGGCGCTCGCCGATTCCTACCGGCGGCGGTTCCGGCACGTCCTCGTGGACGAGTACCAGGACACCAACCACGCCCAGTACGCCCTGGTCCGCGAGATAGTGGGGGAGGGCCCCGGTGCGTCCGAGCTCACCGTCGTCGGCGACTCCGACCAGTCCATCTACGCCTTCCGCGGCGCCGACATCCGCAACATCGTGGAGTTCGAAAAGGACTATCCGGAAGCCCGCACCATCAAACTGGAGCAGAACTACCGCTCCACGCAGAACATCCTCAGCGCGGCCAACTCCGTGATCTCACGCAACCCCAACCGCCCCGACAAGCGGCTGTGGACCGCCGAGGGCGAGGGCCACAAGATCATCGGCTATGTGGGCGAGAACGAGCACGCCGAGGCCCAGTTCATTGCCAAGGAGATTGACCGGCTCCAGGACGAGGACAACCTCCGCCCCGGTGATGTTGCCATTTTCTACCGCACCAACGCGCAGTCCCGTTCCATTGAGGATGTGCTGGTCCGGGTAGGCCTGCCGTACAAGGTGGTGGGCGGCACCCGCTTCTACGACCGCAAGGAAATCAAGGACGCCCTCGCGTACCTCCGCGTTCTGGTGAACCCGGACGACGACGTCAACCTGCGCCGGGTGCTCAACGAACCCAAGCGCGGCATTGGTGACCGCGCCGAAGGTGCAGTGGCCGCACTGGCCGAGCGCGAACGGATGTCGTTCATGGCCGCCGCCCGGCGGGCTGAAGAGGCTCCCGGCATGGCCACCCGTTCCGTCAACGCCGTCCTCGGGTTTGTGAAACTGCTGGACGACCTCGCAGAGGTTGCCTCCGGTTCAGGCGCCGCCGCCGCGCTGGAAGCAGTCCTGGAACAGACCGGCTACCTCGCCGGGCTGCGTTCCAGCACTGATCCACAGGACGAGTCCCGCGTGGAGAACCTGGCGGAACTCGTCGCCGGCGTGCGTGAATACGAACAGGAGAACCCGGAAGGTTCCCTGGGCGCGTTCCTGGAACAGGTGTCGCTGGTCGCTGACGCGGACCAGATCCCGGATGCGCCGGGTGCGGACATCGACGCCGCCGTGGCCGAAGCTAAACGCCTCGGCGTGGTCACGCTGATGACCCTCCACACCGCCAAGGGGCTCGAATTCCCGGTGGTGTTCCTGACGGGCATGGAACACGGGCTGTTCCCGCACCAGCGCTCGGCCACGGACCCCAAGGAACTCGCCGAGGAACGCCGGCTTGCCTACGTGGGCCTGACCCGCGCGCGCAAGCGCCTCTACGTCACCCGGTCCGAAGTCCGCAGCATGTGGGGCCAAAGCCAGTACAACCCGGCCAGCCAGTTCCTCGAGGAAATTCCCGCCGAGTTGCTGGAGTGGAAACGCGAAGGCACCAGCCGGCAGCCCGGCGGGTGGGGGAGCAGCAGCGCGTCGATCGGGTCCAGCCGTTACGGCGGATCCTTCTGGGGCGCCGGCACGTCCCGCGGCGCGGCCGCCGATTCCTCGGCGGGCTTCAACGCGGACGTTCCCGCGGCCATCGCCAAGAACCGGGTCCAGCCGCAGAAGGAGATTGTGGCCGTCAGTGTGGGCGACAAGGTCAACCACACCAGCTTCGGCAACGGCACGGTGCTGGCGTTGGAAGGCGCGGGGGACAAGACAGTGGCCAAGGTGAAGTTCAGCGTCGGCGAGAAGCGACTGCTGCTCCGCTACGCGCCACTCACGAAGCTCGACGCCTGACCACGCCTGCCCTTGTCCGGGCACCGCGGCTGGCTTACAGTTCAGGAACGCGCGGTACCCGGGAAACAGCCGGTAGCCGGGGAACCGGTGCAGCGCAGGCCACTTGAGCACAGCAGAACTTGAGCACAGCAGATTCGGGGGCACCACTGTGAAGATCCTGTTCGCCAGCCAGGCCATTGACGGCCATTTCAACCCCATGACGGGCGTGGCGATGCGGCTCAAGGACCGCGGCCACGAGGTGGCCTGGTACACGGGTCCCGTCTATGCGGACAGGCTCGCCGGCTTGGGAATCCAGCACTTCCCCTTCCGCAGGGCCATCGAGCACCGCGCGGACAACCTCAATGAGCTCTATCCGGAGCGGGCCAAGCTCAAGGGCCCACGGGCCATCGGCTTCGACGGCGAGAAAATTTTCGCCAGCAACGTCAGCCACTTCTTCGAGGACATCCGCGAGGTCGCGCAGCAGAATCCCTTCGACGTTCTTGTGGCGGACAGTTCCATGTTCATTCACCGGCTCGTCTCCCACTTGATGGGCAAGTCGGTGGTGAATTTTGTTGCGATCCCCAACATGGAAAGCGACCCGCAGGTCCCGCCGCTTTTCTTCGGGTTCCGGCCGCCCCGCAATCCCGCGGAGAAGGCGGTCCAAGGCCTGGCGGGCCTGCTGTCCGACAAGGTCATCCTTCGGCCTGCCAGTCAGAGCTACCGCCGGCAGCATGCCGCCTACGGCCAGCCTGTTCCGCGGGAAGGCCGGCTGACGGACGAACCCTATCGGTGCTCGGACGCCATTATCCAGACCGGCACGGAATCCCTCGATTTCCCGCGGCGCCGGGTCAATGCCAAAGTGCACTACGTCGGGGCGCTCCTGCCATACCGGTCGCCTGGCCAGGCGACCGGCGGTTCCGGTGAGGCCGCATCCGGTTCCGGTGGGGACGGCGGCTTTCCCCGGTCCTATCCCGCAACGCTCGTTGTCACCCAAGGAACAGTGGACAACCTTGACCAGGACAAACTCATCGTTCCGTCGCTTGAGGCGGTCAAGGACATGGATGCGTTGGTCATCGTGGCAACCGGCGGGCACGGCACCGAAGCGTTGAAAGCCCGGTACACGCAGCCCAACGTGGTGGTCCGGGACTACGTGGACTTCGCGGAGGTCTTTGACTTCACGGATGTCTTCATCACCAACGGCGGATTCGGCGGTGTGCAGCTGAGCCTGTCCAAGGGGGTTCCCTTGGTGGTTTCGGGCATCAACGAGGGCAAAAGTGATGTTAACGCCCGGGTGGAACACGCCGGCGTCGGCATTAACCTCAGGACGGAGTCACCCAAGCCCGCGGACATAGCCGGTGCAGTTCGAAAGGTCCTGGCGGATCCTGGCTGGAAATCCCGCGCCCGGACGATGCGGGAGCAGTTCGACCGCGAGGATCCCGCCGAAGCTGCTGCCGCCGTCGTAGAGGCCGCCGGGACGCGCCCGACGGCCTGAGACCGCTGCCGGGGCATAATGGAGGCCATGCGACGGACTGTATTGGGGATCCTGGCCGCCTTCTTCCTGCTGGCAGGCACTGCCTGCAGCATCACCACCGAGGACCCGGGCTATGTGGCCCCGCCGCCGCTGCCGGCCATGGAGCAACTGGAACAGGCAGCGCTGGCCGACCCCGCCGCGTTCAGGGCCAGCGGGGACGTCCTGTCCTTCATCACGGAGGACCGGAACATTGTGTGTTCCCTGACGTCGGCCCGTGGGGAACACCTTGACCTCCCGTATGAGTCGAACAGCTTCAGTGATGCGGCCAACAACAAGCTCGCCACCGTCCCGGTGGCGCATTGCGAGCTTGCCGGATACCCCAAGCCTGCCGCGGGCGACATCAAGGACGACTGCGCCGGCACCGGCCTGGGCTATCTGGGCGGAGCGGCGCTGCTCAGCCCGGACAGGGCAACGTATGGGGAGTGCCGTTCCGGCGTCACACAAATGGAGGCAGCCTACGGACCCAAGGGAAACAAGAGCGGCCCGCTGACGGAACTGCGGGTCCTCGCCGAGGGCCAGAACCTGGAACGGAACGGGCTGCGCTGTTCGGCCCATAACGGCGGCGTGGCGTGCGGAAACGTCTCGGCCGGCGTCGGATTCTTTGTGGCCCGGGACCGCTACGAACTTATTTCCAAGGACGCGGCAACAGCCTCCCCGGCACCCGCGGAGGCCTCAAAAACCCCGTAATCTAGGCGTTTTTCTACGCTCCATAGAATAGTGTCGTTACTCACATAAGCGGTAGTGTGGAACGGGCCGGTCCTCTGAGAGGGCTAGAGTTCCGAATGGAGCATTGCGCTGTGGGGCCCGTTTCCGGACTGGTCGCAGGTGCAGGCAATCCGCAGCCCGGTCATCGTCTTCGGCGGTGCCCGACTGTACAGAAACTACTTCGACGTAGAAGGACACTAAACCGTGGACCTGTTTGAATACCAGGCGCGCGATATGTTCGAGGCGCACGGTGTACCCGTGCTTGCCGGCATCGTGGCGTACACCCCAGAAGAAGCAAAGGCAGCTGCCGAGAAAATCGGCGGCGTAACTGTCGTTAAGGCCCAGGTTAAGGCCGGTGGCCGCGGTAAGGCTGGCGGCGTCAAGGTTGCCAAGACCGCCGATGAGGCGTTTGAGCACTCCACCAACATCCTGGGCATGGACATCAAGGGCCACACCGTCAACAAGGTGATGATTGCCCAGGGTGCCGACATTGCCGAGGAGTACTACTTCTCCGTCCTGCTGGACCGGGCCAACCGCAACTACCTGGCCATGTGCTCGGTAGAAGGTGGCATGGAAATCGAACAGCTCGCCGTCGAACGCCCTGAGGCGCTCGCCAAGATCGCCATCGACCCCGCTGTGGGCATCGACCAGGCCAAGGCTGACGAAATCGTCGCAGCTGCAGGCTTCGATGAGGAACTGCGCGGCAAGGTCGCCGCCGTGATCCTCAAGCTCTGGGACGTCTTCAAGAAGGAAGACGCCACCCTCGTTGAGGTCAACCCGCTCGTCAAGACCGGCGCCGGCGACATCGTGGCACTGGACGGCAAGGTCTCCCTCGACGAGAACGCCGACTTCCGCCACGCCAAGCACGCCCTCCTTGAAGACAAGGACGCTGCAGATCCGCTCGAGGCCAAGGCCAAGGCGCAGGACCTGAACTACGTCAAGCTGGACGGCTCCGTGGGCATCATCGGCAACGGTGCAGGCCTGGTCATGTCCACCCTGGACGTTGTCGCCTACGCCGGTGAAAACCACGGCAACGTCAAGCCCGCCAACTTCCTGGACATCGGCGGTGGAGCTTCCGCCGAGGTCATGGCCGCCGGCCTCGACGTCATCCTGGGCGACCCGCAGGTCAAGTCCGTATTCGTGAACGTCTTCGGTGGCATCACCGCGTGTGACGCCGTCGCCAAGGGCATCGTTGGCGCGCTGGCCGAGCTGGGCCACTCCGCCAACAAGCCGCTGGTAGTCCGCCTCGACGGCAACAACGTTGAAGAAGGCCGCCGCATCCTGGCCGAGGCCAACCACCCGCTGGTTACCCTGGCCGCCACCATGGACGAGGGCGCCGACAAGGCCGCCGAGCTCGCCAACGCAGCTAAGTAAAGGGACGCACCATGTCTATCTATCTGAACAAGGACTCCAAGGTCATCGTCCAGGGCATCACCGGCGGCGAAGGCACCAAGCACACCGCCCTGATGCTGAAGGCCGGCACCAACATTGTTGGTGGCGTCAACGCCCGTAAGGCCGGCACCACGGTCCTGCACGGCGACACCGAAATCACCGTTTTTGGCACCGTCAAGGAAGCCATGGCTGAAACCGGCGCCGACGTCTCCATCGTCTTCGTCCCGCCGGCATTCACCAAGAACGCCGTGGTTGAGGCCATCGAGGCAGGCATCGGCCTGGTCGTAGTCATCACCGAAGGCGTGCCGGTCCAGGATTCCGCCGAGTTCTGGGCACTGGCCCAGTCCACGGTTGACGCCGACGGCAAGCAGGTCACCCGCATCATCGGCCCGAACTGCCCCGGTATCATCACCCCGGGCGAAGCGCTGGTCGGCATCACGCCGGCCAACATCACGGGCAAGGGCCCCATCGGCCTGGTTTCCAAGTCCGGAACCCTGACCTACCAGATGATGTACGAACTGCGCGACCTTGGCTTCTCCACCGCCATCGGCATCGGCGGCGACCCCGTCATCGGCACCACGCACATCGACGCCCTGGCCGCGTTCGAGGCTGACCCCGAGACCAAGGCGATCGTGATGATCGGCGAAATCGGTGGCGACGCCGAAGAGCGTGCTGCCGACTACATCAAGGCACACGTCACCAAGCCGGTTGTTGGCTACGTTGCCGGCTTCACCGCACCCGAAGGCAAGACCATGGGCCACGCCGGCGCCATCGTCTCCGGTTCCGCCGGAACCGCCCAGGCCAAGAAGGAAGCCCTCGAGGCTGCAGGCGTGAAGGTCGGCAAGACGCCGTCCGAGACCGCCAAGCTGCTGCGCGAAGTTTACGCAACGCTCTAGTATTTCTGTAAGAGCAACGCGGGGTCACTCCCTGCCCGTTCCAGAGGTTGGATCGGGCACGGAGTGACCCCGCGTTTCTGGTTAAGTACGACGACGGACGGTCACCTTCTCCTGGAAGGTGACCGTCCGCCGTCGTACTTGAACTATGCGTTCGCGTGGAGCCGGGGGAGTGCCTCCACCAGCGCGGCCAGCTCGGGAATCTCCTGGGCCTCGGCCAGGGCGCGCTCCAGCGTGGCGTCATGGACGGGCCGGGTTTCCTCCAGCAGGGCGATGCCGCTGGGCGTGAGCTCTGTGTAGATGCCGCGGCGGTCGTCCGCGCAGAGGATCCGGGTCAGCAGGGCGCGGTCCTCAAGCCTGTTGACCAGCCGAGTAGTGGCGCTGGCGCTGAGGGCTGTGGCGCGGGCGAGCTGCTGCATGCGCATGTGCCAGCCGTCCTGGCGGCTGAGCGCATCCAGCACGGTGTACTCCACCACTGACAGCTTTGATTCGGCCTGCAGGGAGCGTTCCAGCTCGCCCTCGATCAGGCCGTGCAGCGCCGCGAGCGTGCGCCAACCCTGTGCCCGGACCTCCACGGCGTCGTCCTTGATGCCCATCTGTCTTTCCTCTCGCGGGTGCTCCAACAGCCTGGCGGCGTGAGGCGGAGCACAATCAATAATAGTTGCTTGCGCGGTGTATCTGCTTGTGCAACAATAAATAACGCGTCTGCAACTACTAGCTTACGCGTCCTATCTCATTCCGTACAGTTTTCAAAAGGAGCATCCCATGCCCATTGGCCTGATAGCCCTCGCCCTCGGCGGGTTCGGCATCGGACTCACCGAGTTCGTCATCATGGGCCTACTGCCCGAGGTTGCCGCCGACTTCCAGGTCAGCGAGGCCACGGCAGGCTGGCTGATCTCCGGGTACGCTCTTGCCGTGGTCGTCGGCGCATTGGTGCTGACTGCCGCGGTGACCCGCTTCGAACGCAAGCCCGTCCTCGCCGTCCTGCTGGTGCTGTTCATCGCCGGCAACCTCGTCTCCGCCATCGCTCCCGATTACGGGATGATGATGATCGGCCGGATCATCGCCGCCCTGGCGCACGGTGCCTTCTTCGGGATCGGAGCCGTGGTGGCCGCGGACATGGTTGCCCCCACCAAAAAGGCCGGCGCCATCGCCATCATGTTCACCGGGCTCACCGCCGCCAACGTCCTGGGCGTGCCGTTCGGCACCATGCTGGGACAGGCGGCAGGCTGGCGCTCGACGTTCTGGGCCATCACCGTCATCGGAGTCATCGCCCTGGCGGGCATCCTCGCGCTGGTTCCGAAGACCGGCCATGGGGACACCACGCCCGGAACCTTGAGCAGTGAACTGCGCGCCTTCCGTTCCGGCCAGGTGTGGCTGTCCATCCTCGTCACGATCCTCGGCTACGGCGGGATGTTCGGCGCCTTCACATACATCGCCTTCACCCTCACCGAGGTCTCCGGCTTCGCGGCTTCCACCGTGCCGTGGCTGCTGATCGTCTTCGGTGGTGGCCTCTTTGTCGGGAACACCATCGGCGGCAAGGCGGCGGACCGCAACGTGGACCGCACGCTCGTTGTGGTGCTCTCCGTACTGGTGGTTGTACTCGTCGGCTTTGCCCTGACCGCCGGCAACCAGGCGCTCACCGTCGCCTCTATCGTCCTGATGGGCGGCTTCGGCTTCGCCACGGTGCCGGGACTGCAAATGCGTGTGATGAAGTACGCCTCCAGCGCCCCCACCCTCGCGTCCGGCGCCAACATCGGCGCCTTCAACGTCGGCAACGCCCTCGGCGCCTGGCTCGGCGGAGTGACCATCACCGCCGGACTCGGCTACACCTCACCCATCTGGGCAGGGGCCGGCATCACCCTGCTGGGGCTCGTGGTGATGATCATCGCCGCCGTCGGAGCCAAGCGGGCCGTCCGGCACGCATCCTCTGACGCCAGCGCCAGCGCCAACGCCAACGCCGCCTCCGGCGAACGCGTGGCTGCCGAGCCCGTCGCCGTCCTGCGCTAAACCTTCAAACCTCAATCCTCAACCCGCAACAGGAGAGCCCATGACTTCCACCCCCATCACCACGTCCATCCCCGAGATCACCCTCAACAACGGCGTGCGGATGCCGCAGCTGGGGTTCGGCGTCTTCCAGGTGTCCGACGACGACACCACCGCCGCGGTCAGCCACGCGCTTGCAGCCGGCTACCGGAGCATCGACACCGCTGCCATCTACGGCAATGAGGCGGGTACCGGACGTGCCCTGGCCGAGTCCGGCATCGACCGCGAAGAGCTGTTCATTACGTCCAAGCTGTGGGTGGCCGACCTCGGCTACGACGCCACGCTGGCAGCATTCGAGGCCAGCCTGGACAGGCTGGGACTGGACTACCTGGACCTCTACCTCATCCACTGGCCCGCGCCGGCAACCGGCCTGTACCTCGAGTCCTGGCGGGCGCTGGAGCACCTGCTGGCCAGCGGCAAGGCCAGGGCCATCGGCGTCTCCAACTTCCTCCCCGAACACCTGCAGAAGGTTGTCGACCTGGGCGGCACGGTTCCGGCCATCAACCAGATTGAACTGCACCCGGCACTCCAGCAGCGGGACATTGCAGACTTCAACGCCGCGCACGGGATTGCCACGGAGGCCTGGAGCCCGCTCGCCCAGGGTGCCGTGCTGGCAGATCCGGCCGTTGTGGACATCGCAGCACGGCATGGTGTGAGCCCCGCGCAGGCCATTCTGCGCTGGCACCTGCAGCACGGCCGGATCATCATCCCCAAGTCGGTCACCCCGCAGCGGATCCGGGAGAACCTGGACGTCTTCGGCTTTGACCTGACCGCGGACGAGCTGTCGGTCATCGACGGCCTGGAGCGGGACGGCCGCACCGGTCCGCACCCGGCGGAGTTCAACGGCTAGGAAAAGCCCGCCCAGGGTCCCGCCAGGCTCGACCACCGGTGACCACGGGTCCCGACAGGCTCGATCACCAGTACGACGGCGGCCGGTTACCTTCTCCGGGAAGGTAACCGGCCGCCGTCGTACGCGTTTAAGGGCTGTTCTAGACCTTGGCGCCGCTGAGCAGTTCGTCGAGCCGCTCGTAGCCTTCGGTCATGCCGCCTTCCATGCCGGACTGCGCCATGCCGTCGCGGGCCTCCTGGGTGGGGTAGACGGAGTGGCCCCGCAGGCGGGTGCGTCCGTTGGCGAGGTCCTCAAACGTCATGAATTCAAGGCTGACAACATCCGGGTAGCCGCCGAACTCGAAGGTCTGGATGGCGAATTCGTTTTCCCGGACGGTGTGGAAGACCCCGCTGAACTCATAGGCGACGCCGTCCGGCCCCGTGTGCAGGTAGCTGTAGGTGCCGCCGGTGCGGAAATCGTAGTGGTCGATGTCCATCTTCAGTCCCCGCGGGCCGAGCCACTGGACGATCAGATCAGGGTCCTTATGCGCGCGGAAGACGTCCGCCACCGGGAAGTCGAACTCCCGCTCGAAGTCGATAAAAGGAAGGCCGTCGGGAACGCTGAGTTTCAGGGAATTGCTCATGATGACTCCTTAGCATTGCTCGCCGCTGGCGCGGCGCTGGATCGAAGCACGGCATCCAGGCTGCGGAACTGCTCTTCGCGGACCAGCCGGTACTGGTCGATCCACGCTGTGAGAGCCTCCAGCCGTGCGGGATTCAGGTGGACGGGCCGGCGCTGGGCTTCCCTGCTGCGGGTGACGAGCCCTGCCTGCTCGAGGACCTGGATGTGCTTCGAGACCGCCTGTTTGGTGATCGCGAAGGGTTCCGCCAATTCGTTGACTGTGGCCTGCCCGCGGCTGAGCCGGGCGATGATCCGCCGCCGCACGGGGTCGGCCAGGGCCATAAAGGCCGAGTCCAGGGTGCCGTCGTCGGGGTTCATCGTGGTGCAGGCCTTTCTCGATCTGTTAATCAACTTATTCATTGATCAACTATTTGGTTGTTTAACCATACTCCCGGCCCTGCCCGAGACGGAAGGGGTGTTGGGGATTTTCCTTGCGGATCATCTCGGAAGTTTGTTAGTATGTCAGGACAAACTTCAGGGAGATGAAAAATGCCGCTGGTACGAATCGATGTTAATAACGGGCGCACCGCTGAACAGTTGCAGCGCTTGAGCGGGGGCATCCATGACGCGATCCTCGCGGAGTATGCCATCCCGGAGCGTGACTACTTCCACATTCTCACCGAGCACCCGCAGGGCCAGATAGTCGCCCAGGATGCAGGACTCGGCTTCGAGCGCACCCCCGATGTGGTGATGATCCAGATCTTTACGCAGGGCGGCCGGAGCCAGGCGGCCAAGCAGTCGCTGTTTGCGGCGATCGCCGACCGGCTGGCGGGGCTTGATATTGCCGGTGAGGACGTGTTCATCGGATATGTGGAGAATGCCGCCGGTGACTGGTCGTTCGGCTTCGGGCGGGCGCAGTACGTCACGGGCGAACTGGCGGTCCCCCGGAAGTAATTCCGAGGGTGCCAATTCAGCGCCTTGTGCAGGTTGTAAATATGTCAGTACAAACCTTTGACAGGACAATGATTCTAGGGCAAGGTAGTGGTTGTGGCCCCGCTCACGGGGGCCCGGCCAGGAACCCGAGCCCTAGCTCTTGCTGTACAGGGGTATGGAGCTCAAACCAGAAAGGTCCGCGATTACCGTGACCCACGAACTGCTCACGATCGGGCGCATCAGTGTTGATATCTACCCGAACGACATCGGGGTGGATCTGGAGGACGTCACGTCCTTCGGAAAGTACCTCGGAGGTTCCCCATCCAATGTGGCCGTGGCCGCCGCGCGGCATGGCCGCACTGCAGGCGTGATCACGCGCACCGGCGACGACGCCTTCGGGAAATACCTCCACCGTGAACTGCGCAAGTTCAACGTGGACGATGCTTTCGTGACGCCGGTGAAGGAATGGCCCACCGCGGTGACGTTCTGCGCCATTATGCCGCCGGATGATTTTCCGCTCTACTTCTACGGGCGTTTCCCCACGGCGCCTGACCTGCAGATCAAGGCCGCGGAGCTGGACCTGGATGCCATCCGTGAAGCCGGGATCTTCTGGTCGACGGTGACCGGTCTGTGCCAGGAGCCCAGCCGCGGAGCCCACCTGGCCGCCCATGCTGCCCGTCCCCGGACCGGTCTCAAGGAAGGCCAGTACACCATCCTGGACCTGGACTACCGGCCCATGTTCTGGGCCTCCGAAGAGGACGCCCGGGCCGAGGTTGCCAAGATCCTGCCGCACGTCACGGTCGCCATCGGAAACGACAAGGAATGTGCCGTCGCCGTGGGCGAAGGAACCCCAGACGAGCAGGCCGACCGGCTGCTGGCCGCCGGCGTCGAAATCGCCGTGGTCAAGCTTGGCCCCGAAGGCGTGATGGCGAAGACCCGCACCGAACGCGTGGTCTCCGCGCCGGTCCCGGTGGAAACCCTCAACGGCCTCGGTGCCGGCGACTCGTTTGGTGGGGCCTTCTGCCACGGACTGCTTTCCGGCTGGCCGCTGGCCCAGGTCCTGGACTACGCCAACGCCGCCGGCGCCATTGTGGCCTCCCGACTGTCCTGCGCCGACGCCATGCCGACGCCGGAGGAGGTCACCTCTCTGCTGGCCGAACGCGGCCGCCTGGCTCCCGCCCTGGCCGGTGCCGCCGCCTCACATCCGTCCCACACCACAGTTTCCGAAGGAGCAGCGTC
Source organism: Arthrobacter sp. 4R501 (assembly GCF_002929755.1). Classification (NCBI taxonomy): domain Bacteria; kingdom Bacillati; phylum Actinomycetota; class Actinomycetes; order Micrococcales; family Micrococcaceae; genus Arthrobacter; species Arthrobacter sp. 4R501. The sequence goes on along the minus strand of NZ_PJIW01000015.1, from coordinate 62,444 downwards.
TTGAGCGCCAACGACGATCCCCGCCGCTACCAGCACCTGAGCGCCCTCCGGCTCGAAGACCCCGACGCCGTTGCCCGCGCGGCAGCCACCCGCCGGCGCCATCCGGGGCTGAAGTACGGTGTGCAGAACTTCATCGTTGCCGCCGACCACCCCGCCCGCGGAGCCCTCTCCGTGGGAAACGACCCGGTGGCCATGGCGGACCGCCGCGATCTGTTGGACCGTTTGCAGATCGCCCTGGCGAATCCCGCCGTCGACGGTGTCCTCGCGTCCCCGGACATCATGGACGACCTGCTCCTGCTGGGGGCGCTCGAAGGCAAGCTGGTCTTCGGCTCGATGAACCGCGGTGGCCTGGCCGGGCTCGTCAACGAAATCGATGACCGTTTCACCGGCCACACGGCCGCAGCCCTGGAAGCCCTAGGGGCCGACGGCGGCAAGATGCTGACCCGTATCTGCCTCGGCGACCCGGACACCGCCTCCGCCCTGGAAGCCACAGCGCGGGCCGTCGACTCCCTCGCCGCACGCAAGCTGATCGCCATGGTGGAACCGTTCCTCTCGATCTGGCAGAACGGCAAGGTCCGCAACGACCTCAGCCCGGACGGGGTCATCAAGTCCATCGCGATCGCCCAGGGCCTGGGCTCCACGAGCGCCTACACCTGGATGAAGCTGCCCGTGGTGGCCGAGATGGAACGCGTCATGGCGGCCACCACGCTGCCCACCGTGCTCCTCGGCGGGGACCCGGAAGGCACCCAGGACGAGGTCTTCGCCAGCTGGCAGGCCGCCCTGGCCCTGCCCGGCGTCCAGGGCCTCACCGTGGGCCGGACGCTGCTGTACCCGGCCGACGGCGATGTGGCCGGCGCCGTCGCCACCGCCGCCTCGCTGCTCAAGACGCCCGTGCTGCAGTCATCAGCGAAAGTATCGGAGTAACGCCCCATGGGAACAGCAACACGCAGAATGACAGTCGCCCAGGCCGTCGTCGAGTACCTTTCCAAGCAATACACGGTGGACCGCATCGGCACTGAGGACTACCGGGAGCGGCTGATTCCTGGGACGTTCGGCATCTTCGGCCACGGCAACGTCGCCGGCGTCGGCCAGGCGTTGAAGCAGTACCAGGCCGCGGATCCGGCGATCATGCCGTACTACCAGGGCCGCAACGAGCAGGCCCAGGTGCACCAGGCCGTGGGCTACGCCCGGCACACCCGCCGCCGCCAGACGTTTGCCATCAGCACCTCGATCGGTCCGGGATCTTCGAACCTGCTCACCGGTGCGGCATTGGCCACCACCAACCGCCTGCCCGTGCTGCTGCTGCCCAGCGACACCTTCGCCACCCGCGCCGCGGACCCGGTCCTGCAGCAGCTCGAGCAGCCCTACGCCTACGACATCACCGTCAACGACGCGTTCCGCCCGCTGTCCAAGTTCTTCGACCGGGTCTCCCGCCCGGAACAGCTGTTCTCGGCCTTCCACCACGGCCTGCGCGTCCTGACGGATCCGGCCGAAACCGGTGCCGTCACCATCTCGCTGCCGCAGGACGTCCAGGCCGAAGCCTTCGACGTGCCTGAGGAGTTCCTGGCCGAACGTGAATGGCGCATCCGCCGCCCTGAAGCCGACGACGAGGACATCCGCCGCGCCGCCGAAGCCATCCGGGCCGCGAAGCGCCCGCTGATCATCGCCGGCGGCGGCGTCCTCTACGCCTACGCCAACGAGGAGCTCGCTGCATTTGCCGAGTTGACGGGCATCCCGGTGGGCAACACCCAGGCCGGCGTCGGCGTCCTGCCGTGGGACCACAAGTTCTCGCTCGGGGCCATAGGCTCCACCGGCACGACGGCGGCCAACGCCATCGCTGCCGAGGCGGACCTGATCATCGGGATCGGCACTCGCTATGAGGACTTCACCACCGCCTCGCGGACCGCGTTCCAGAACCCCGACGTCAAGTTCATCAACATCAACGTCGCCGCCATCGACGCGTACAAGCACGGCACGTCGCTGCCGATCGTGGCCGACGCTCGCAAGGCGCTGGTCAAGCTGAACCAGGCCCTGGGCGGCTACCGCGTCGGTGCGGACCTCGAAGCGATGATCGCCTCGGAGAAGAAGCGCTGGGACGCCACGGTGGACGAAGCCTTCGATACCCGCTTCACCCCTCTGCCGGCCCAGAACGAGATCATCGGCGCCACGTCCCGGGCCATGGACGCCGCGGACGTCGTCATCTGCGCTGCAGGTTCCCTGCCCGGTGACCTGCACAAGATGTGGCGCGTCCGGGACCCGTTCGGCTACCACGTGGAATATGCGTACTCCTGCATGGGCTACGAAATCCCGGGCGGGCTCGGCGTTAAGCGCGCCGCGCTGGCAGAAGCCGCGCGCGGTGGCACGGACCGGGACGTTGTGGTCATGGTGGGGGACGGCTCCTACCTGATGATGCACACCGAACTGGTCACCGCCGTCGCCGAACGCATCAAGCTGATCGTGGTCCTGATCCAGAACCACGGCTACGCCTCCATCGGCTCGCTGTCCGAATCCCTCGGTTCGCAGCGTTTCGGCACCCAGTACCGGGCGCTGAACGAGGAGCAGCACAGCTTCGACGAAGGCGAAACCCTCCCCGTGGACCTGGCCCTGAACGCCGAAAGCCTCGGCGTGAAGGTGATCCGGATCGAACCGGGGGAGAAGGTCATTGCCGAACTCGAGCAGGCCGTCCGGGACGCCAAGGCCGCGCCTGAACGCGGCGGGCCCATCCTGATCCACGTCGAATCCGACCCCCTGCTGGACGCCCCGAGCTCCGAATCATGGTGGGACGTTCCCGTCTCCCAGGTCTCGGACCTCGACTCCACGCAGCAGGCCTTCAAGACCTACACCGACCACAAGAACCGCCAGCGCAAACTGCTCGGCTGAGCCCCACCAGCCACAGCCCACAAACAGCCACAGACCAAGGAAGTCCAACACCATGTCAACGACGACCGTCACCACCACCATCAACCACTTCATCAACGGGGCCGAAACCGCCGGCGAGGGCACCCGCACCCAGCCCGTCTATAACCCCGCCACCGGCGCCGTCTCCGCGGAGCTGCGGCTGGCCAACCGTGCGGACCTGGACGCCACCGTCGCCGCCGCCCGCGCCGCCGCGGACACCTGGGGCGATATCTCCCTGGCCAAGCGCACCAATGTGCTGTTCAAGTTCCGCGAACTCGTCGCCGCCCACATCGACGAGCTCGCCGAACTGATCACCGCCGAGCACGGCAAGGTCCTCTCCGACGCCAAGGGCGAGATCGGCCGCGGCCTGGAGGTCATCGAGTTCGCGTGCGGCATCCCCACCCTCCTCAAGGGCGACTACTCGGACCAGGTCTCCACCGGCATCGACGTCTTCTCCTTCCGCGAGCCGCTCGGCGTGGTCGCCGGGATCACCCCGTTCAACTTCCCGGTGATGGTGCCGCTGTGGATGGCTCCGATGGCCATCGCCGCCGGCAATGCCTTCATCCTCAAGCCCTCCGAGCGTGACCCGTCCGCCTCGATGCTGCTGGCCAAGCTGTGGAAGCAGGCCGGCCTGCCCGACGGCGTGTTCCAGGTCCTGCACGGCGACAAGGAAACCGTGGAAGGGCTCCTGACCCACCCGGACGTGGACGGCATCTCGTTCGTGGGCTCCACCCCGATCGCCCAGTACGTCCACGAGACCGCCACCAAGCACGGCAAGCGCGTCCAGGCCCTGGGCGGCGCGAAGAATCACGCGATCATCATGCCCGACGCCGACCTGGACAACGCCGCGGACCACCTCGCCGCCGCCGCCTTCGGCTCCGCCGGGGAGCGCTGCATGGCCATCTCCGTGGCCGTCGCCGTCGGCGACGCCGCTGACCTGATCGTCAAGAAGGTCGAAGAGCGCGCCCTCGCCGTGAAGGTCAACAACGGCACCGTGCCCGACGCCGAAATGGGCCCCGTGATCACGCCTGCCTCCAAGGAACGCATCGTCAAGATCGTCACCGAAGCCGAAACCGCGGGAGCGGCCATGGTAGTGGACGGCCGCGACCTCGTCGTGCCCGGCCACGAGGACGGCTTCTGGGTCGGCCCCACCGTCATCGACCACGTCAAGACCGAAATGACCGCCTACACCGAGGAAATCTTCGGACCCGTGCTCGTCGTCGTCCGCGTCGAGGACCTGGACGCCGGCATCGCCCTGATCAACGCCAACCCGTACGGCAACGGCACCGCCATCTTCACCTCCTCCGGCGCGAACGCCCGCAAGTTCCAGCGTTCGGTGACCGTGGGCATGATCGGCATCAACGTGCCGCTGCCCGTGCCGGTGGCCTACCACTCCTTCGGCGGCTGGAAGGCCTCACTCTTCGGTGACAAGCACATCTACGGCCCCGAAGGCGTCTCCTTCTACACCCGCGGCAAAGTAGTCACGTCCCGCTGGCCCGAGCCCACCCACGCCTCCGGTGCCTCGTACAACTTCCCCTCCAACTAATCCCCACCTCTGGGTTTCGACAAGCTCAACCACCGTTGGTTGAGCTTGTCGAATCCAGGCGATGCAAAGGAATGGAAATGACAGAGAACAAACTGATCATCGGCACCGCCCCCGATTCCTGGGGTGTCTGGTTCCCGGATGACCCGAAGCAGACCCCATGGGAGCGCTTCCTCGACGAAGTGGCCGAGTCCGGCTACAAGTGGATCGAACTCGGTCCGTACGGATACCTGCCGAACGACCCCACCCGCCTCGCCGAAGAACTCAAGCAGCGCGACCTGAAGGTCACCGCAGGAACTGTGTTCACCGCATTCCACCGCGGCTTGGACCAGTGGGAAACGGCCTGGGAGCCAGCCCGCAAGGTCGCCGAGCTAACGGCAGCAATGGGCGGGGAGCACATCGTGGTCATCCCGGCCATGTGGCGCGATGACGTCACCGGCGAAGCCGTGGAAAGCGGCCAGCTCACGGAGAAGGCCTGGAGCGACCTGTTCGCCGGCCACAACCGCCTGGGCAAGACCCTGCTGGAGGACTTCGGCCTGAAGCAGCAGTTCCACTCGCACGCCGATTCCCATGTCGGGGCCCAGGAGGACATCGAAACCCTCCTGGCGGCCACGGACCCGAAGTACCTGAACCTGTGCCTGGACACCGGCCACGCCGAATACTGCGGAGCTTCCAGCCTGGAGCTCATCAAGAACTACCCGGACCGCATCGGCTACCTGCACCTGAAGCAGATCAACCCGGACATCCTGAAGAAGGTTAACGAGGAAAACATGACCTGGGCCGCGGCCAACCTCGCCGGCGTCATGACCGAGCCGCCGAATGGCCTTCCGGACCTGCGCGCTGTGATCGAAGCAGTGGAGGCACTGAACCGCCCCATCTTCGGCATCGTGGAGCAGGACATGTACCCGGTGGCCTTCGACGTCCCCATGCCGATCGCCAAGCGCACCCGAAACTACCTGCTGTCGTGCGGCTCCCGCACCACGGTCAGCTAACCCCCGATACTGAGCAGCAAGATACTAAGGACAGAACAATGACTGACATTCTCCGCGTTGCCGTCATCGGCGCAGGCCGCATGGGTGCGGACCACATCAAGCGGCTCAGCACCCGTATCCACGGCGCCGAAGTGGCCGCCGTCGTCGACGTTGACCTCTCCCGTGCGCAGGCCGCCATCGAAGGCATCGACGGTGCCGTGGCGCTTGCCAGCGCCGACGAGGCGCTCAACAACGGGGACGTCAACGCCGTGCTGATCGCCACGCCGGGCTTCCTCCACGAGGAAATCCTGTACAAGGCACTTGAGAAGGGCTTCCCGATCCTCTGCGAAAAGCCGCTCACCCCTGACGCCGAAAGTGCGTGGAAAGTTGTCGAGGCCGAAACCGCGCTGGGACACAAGCGCATCCAGGTCGGCTTCATGCGCCGCTTCGACGCCGAATACGCCGCCCTGGGCTCCGTCATCCGCGACGGCGAACTGGGCGAGCTGCTGATGCTCCACCACCAGCACCGCAACCCCACCACGCCCGCCGGCTTCACCAACGAGATGCTGATCAACGACTCAGTGGTCCACGAGTTCGATGCCATCCGCTTCTTCACCGGCGAGGAAATCACCAGCGTCCAGGTCCGTCTGGGCAAGGCCACGAAGAACGCCCCGGCCGGCCAGCACGATCCCCAGCATGTCCTGCTCGAAACCGAGTCCGGCGTCCTGGCCGACGTCGAAATCTACGTCAACGCCAAGTTCGGCTATGAAGTGGCTACCCAGGCCTCCTTTGAAGACGGCATCGTGAACATCGGCGGCGACAAGGGCCCGTACACCCGCAGCGCCGGCCGCTGGGGCGGCAACGTCACCCCTGGCTTCGAAGAGCGTTTCGGCGCGGCGTACGATGTCGAAATCCAGTCCTGGGTTGACGCTGCGGTCCGCGGCGAAATCGGCGGCCCCACCGCCTGGGACGGCTACGCCACCGCAGCCTGCTGCGAGGCCGGCGTCGAGGCCCAGAGGTCGGGCGAAAAGGTCAAGGTCCAGCTGAACGCCAAGCCGGACCTCTACAACTAAGCCCCGCCCGCACTCGTAGTTCTTGTCCAGATAATGCGCCTTTGAGGCCCGTTTCGGCGCATTATCTGGACAAAAACTCAGTTAGATCACGGACTCATTCACAAAGGAGTGACCATGAAAATCGCCCTGGACCCCACCCCGTTCCACCACAGCCACAGCCTGCTGGAATTTCCGCGCGTGGCCGCCGATCTCGGTTACAAGTACCTGCAGCTGACTCCGCATGCGGACATGATCCCGTTCTACAACCACCCCAAAGCCGACGATGAGCTTGTGGCCCAGATGAACAAGGCCTGCAAGGATGCCGGCGTCGAAATCGCGTCAGTCCTGCCGGTCCTGCGCTGGTCGGGTCCGGACGAGGATGCCCGCGAGGCCGCCGTCCGCTACTGGAAGCGCGCCATCCAAATTGCCGTGGACCTCGGCGTCAGCACCATGAACACCGAATTCAGCGGCCGCCCCGAGAAGGCTGAAGAATCCGAACGCGCCTTCTACCGCTCGATGGAAGAACTGCTGCCGATCATCGAGCGTGAAGGCCTGGATGTCCTGATCGACCCGCACCCGGACGACTTCGTCGAAGACGGCCTGGCCGCCATCCGCGTAATCCGCGGGCTGAACTCCCCCAACATCGGCATGGTCTACGTGGCCTCGCACTCATTTCACATGGGCAACAAGCCGCTGGAGATCATGCGGGCCGCCGGGGACAAGCTCCGCCTGGTCCACGTCTCGGACACCATGGACCACCACGCCTCGCACGGCCTGCGCTACATCACCAACCCGCCCGGAAACGCCGTGCGGGTGCACCAGCACCTGAAGATCGGCGACGGCGACGTCAACTGGGACGAGTTCTTCGGCGGGCTCAAGGAAATCGGCTTCCTGGACAAGGACAACACCGTGATGGTGTCCAGTGTCTTCGCCGAAGACGACAACGCCGAGGACGTGTCCCGCTACCAGCTGGAGACGATGCGCCACTACGTCGCCCAGGCCAAGTAGTGGTGGGGAAGACGGACCAAAGCAACGGAACCATGACGAATCCCGGCACAGTCCAATCCGACGCCCCCGGCAGCATCAAACAGGACAACCCGGCCAACCCGAAGAAGTTCATGCGGAAGGTGGCGCTCTTCTCCACGTTCGGCGGGCTCCTGTTCGGCTACGACACCGGCGTCATCAACGGCGCCCTGCCGTTTATGCAGCGGGACCTCGGGCTGACGCCGCTCACCGAAGGACTGGTCACTTCCACGCTCCTGTTCGGTGCGGCCTTCGGCGCCATCAGCGCAGGCCGGCTCTCGGACCGCTTCGGCAGGCGCAAGACCATCATGGGACTGGCCCTGATCTTCGTGGTGGCCACCATCGCCTGCACCCTCTCACCAAGCACGGAGCTGCTCATCGTGGCCCGGACATTCCTGGGCCTGGCCGTGGGCGGCGCCTCCGTGATTGTTCCCGTGTACCTCGCGGAAATGTCGCCGGCGGCCCAACGCGGCCGCATCGTCACCCAAAACGAGCTGATGATCGTCACCGGCCAATTCCTGGCCTTCACCTTCAATGCGGTGCTGGGCAACGCCTTCCCCGAGGAAACGCACGTGTGGCGCTGGATGCTGGTCATCGCCACACTCCCGGCCGTCGTCCTGTGGTTCGGCATGCTGGTCCTGCCGGAGAGCCCGCGCTGGCTGGCGTCGGCCGGCCGCTTCGGTGCAGTCCTCGAGGTGCTGCGCTCCACCCGCGCCGCCGGCGACGTCTCGGCGGAGTTCGACGAGGTACGGCAGGCAGCCCGGGAGGACTACCAGGCCAGGATGGGCACGTTCAAGGACCTCACCGTTCCGTGGATCCGCAGGATCTTCGTGGTGGGCCTGGGCATGGCCATCATCAACCAGATCAGCGGCGTCAACGCCATCATGTACTACGGGACGTCCATCCTGTCCTCGTCCGGATTCGGCGACCAGGGCGCCCTGATCGCCAACGTCCTCAACGGCGTCACGTCCGTGGCGGCCGTGATCGTGGGCATGTACCTGATGACGCGGGTGCCCCGCAAACCCATGCTGATCGCGGGACTGTGCGGCACCGCCTCTTCCCTGACGGCCATCGCGCTCGTCTCCATGCTCCTGCCGGAGAGCACGTTGCGCGGCTATCTTGTGCTGCTGTTCATGGTGACGTTCCTGGCTTCCATGCAGGGCTGCATCGGCACCGTCACGTGGCTGACCATGTCCGAGATCTTCCCCATGCACGTCCGCGGCATCGCGATGGGCATCTGCGTCTTTGTCCTGTGGATGATCAACTTCCTGATCGGGTTCTTCTTCCCGCAAATGGTCTCGTGGATCGGTGTTTCGGCGACGTTCTTCATCTTCGTGGCACTGCAGCTGGGTGCCATTGTTTGGGTCAAGCGCGTGGTTCCGGAGACCAAGGATAAATCCCTGGAGGAGCTCGAGCACCTGTTCAAGGAGCGCTCAGGCGTGTCCGTCTAAGGCGACACAAAACCAAGGTGACGCGAAAACGCCCGACGCCGGCCGGCGTCGGGCGTTCTTACGTGTACGCCCAGAGGGTGCTAGAGCGCGATCACCGCGTTCTCCAGCGCACTGCGGCGGGCCGCATCCAGCACCTCCAGCGTCCGGATTCCTTCCGTCGCCGGTACGGGTTCAGGGCCGTCGCCGCGGACCGCGCGGGCGAACTCGGTGTAGAAGCCGCCATAGTTCCCCTGTGCCGAGGCAATGGCCTCGCGGCCGTCCTTCGTGGCCAGGGTGCCCCAGTTTTCGGCCGCGTCGATGCCCCACGTTGCCGGTTCAGCTACCGGACGGATATCGGCGTCGCGGCGCCGGTTGTGGTAGACGTTCAGGACAACGCCGGCCGCACGGCGGCCTCGCCGAGTTCACGCGCGGCCTCCGCCGTGGGGGCGAAGGGCTTGTCGGCCACAACGTGCACGCCCGCTGTAATGGCTTCCATGACCAGGTCATGGCGGGTGTGTGGCGGCGTGGTGATGGTCACCGCGTCCACGCCGGCGTCGAGCAGACCGGTAAGACTCCCATAAACAGGCAGCCCCGAGAAGTCCGCTTCCGCCTGAGCCCTTTTCGCTTCCGAACGGGCCACAATGCCCACCAGTTCGACTCCCTCGGCCGCCTCGATGAACGGGGCATCGAAGTACCTGCCGCCTGCTCCGTATCCCACAATGCCAATACGCATGTTTCGCTTCCTTCTGTCTTAGGGCCGGCCTCTGGGACAGCAAGGGGGCGACGCATGTGCGCCGCCCCCTTGCTGTTCACAGGCCTTTGCTGACCAGGTGGCTGACTAAGCCGTCAGGTTCAGCGACGACCTGAGCGCAGCGTCAGCATCCCGCAGCACCTTGGCCGCCACCTGGAGGCCCTCGATCCGGCCCAAGGACGTGTCCTCGTGCTCGATGTTGACCAGCATCTCCGGGTCTACTTCGTGCAGGGCGCGGAGAAACTCCGTCCAGTAGGCGGTGTTATGCCCGCGGCCCAGGGCCACAAAGTCCCAGGCAGAGTTCTTGGGCCACTCGTTGGCCCACTCGTCGCCGCCGAGGTTGGTGCGGTTTTCCTCCGGCGCGAGCCGGCGGAAGCTGTTGTCCAGCACGCCGTAGAGCGCAGCGTTTTCAGTGTTTACGCGGACGTCTTTCGCCGCTGCCTGGAACACGAGCGGTCCGAGTTCGCGCACCACGGCGACCGGATCCATCTGCTGCCAGAACAGGTGGGAGGCATCAAGTTCGACGCCGACGTGCGTGGCGTTGGTCAGCTCGATCAGCTTGCGGACGTCGGCGGTGTTGAAGACGAGGTTCTGCGGGTGCAGTTCGAGGGCCACCTTGACGTCGTGGTCAGCCGCCAGGCGGTCGGTTTCCTTCCAGAATTCCGCAGCCACGCCCCACTGGTAGTCCAATACGTCCAGTGCTGCGGAGTTCCAGGCGTTGACCACCCAGTTGACGGTGGTGGCTCCGGGCTCTCCGCCCGGCAGACCGGACATGGTGACTACCCGGTCCTGGCCGAGGCGGCTGGCCAGCCGGATGGAGCGGCGGATGTCCTCGGCGTGCTTCTCGCCGATTTCGCGGTTGGGGTGCAGCGGGTTGCCGTTGCAGTTAAGGCCTGCGATGGAAACACCGGTGCCCTCGAAGATTGCCAGGTAGTCATCGCGGGCGGCGTCGCTTTCCAGGATCTGGTCCATGGTGGGGACGTGCACGGCGGGGAGAAAGCCGCCAGTGTTGATCTCGATACCGGTGAGGCCAAGCTCGGCAATGACCTTCAGGGCTTCGGGAAGCGGCCGGTCGTGCAGGACCGCGTTGTAGACGCCGAGCCTCATAGCGTGATCTTCTTTCCGTTGTTGAGCGCGGATTCGGTGACGGCGCCGAGCAGTTCCATGTTGCGCACGCCTTCGTCGAACGTGGCGCAGCGGGGGAGGGACTCTTCCTCGCTGAGGCCGGCGACCTCTTCGAGGAAGGCGCGGGCCTGGTAGCCGAACGCGTCGTTCTGGCCAAAGCCGACTTCGGGGGCGTCCATGGCGAGGCCACCGGCGATGTAGGGGTGTCCCGGGCCGAGGATGACCTGGCGGTAGCCGTTCTCGTTGCCGGAGCCGTCGTTGAGGAACAGCTGGATTTCGGCGGGGCGGCGCTGGTCAAACTTGGCGGCACCGTTCTCGCAGAACACCTCGAACTGGAGGCTGTTGGCGTGGCCGGCTGCAACCCGGGAGACTTCAAAGCTGCCGGCGCCGGTTCCGAACTCCGCGTTGAAGGCTGCGTAGTCGTCGTTCTCGACGGCTTCGAAGGTGTCGCTGACGGCAGCATGGTCGTGGCCCATAACGGCCGCGAGCGGGAGGGGCCGCTTATCGATCACGGTGCTGAGGCTGCCGCCGGTGACCGACTTGATGTCACCACAGAGGAACTCGGAGATGTACGTCAGGTGGCTTCCGACGTCGGCGAGCGCACCGGAGCCGGGGCCGCCCTTGTAGCGCCAGCTCATGGGAGCGGAGGGGCTGAAGCCGTAGTCGGTCCAGTAGCGGCCGCTGAAGTGCAGCACATTGCCGAGGACGCCGTTGCGAATGAGGTCCCGGATGTAGGCGATGCCAGGGGTTCGGCGGAAGGTGAAGCCAATGCGGGCGATCGTTCCGCCGGCCTCGGCCGCGCGGGCTACCTCGGCCATGGCGCGGGCGTCTGCCAGGGAGTCGCTCAACGGCTTTTCGCACAAAACGTGCTTGCCGGCAGCGAGCAGGCCCTCCACGACTTCGCGGTGGAGCGAGTTGGCGATGACCACGCTGACAACGTCGATGTCATCGGCTTCGGCGATTGCCTGCCATGACGTGTCGTTGCGCTCGTATCCGAAACGACGGGCGGCCAACGAGCCGAATTCGGCGTTGACGTCGCCGATCGAGACCAGGCGCACCGGGGGAAGTACCGGGCTGTAGAGGGCAGACGCGGTGCGGTACGCGGCAGCGTGGGCCTTGCCGGCCATGCCTGCACCGATGACGGCGACGCCTAGGCTTTCAGCCATTGATTTCTCCTTTGAAATTCAGCCGCAGCGGGTAGGTCCAACGGCATTTTGTAGCGCTACAATTTAGTGCGTTGGAACTGAGCGTATCCATGTATGTATGTCCTGTCAATCACTCTACGGATATCCTCAAGGGCAGACACGAAAGGCACCTTCAATGACGTTGCACAGCCCCAGGAACCGACGCCCCACGATCTATGACGTGGCAAAGCAGGCGGGGGTCTCGCCGTCGCTGGTTTCACTCGTCCTGCAGAACCCCGCGAGGGTGAGCGACAAGCGTCGCGAAGCCGTCCAGACGGCCATCTCGGCCCTCGGGTACCGCCCCAGCCGCGCCGCCACCACGCTCGCCAGCAGCCGGACGAAGAGCATCGGGCTGGTGATCGACGACTACCGGAACCTGTGGTTCGTCGATCTGCTGCGGGGGATGGAATCTGCGCTGACCGATCATGGCTACCAGGTGATGCTGGCTGATTCCCGCCCCGGGGAGAACCGCATCCAGGGAGCTGTTGACGGTTTGCTTGCCATGCACGTTGACGGGCTGGTGATAGCGGCAGAGCCAAGCGCCTCAATGTTGGCTGGGGTGGGGATTCCGACGGTCGTGGCCGGGTGGCGCGATGGCGTGCCGGCCGGCGCGGATCTGATCACCAATGACGACGACGGTGGCGGCGGAATGGCCGCCGGCCATCTTCTGGGGCTCGGCCACACGCGCATTGGCCACCTTTCCGGATCCGGCGGTGCCGCTGCGCACCGGCGCGCGGGTTTCCACGCCCGGCTCAGTGAGTCCGGCGCCGAACCATGGATCGTAGGGGAGCAGGGCGGAACGTCCGAGGAGGATGGCTACGCCTCGACGTGCTGGCTGCTGGACCACTATCCGGACACCACCGCAATCTTCGCCGCCAATGACACCATGGCGCTGGGTGCGCTGGGCGCTATCAAGGCGCGCGGGCTTGCGGTCCCGGGGGACATCTCCGTGATCGGATACGACAATTCGACCCTGGCAAAGTCGCGGTATCTGGAGCTGACTTCCGTGGACAACCGAAGTGACCTGGTGGGCGTGGATGTGGCAAAGGCGCTGCTGGCGCGCATTCACGACTCCACGGTTGGCCCGCAACGCAGGCTGATCGAGCCCGCCCTGGTTGTCCGCGGGACCACGGCGCGACCGGCACTTTAGGCGGCCACAGCAGGCTCCCCACGTCAAAACATCCTAATGTCAGGACAAACTATTGACATTCGTGAGTTGAATCACCATGATCGAGGTAGACAGTGCTCCGACGGTTGCAGAGTGGCAGCCCGGAACCTGAGATCAAAGGAGATTAACGTGGCAAATTTTTCTTGGCGCAAGGCGGCTCTCGTGGCGGCAGTTGTTCCCATGATGGCACTAAGCGCCTGCTCCAGCACGGGCGGCAAGCCGGCGGATACCGGCAACGTGGGCGGCGGACAGGTCGCCACCACGGACCGGATCAAGATTGCCCTGATCGCCCACGCCCCCGCCGGTGACACATTCTGGGATACCGTCCGCAAGGGCGCCGAGGAAGCTGCGGCGAAGGACAACGTCGAGCTGCTGTACACCTCCGATCCGGAGGCCGGCCGGCAGGCCCAGCTGATCGAGCAGGCCGTGGATCAGAAGGTGGACGGCATCGCCGTGACTCTGGCCACGCCTGAGGCTTTGAAGGGTGCGCTGAAGAAGGCCGCCGACGCGGGCATTCCGATTGTCAGCTTCAACGCCGGAGAATCGGCCTCCGCGCAGCTCGGAGCGTTCACCCACTTCGGTTCCAACGAACAGCTCGCCGGCCAGGCCGTGGGCACAAGGCTCGCAGAGGGTGGGTTCAAGCACCCGGTCTGCGTGATCCAGGCACAGGGGCACGTGGGACTCGAAGCCCGCTGTGCCGGTGTGAAGGCCAAGGTGCCCGGGACGGAAATCCTGTACGTCAACGGCGCCGACATGACGTCCGTTGAATCAACGGCAACCGCCAAGCTGCAGGCCTCAAAAGACGCTGACGTGATCATCGGCCTTGGTGCCCCGATCACGCTGACCCTTCTGAAATCCGTTTCCACCGCAGGCAGCACCGCCAAGGTTGCCAGCTTCGACCTGAACAAGGAACTGGCCCAAAAGGTCTCCGACGGCAGTGTGCTCTTCACCGTTGACCAGCAGCCATGGCTGCAGGGCTACAGCGCCGTGGATGCGCTGTGGCAGAACAAGCGCGGCGGATTCAAGATCGGCGGCGGCCAGTCGGTCCTGACCGGCCCGGCCATCATCGACCAGTCCAACGCGGCCGAAGTCCTGAAGTTCGCCGAACAGGGTATCCGCTAAACAGCCCGCTGGCCGGGCCGGCCAACGCCGGCCCGGCAGCAAGGAGAATCATCATGACCATGACCCAGCCCAAGCTCAAATTACCGGCGATTGATGAACGCGTCGCCAAGCGCAGCCCGCTGCAGAAGCTCCTCAGCCGGCCCGAGGTCGGAGCCCTCGTGGGCGCAATCGTCCTTTTCGTCTTCTTCGCGTTTGTTTCCCCGACGTTCACACAGCCCAACGCCCTGGCCACCATCCTGTACGGCAGCTCCACCATCGGGATCATGGCCGTGGGGGTGTCCCTGCTGATGATCGGCGGGGAGTTCGACCTTTCCACCGGCGTCGCCGTGATCTCCTCGGCACTGACCGCTTCGATGTTCAGCTGGTATTTCAGCACGAATGTCTGGGTCGGGGTTGTCCTGGCCCTGCTGGTCTCTTTGGCCATCGGGTTCATCAACGGCTGGATCCTGATGAAGACCAAGCTGCCCAGCTTCATCGTCACCCTCGCGACATTCCTGATGCTGACCGGCCTGAACCTGGGCCTGACCCGCTTGATCGGCGGCTCCGTGTCCTCACCATCGATCTCCGCCATGGACGGCTTCGACTCCGCCCGCTCCGTGTTCGCCTCCTCCGTCACCATCGCCGGCATCGATGTCAAAATCACGGTCTTCATCTGGATCGCTCTCGTCGCCGTGGCCACGTGGGTGCTCATGCGGACACGGGTGGGCAACTGGATCTTCGCCGTCGGCGGGGACGAGAACGCCGCCCGCGCCGTAGGCGTCCCGGTCAAAGCCACCAAGATCGGGCTCTTCATGGGAGTCGGTTTCTGCGGCTGGATCCTGGGCATGCACAACCTCTTCGCCTTCGACACCGTGCAGTCCGGTGAGGGTGTGGGCAACGAGTTCCTCTACATCATCGCCGCTGTCATCGGCGGCTGCCTCCTGACCGGCGGCTACGGCTCGGCCATCGGCGGCGCGATCGGCGCGTTCATCTTCGGCATGGCCAACAAGGGCATCGTCTATGCGCAGTGGAACCCGGACTGGTTCAAGTTCTTCCTGGGCCTGATGCTGCTGCTGGCCACCATCGTCAACCTCATCGTCAAGCGCCGCGCGGAACTCAAGTAAGGGGCCGGAGAAATGAATGCCAAAGAAATCGACCAGCAAACGCTGCTCCAGAATGAAAAAGATCCCCTCACGCACACGCCCGTGCACCTGCTCTCCCTCGAGGGAGTAGGCAAGCATTACGGCAACATCATCGCTCTGTCCGATGTCACGATGGCCGTGGACAACGGCCGCGTCACCTGCGTGCTGGGCGACAACGGCGCCGGTAAGTCCACGCTGATCAAGATCATCGCCGGCCTGCACCAGCACGACGCCGGGGTCCTGAACATCATGGGCGAGGAACGGAAGTTCACCTCCCCTCGTGACGCCCTCGACGCCGGCATCGCCACGGTCTACCAGGACCTCGCCGTGGTCCCGCTGATGCCGATCTGGCGGAACTTCTTCCTCGGTTCCGAGCTGACCAGCGGCTTTGGCCCGTTCAAGAGCCTGGACGTCGAGAAGATGAAAGCCATCACGCTCAAGGAACTCGCCGAGATGGGCATCGACCTCCGCGATGTGGAGCAGCCGATCGGCCAGCTCTCCGGCGGTGAACGCCAGTGCGTCGCGATCGCCCGGGCCGTGTACTTCGGCGCGAAGGTCCTGATCCTGGACGAGCCCACCGCAGCTCTGGGCGTGAAACAGTCCGGCGTCGTGCTCCGCTACATCCTGCAGGCCCGCGACCGCGGCCTCGGGGTC
The DNA here is from genome assembly GCF_002929755.1 of Arthrobacter sp. 4R501. Taxonomy (NCBI): domain Bacteria; kingdom Bacillati; phylum Actinomycetota; class Actinomycetes; order Micrococcales; family Micrococcaceae; genus Arthrobacter; species Arthrobacter sp. 4R501. The sequence goes on along the minus strand of NZ_PJIW01000015.1, from coordinate 46,402 downwards.
ATCTTCATCACCCACAACCCGCACCACGCCTTCCCTGTCGGCGACCGGTTCCTGCTGCTCAAACGCGGCAAATCGATCGGCTACTACGACAAGAAGGACATCACCCTCGACGAACTCACCGCCCAAATGGCCGGCGGCGCGGAACTGGCCGAACTCGCCCACGAACTGGAACAGCTCGGCGGCCACAGCGAAGCCCTCAAGGAAGTCAAAGCCGAAGTGGCCGACGTCGCTGACGCCGTCCAGGCAGGCGCCCCAAGACACGCCTAGCCGCGCCGGCCCGAAGGGGCCCTCCGGCGGACTGCCGGCGGGCCCCTGCCTTGCCATGGGGCAGCCATCAAACGACCTGCAAAATCACGATGGACAGGACAGGACCAACATGCCGATCCGGGTAGGCGTCATCGGCGCCGGAATCATGGGCGCCGACCACATCAGCAACCTCTCCACCACTATCGGCGGCGCCGAAGTCACCTTTGTGGCAGACCTCGACGCCGGCCGTGCTGGGGCCGCTGCACCGCCATCCGCCCGCATCACCACCGATCCCTCCGAGCTGATCCATTCCAAGGAGGTGGACGCCGTCGTGGTTGCCTCCCACGACTCCACCCACGCCGGGCTGGTGCTGGAATGCTTCGAGGCGATGACCCCGGTGTTGTGCGAAAAGCCACTGGCACCCACACTCCTGGAAAGCCTCGAGGTGGTAGCGGCGGACGCCGACATTGTGGCCGCCACCGGCGCATCCCTGCTCTCACTGGGCTTTATGCGGCGCTTCGACCCCGGCTACGTGGCCCTGCGCCAGGCCGTGCAGGACCGGATCCACGGTGAGCCCCTGATGGTCCACTGCACCAGCCGCAACGCCGCTGCGGGCCCCGGCATCACCTCGGAATCGGCCATCACCAATTCGGCCATCCATGAGCTGGACATCATCCCTTGGTTGCTGGACTCGCGCATCATGGAGGTGTCATGGCAGGCCGGGCGGAGCTCACGCCATGCCGACGGCGGTCTGCGGGACCCCGCCTTTATGATGCTCCGCACCGCCGACAGCACGGTGACCACGCTGGAACTGTTCCTGAACGCCCAGTACGGCTACACCACGCGCTGCGAGGTTGTCTCGGAACGTGGCACCACCGGCCTGAATGATTCCGCACTGCTGGGCGTCCAGCAGGCGGGCCTCAGCCAGACGGCAATACCCGCAGACTGGCGCCCGCGCTTCGCCGACGCGTACCGGCTGCAGTTGCAGGCCTGGATCTCAGCATTGGCCCAGGGGGAACAACCACCCTTGGCCGGGGCGCAGGATGGCCTCAACGCCTCGCTCGTGGCCCAAGCCATGATCCAGTCTTTGCACAGCGATGGCGCCTACACAAAAGTGAGCTACTCGTGAGCTTTTCCGCCCTACCGGTCTCCCGCGTGCCCGGTCCGCGGGATGCCCCGGTGCTTCGCTGGGGGATCATGGGACCGGGCTGGATCGCCGAACGCTTCACCGAATCCGTCCAGGCGCACACGGACCAGGTGATCGCCGCCGTCGGGTCCCGTTCGCTCAGCCGGTCCAAGGCATTCGCGGACGCTTTCGACGTGCCCGCGGCCTACGGCAGCTATGAGGAGCTGGCGGCCGCCCCGGACATCGACATCGTCTACGTCTGCACGCCACACAACTTCCACCACCAGGCCGCGGTGCTCGCCCTGGACGCCGGCAAACACGTTCTGGTCGAGAAGCCGATCGGCCTCAACGCGGCGCAGGCCCGGGACATCGCCCAGCGGGCCGAGGCCGCCGGGGTGTTCGCCGCCGAGGCCATGTGGAGTTTCTTCCTGCCCAAGTTCGACGTGATCCGGCAGATCCTCGACGCCGGGACCCTGGGCACCGTCACCACGGTTTTTGCCGAATACGGCGAACACTTCGAACGCAGCCACAGGATCTTCGATCCCGCGCTGGCCGGCGGCCCGCTGCTGGATCTCGGCACGTACCCGCTGGCCCTGGTCACCGAGGTCCTGGGTTTGCCGGAAGAGCTGCATGCGATCGGCCAGCCTCACGAATCCGGGGTCAACGCCCAGCTGTCCGCCATCATGCGGTTCGCCGGCGGCGCGCAGGCCGTAGTGAACACTCACCTGCATAACTTCACGCCCACCTCCGCCACGATCGTCGGTTCCGAAGCCACGCTGACCATCGACGGGCCCTTCAACATGCCCGGCGGCTTCGAGGTCCGCTTCCCGGACGGGGCCCGGCTGCGCCATGAGGAACCGCCCGGCGGCCACTTCGAGGGACTGCACTACGAGGCGGCGGCCGTGGCCCGTGCCGTGGCCGCCGGGCAGACACAGGCCGGCCAGCGGACGCTGGCAGCGTCCATCCGCACCTTGGACGTGGCCGACGCGATCCGACGCCAGCTGGGAGTCGTGTTCCCAGGCGAAGAGACGTTGGCGGACGAGGACGCTGCACGGCTCTGATTCATTTTTGTTTTGACAAGCGAAAGGACGGGCCAATGGCCTACATCGAACAGCACTCCGCAGGACTCTCCGCACCCGTGAAGGTCGGGCTCATCGGCTCCGGCTGGATGGGGGCGTTCCATGCCGAAAGCATCGCCCGCCGCGTCCCGGGCGCCGTCTTGGCGGCCATCGCCGACCCCAATGTGGAATCCGCCCAGGCCCTTGCCCAATCGCTGGGCACCGCAAAGGTCACGGCCGACGCCGCGGACATCCTGGCCGATCCGGAGATCGACGCCGTGGTCATCGCGAGCCCGGCCCGCTTCCACTCCGCCCTGATCACCCAGGCTGCCGCCGCGGGGAAGCACGTCTTCTGCGAGAAGCCCGCGGGCCAGGGCTTGGACGAGCTCGACGCTGCGCTGGCCGCAGTGGAGGTCGCCGGGGTGCATTTCCAGATTGGCTTCAACCGCCGCTACGCGGAAGACTTCCAGGCCGCCAAGAAAGACCTTGCGGCCGGCATCGCCGGGCAGCCGCAGCTCCTGCGCTCGCTGACACGCGACCCCGGGACCGGCAGCATCCCGAACGCGGCCAGGGTCCCGGCCTGGACCATCTTCCTGGAGACCCTCATCCACGATTTCGATACCCTCAACTGGTTCAACGAAGGCGCCGAGCCGGTGGAGGTCTATGCCGTGGCCGACGCCCTCGTGGAACCGGAACTGCGCGATCAGGGTTTCCTAGACACCGCGGTGGTGACCATCCGCTACAGCAACGGCGCCATCGCCGTGGCCGAGGCAAACTTCAGCGCCCTCTATGGCTACGACATCCGCGGAGAGGTTTTCGGTTCCAAGGGCATGGTCCAGGCCGGCCGTGCCACCGAGACGGCGGCCCGGCGTTACACGGCGGACGGACTGTCCGCGGACACCCCTCGCCTCAACGTGGAACTCTTCCGGCAGGCCTACACGGACGAACTCGCCGATTTCGCCGCCACGGTTCGTGCGCAGCGGGACGGCACACCGCCGGCGCCGGGCGCATTCACCCTCACCCCCGGCGCCGCAGACGCCCGCCGCGCGCTGGCCATGGCGCTCGCGTGCATCGAATCGGTCAAACAGGGCGGCCCCGTGGCTGTGGCCGCAGCCCCGGTGGCGCTCCGTGACGACACCCGGGCCGGCGTCTGATGCGGCTCGCCGTCTGCGCGGAAATGGTCTTCACGGACCTGCCGTTTGTGGAACGGGTGCAGCGGATCCACGACGCCGGATTCGACGTCGAGATGTGGGACTCCAGGGACAAGGACCTGGCCGCGCTCAAGTCCACCGGCGCGGTGTTCTCCTCCATGACCGGGTACACCTCCGGGAGCCTCGTGGACCATGACACGGCCGACGACGTGGTGCGGACGGCCGAGTCGCTGATCCCGACCGCCCTGGAACTCGGCGTCAGCCGCATGGTGGTGCACTCCGCGGAGCTCATCGATGGCCAGGCGGCCCGCCCCCTCTACCGGTCCACCGGCCGCATGTGGAGCACCGGGGCGCGGACCCTGGAACGGCTCGGCAACTTGGGGGAGAAGTATGGGGTGACCTTCTGCCTGGAGAACCTCAACACGATCCTGGACCACCCCGGCATCCCGCTCGCCCGCGCCAAGGACACCCTGGCGCTCGTTGAAGCAACCGGGCACCCCAACGTGAAGCTCATGCTGGACCTGTACCACGCACAGCTGGGGGAGGGGAACCTCATCGAGCTTGTGCGGACCGCCCTGCCGCACATCGGCGAAGTCCAGGTGGCCGACGTACCGGGGCGCTGCGAACCCGGAACCGGGGAGATCAACTACCAGGCCGTGGCCAGGGCGCTCGCCGACGCAGGCTACGAGGGGACGGTGGGTATGGAAGCCTGGGCCAGCGGTGACGACGAGGAAGCCCTGGCGGCCTTCCGGGCGGCGTTCACGGTGCCAGGCACTACAACGTTTTCAACGGAAGGAACACTATGAAGGACGTCATTCTCGGTCTGGTCGGAGTGGGGCGCATCGGCGTGATGCACGCCAACAACATCGCCGCGCTCAACGGAGTTCTCAACTCGGACGGCATCAACGTCAAGCTCCTGCTGACGGACGTCGCCGAGGACCACGCCAGGGGCATTGCTGCGGGCCTCGGCGCCGGTTTCCTGCCCTCGGTGGCGGAACTCATCGGCTCCGGCGTGGACGGACTGGTCATCGCCACGGGGACCGGAACCCACCCCGAACTGATCAAGGCGGGCGTGGACGCCGGAATCCCGGTCTTCTGCGAAAAGCCTGTGGCCATGAACGTGGCGGACGCCCTGCCGGTGCTGGACTACATCCGCGACAACAACGGCGTGGTGCAGATCGGCCACCAGCGCCGCTTCGACCACGGCTACCTTGAGGCCAAGCGTGCCTACCAAGCGGGCGAGCTGGGCTGGATCCACTCCTTGCGCGCTGTCACCTGCGACATGGCGCCGCCGCCCGTGGAGTTCCTCGCCAGTTCCGGCGGACTGTTCCGCGACTGTTCCGTCCATGACTTCGACATCCTCCGCTGGCTGACCGGCCGCGAGATCGTGGAGGTCTACGCCAAGGGATCCAACAACGGCGATCCGGCCATCGGCGCCGTGGGAGACGTGGATACGGCGCTGGCACTGATCACGTTCGACGACGGCACGGTCGGCACCGTCTCAGCCACCCGCTACAACGGGGCCGGCCACGACGTCCGCCTGGAAATCCAGGGCTCCAGCCGTTCGCTGATGGTTGGGCTCGATCAACAAACAGCTATGGCGTCGGCCGAAGCCGGGATCGCCTTCCCCGCCGGTGAACCCCACAGGACCTTCGCAGAGCGCTTCGACCAGGCGTACCGGTCCGAAATGGCCGCGTTTGTGGAGCTGATCCTGGGCCGGCGGGAGAATCCCTGCACCCCGGAGGACGCCGTGGCCGCCTCCCGCGTGGCGGACGCCGCCCAGGAATCGCTGGCCACGGGCGTCCCGGTCAGGGTGGCCATCAGCGTAGCCAGGTGAGCGTACCGCTGCCATGAAAATTGCCCCTCCGGAATCCGTTCCGGAGGGGCATTTTCTTAATCTCTAGCGCTTGCTCTCTAAGCGCCGAACGGCAGCCGGGGATCGACGTCCTGGCCGTCCCAGTTTTGGCGGACCCAGCCGTGGTGCGGGTCGTCGCTGATGAGCCATTCACGGACGGGACCGGGGCCGGCCATCACGTTCAGGTAGTACAGGTCGTAGCCCGGGGCCGCCATGGCGGGGCCGTGCCAACCGTACGGGACCAGTACAACGTCGCCCGTGCGGACCTCGGCCGCCACGTCGATCGGACGCTCATCCGAGGCATAGACGCGCTGGTAGCCGATGGCGTCGGCGTCGGCGGGTGCCCCGGAGCCCGCAGCCACCTGCGTCTCGAAGTAATAGATCTCCTCGAGGTTCGTTTCGCCGTCCTTTTCCTCATCGTGCTTGTGCGGAGGGTAAGAGGACCAGTTCCCGGCGGGAGTGAGGACTTCACACACGATGAAACGGTCAGCCTCGAGGGCAGCAGGCGTGCCGAAGTTGTGGACCTGGCGGGAGCAGTTGCCGGCCCCGCGCAGTTCCACGGGTGTCTCCGCCGCCGTGACCAGGCGGGTGGGATAGGAGGCTTTGGCCGGTGCGGTGGCGACCGCCACCCGTCCGCCGTCGGACGAGCTGATGGTGACGGCACGGCCCGTGCCCGAGTACAGCACGTCGGTGGGGCCGTGGAACACGGACGCCCGCCCCGCCAGGACATACTCTTCATTGTCCACAGAGACTGTGAAGGAGCCGTTGAGGGGAACCACAATCCGCTCTTCGTCCGCTGCCGGGAGAACGACGTCGGCTCCTGCAGTTAAGGTGGCCACCTTCAGGCCCGTATGGGCCCAGCCGTCCACGGCCAGGGTTGAATCGGAGGTTCCGAGCGAGATGTCCCAGCCGCCGTCGGCGGCGCTGCCCAGGGGGTAGACCCAGTTAGTCATTGATGTTTTCCTTGCGCTATCGCTGTACGAGTGTCATTTCAAAGCTGTACGAATCCGCCCGGTACACGTGGTGTCCGGTTTCCACACGGCGGCCGGCGTCGTCCGTTGCGGTGCGCTCCATGGTGACCAGGGCGGTATTGACCTCCGCCTCCAGCAGGCGCGCCTGGTAGTCGTTGGCGATCATCGCGCCGATTCGTTGCGAGGCCAGGCGAAAGTTGACTCCGCCGCGGCGGAGAATGGCGTAGAGGCCCTCAGAGGCCAGCATGGCTTCGTCCATGGTGGCGATGTCGTCCCGGACCCAGTTCTCCATCAGGGCCAGGGGCTTGCCGCCCACTTTCCGCAGGCGGGTGAAGTGGTACACCTTGGAGCCGGCAGGCAGTTCGAGGGTGGCGAGCGTCGCAGCGTCGGCCTCCATGTGGGAGAAGGTCAGCACCTGGGTGGTGGGCTTCTTGCCGTTGTTGGAGAGGTCATCAAACAGGCTGGAGAGCTCCAGGGGGCGGCGGACCTGGCTGGAGACCACCTGCGTACCCACGCCGCGCTTGCGGACCAGCAGCCCCGAACGGACCAGCTCGTCCATGGCTTTGCGCATGGTGGGCCGGCTGAGGTTCAGCTGGGCCGCGAGATCGATTTCGTTCTCCAGCCGGCTGCCGGGTTCCAGGATTCCGCTGTGGATGGCGGCCTCGATGCCCTGCACCACCTGGTGGTACAGGGGTACGGGCGAGGAGCGGTCGATGATGAGACCAAGTTGATTCGCCACTGGATATTCCTCGTTCCATGCCGGAAGCTGGTGCCCGCCCGAGGCCCGGGAGGGAATCCATGTCCTACTATGTTCGCTTGATAGGACATACTGCCTTTGTTGATAATATCAGCCGAACTTTGGCGGTCAAGGCTACGGCCCGCTTTGGTATGGAAGTGAACTGAGACGCCGCCTTAACGGGCGGTGAAGCTGGTGGGGGTCCCGGTCCGTACGGCGGCTTCTGTAATGTGGATGGCACCCGGAGTACGGGGCAAGACTAAAGGTGGAAAGCACGATGGGCCGTAGGACACTTGTTGACGACCTTGTCGACGGCCTGCTCGAAGATATCCTGGACGGCAAACTGCAGCCCCACGTTGCCTTACCGCCCGAAGCCGACATCGCCAAAGCCTACGACGTCAGCCGCCTCACGGTGCGCGAGGCACTCAAGGCGCTGCGGGCGCAGAACATCCTCTACGTTAAAGCCGGCCGCGGGACCTTCGTGAACCCGACCGACAACTGGACCGGTCTGGATGCGATCTTCAAGGCCGCTTCGCACGACAACGGGGCGGAACAGGTCGCAGTGGGGTTGATCGAGATGCGGCGCATGGTGGAAACCGGGGCCGCTGCGCTCGCGGCCAAACGCCATACACCCGAGCATGCGCAGCAGATGCGCGAGTGCATTGCGGACATGAAGCGCTTCCATGATTCCGGCGACCTCGATGCCTTCGTGGCGGCAGACATCGCCTTCCACGACGCAGTGTTGAAGGCTTCCGGCAATCCATTTGTCCGGGCGCTGTTCGCGCAGCTGGGTCAGCTCCTTTACGTAAAACGGCGTGAAACGTCCGCCGTCGAAGAGATCCAACTGCACGCCATTGAGTACCACCAAAAGGTCATGGAAAGCATCCTCAGCGGCGAGGCCGAGCTGGCCCGCCGCACCATGGACGAGCATATGGACCAGACATACCGGGACTACGAACGCTACGTGCACCACGCAGCATCCTGACGTTGCAGCCCGCACCAAGCAGGTCTTGACGTAATCCGCATCACTAATCTATGCTTTTTCTCAGTTGTTCGATCAGATGTCTGACATCTGACTCAAATCGCATTGATCCCGTTCCCCTTTGGACTGGGCCTCCCAAGATATCCGCACGGATTCCCGCCACCACCGCCGGTGCCGGACTCCGTTAGACAGAAGGTCGAAGATGACTTCACTCTCCTTAAAATCCGCAGGGCTCGGCGAGCTTGGCGAGCGCACGCTCCGCAAGGTCCGCCGCCGGGTTATGCCACTGATCGTCCTGCTCTATTTCGTTGCCTACCTTGACCGCAACAACGTGGGCTTCGCCAAGCTCACCATGAGCGAGGACATCGGCCTGAATGCCGCAGCTTACGGGCTCGGCGCCGGCATCTTCTTCCTCGGCTATGCGCTCCTCGAGGTGCCCAGCAACGCTGGCATGTACCGGTTCGGCGCACGCAAGTGGCTGGCCCGGATCCTTATTACGTGGGGCATCTTCGCCACGGCCATGTGCCTGGTAAACGGTGAAACCACCTACTACGTCATCCGGTTCTTGCTGGGCGCGGCAGAGGCTGGGTTCTTCCCGGCCATCCTCTTCTACCTGACCCTGTGGTTCCCGGCCGCTCAGCGCGTCACGGTACTGGGCATCTTCATCCTCGCCCAGCCCATCTCCAACGCCCTCGGCGCCCCGGTCTCCGGGCTTCTGCTGCAGATGGACGGCATCATGGGCCTGCAGGGCTGGCAGTGGCTCTACATCATTGAAGGCATCCCGGCCATTCTCCTGGGCGTGCTAACGCCCATCCTCATGACCGACCGCCCGCGGGACGCCAAGTGGCTCAACGCCGACGAACGCGAATGGCTTGTCACCACCATGGACAAAGAACTGGCAGCCAAGTCCACGGGCCGCAGCCACAACTTCCTGTCCGGCCTCAAGGACAAGCGGACCCTGACCTACTCGGCCCTGTACTTCGGCCTGGTCTGCGGCATCTACGGACTGGGTCTCTGGATGCCCACCATCGTCGCCGCCTTGGGCAAGTTCTCCACCGCCCAGGTCGGGTTCATCGTTCTCATTCCCTACTCCGTGGCCGCAGTCTTTGTGTACTTCTGGAGCAAGCGTGCGGACAAGACCGGAAAGCGGGCCTGGCACAGTGCGGTCAGCATGGTCCTTGCCGGCATGGGCCTCCTTGCTGCAGGCTACCTGCTCCCGGTCAACCCCATACTGGCCCTCATTGCCCTGACCGCTGCGGCCATGGGTATCTACGGCGCCATCGCCCCGTTCCTGTCCATGCCGTCCGCGGCGCTCACCGGGGCAGCTGCTGCTTCCGGCCTCGCCCTGATCAACTCACTGGGTAACCTCGGTGGTTTTGTGGCCCCCTACGCTGTCGGCCTCCTGAACGACGCCACGGGCAACAACCAGAGCGGCCTGCTGTTCCTGTCCTTCTGCCTCTGCGTCACGGCGGTTGCCACCTACCTTTACGCACGCAAGCGCCCCGAAGGCGATGCCGCGCTGGATCCCGCAGTTGCCGCGACGGCCGCTGTGACGCCTGATTCCACGCACGCCACCAAAATCTCCTGATCTCGAAATCACTGAAGGAAAACCTCATGACTATCAGCAACTTCCCCTCCGAACGCACGGTTGTCCTGACCGGCGCCGCGTCGGCCCGCGGCATCGGCCGCGCCGCCGCTGACCGGATGGCCAGCGAGGGATGGTCAATCGCCATCCTCGACATCAATGCGGAGGACGCCAAGGCCGCCGCCGCGGAGATCGGCTCCAACCGTGCGGTCAAGGCCATTGGTGTTGGAGCCGACGTGTCCGACGAGGCGTCCGTTGACCGGGCCATCACCGAGATCGAAGACGCGCTTCCCCCGATTGTTGCGCTCGCCAACCTCGCCGGGATCAGCTCCCCGACGACGTTCATGGAAACCACCGTGGCGGAGTGGGACAACGTCTTCGCCATCAACATGCGCGGTACATTTATCGTTTCCCAGCGTGTCCTCAAGGGCATGATCGAGCGCAAGCTCGGGCGGATCGTGAGCATCTCGTCCATCTCCGCCCAGCGCGGCGGAGGAACGTTCTCGAAGGTTGCCTACAGCGCTACCAAAGCCGGAATCCTCGGGTTCACCCGCGCCCTGGCCCGGGAAGTCGGCGAGTTCGGCATCACGGTCAATGCGATTGCCCCCGGTCCGATCGACACCGACATCATGGGTGGAACCCTCACCGATGAGCGCAAAGCGCAGCTGTCCGAGGGCATCATGATGGGCCGCGTGGGCACCCGCGAGGAAGTGGCAGCCTTGATCGCCTTCCTGCTGGGCCAGGACTCGGGCTACATCACCGCCGCCACCTACGACATCAACGGCGGCCTCCAGGTTTCCTGACCGGGAACCGGACCAGGCACGGGCACCCCCTCCGGTTTTCCGGCGGGGGCGTCCTCGTGCCAGTGATGTGCCGTGCCGTGCCGTGCCGGAGCCTCGGCCGAAGTCTAGGCTGGCACTATGAACCCCTCCGGCGGCCTGGTCCCCAGCCCTCGGACCCTTGAGGTTGAGAGCCTGGACGCCTTCGACCGGCTGGTCGCCGCCGGCGCGGTGGCCATGCACGGCTGGCACGCCCAGTCCCTGGACCTGCGCGGCCGGAACGCGGTGCTGGAAACCCTGGACGTGGAGGGTGCCATTTTCCTGGGCTGCACCTTCGACCAGGGCGTTGAAGACGGGCTTCGCCGCCGCGGCGCACTGATCTTCCCCAGGTTGCAGGGTGTGCCGTTCGATCCCTACCGGGCCCGGCTCTATACACCGCAGGAACTGTACGCCGGCCTGGAAAACTCACCCTATGAGGAGCTGCCTGACGCGCTGGTGTACCAGTGGAGCATCCGCCCGGGGCAACGCAACCGGCTGGACGCCACCCTGGCCTCGGCGCTGCATGACCACGCCATCGGCGACGCCTTGGACGAGTTCACTCACTCGGACCCCTACGCCGGCCGCACCACCGTGGGCGTGATGGGCGGGCATGCCGTCCTGCGGGGCACCCTGGACTTCGCCCAGGCAGCCGAGCTGGGCAGGCTCCTGGCGAAGAGCGGGCGGATCGTGGCAACCGGCGGCGGCCCGGGTGCCATGGAAGCGGCAAACCTCGGCGCGTATCTGAGCCACGTTCCGCACGCGGAGTTCACGGCGGCGCTCGCCGGCCTTGGAGCCGTCCCCGGATTCCGCCCATCGGTGTCCGCGTGGGCACGCGAGGCGGCCGCCGTCGTCGAACGCCATCCGGGCGGAACGCCGTCGCTGGGCATCCCCACCTGGTTCTACGGGCATGAGCCGCCGAACTACTTTGCCACCCACATCGCCAAGTATTTCGCCAACGCCATCCGGGAGGCGATCCTGCTGGAACTGTGCGACGGCGGCATCATCTTCCTGCCGGGAGCGGCCGGTACCGTGCAGGAAATTTTCCAGGACGCCTGCGAGAACTACTACAGCGCCCGCGAAGCCGTGACGCCGATGGTGCTGGTGGGACGGCAGCACTGGGAGCACGAGTATCCCGCGTGGCCCCTCCTCCGGCGGCTCGCTGCCGGACGGGCCATGGAGGACCGGATCTTCCTGGTGGACAGGCTGGACGAGGCGCTCGCGGTGCTGGGCGGCTGACTATTCCGGCGTCCGGCCGTCGCTAACCCACCACGGTGCCGAAGGCCAGCCCGAGAATGTAGGTTACGGCGGCGGCGCCCAGGCCGATGCCCAGCTGGCGGAGCCCGCGCGTCAGCGGCGACGTCCCGGACAGCAGGCCCACGATTCCGCCGGTGGCCAGCAGCGCCAGCCCCACCAGCACCGCTGCCACCACCAGGGCGGTCAACCCGGTCAGGCCGAACAGGAACGGCAGGATGGGGACCACGGCGCCGGACGCGAAAAAGCAGAAGCTGGACAGCGCCGCCCCCCACGCGGTGCCCACGGCCTCGTGCTGGTCCTCAGTCTCCGGCACCTCGGGCTGGAGCGACAGGCTGGGATCGCAGTCGCAGCCCAGCAGCCCCATGCGTTCGGCCACGCGGTGTGCGGCCGCTTCGTGGGACATTCCGCGCGCCAGGTAGACGAGCATCAGTTCGTTGTTTTCGATGTCCAGTTTCGGGGCGGCCGCGAGGGTGATCTGGGTGGGACGCGTGGCTGCCAGGAGCTCGCGCTGGGACCGCACGGAGACAAACTCGCCCGCGGCCATGGACATGGCACCGGCGAGGAGCCCTGCCACACCGCTGAGCAGCACCACCCCGCTCGCCACTCCGGAAGCGGCCATGCCCACGACGAGGGAGAGGTTGCTGACCAAGCCATCGTTGGCGCCAAAAACGGCGGCACGGAACGTCCCGGCGAGCCGGTTGCGGCCACGGGTTGCCAGGCCTCGGACAACTTCCTCATGGATCTGTTCATCCGCTGCCATGGCGTCTGTGGCGTTGGGATCCAAGGCGTAGGGGGATCGGCCTTCAGCGCGCTGGGCGAGAGCCAGGACGAAAACGGAGCCGAAGTGGCGGGCCAGGAAGCCCAGGAACTGGCTGCGGAGGGACGCCGGCCGGGACTTTTGGGCGTGGTCGCCGAGGAGGTGCAGCCAGTGGGCCTCGTGCCGCCCCTCGGCTTCGGCGAGGGCCAGCAGGATGGCACGTTCTTCGCCGTCGCGGTTTTGGGCGAGATCGCGGTAGACAGCGGCCTCTGCCCGTTCGTCCGCGAGGTACTGGCGCCACCGGCGGATGTCGGCCGGGGTGGGCTGCGGCGCGGATGGGGTGGAATCCGCCGGCCGGGCTTGGCTGGGATTGGGGTGCTGAGACACACAAGGCTCCTGTGCTGGATGGGCATGGTTCGGCCCCATTGCAACGCCCAGCTTACCGCGGAATTCCGCGGATTTTCGGCTGGCTGCCCTCAGTGCGGAGTTTAGGTTTCCCTCAAAATTCCGCGGTCTGCCGCGTGTGCCCGGACGGGTTGCGCCGGCTCTTGACCGGGCCCACCGGCGGTGCTGTGATGAAGGAGTGGCGTCCGCCCGCGCCCACCGGCGGCGCCCATCAACAAAGCACGTCAGGCGAACAAACGGAGGTCGAATCATGAGCACCACCGGACAGCACCCGGACATGCCGCACCTGGAATCTGTTGAATCGGATCCCGCTTACGACTACGCCGAGGACGTCCCCGTCAGCGTGGACGACTGGGACGCCGAGGACGAATTCCTGGACGCCGAAAAGGTGGTGGTTCCCACGCCCCCGGTGGCAGTCGACGCCGAGGAGCGCGTGGTTCCACTCGATGAGGACGAGTTCCGCGGAACCGAATAGAACGAACGACGGCGGCACTCCGGTTCGCGGGGAAGCGAAGGGGAGTGCCGCCGTCGTACTTAACTCAGTGAAGCTGCGGGCTCAGTGGCCGCCGGTGATCGAGCCTGTTATCTCCGGTGATCGAGCCTGTCGAGATTAGTGGCTCGAGTGGCTGGCGACCGGGTGGGCCTCCATGGGCAGCTCTTCGGTGACCGCTCCTGCGACCCGCTTCTCCCAGGCCTCGCGGACCTCGGGGTCCGTGGGAGGCGTGAGCAGCGAGATCACGATGTACGAAACCAGCGAGGCGCCGAGGCCCCAGTAGATGGGTTCGTTGGCGTAGACGCCGTCAACGCTGGGGATGACCCCTACGGCGTACATGATCAACAGTGCCAGGGTCAGGACCGAGCCAACGGCCATGGACCAGGCGGCTGCGATGCCGGTGCCGCGCTTCCAGACCAGGCCGCCGAGGATGGCCACCAGCAGGCCGCCCACCAGGATGTCGTAGGCGATGGTCAGTGCCACCACGACGTCCTGTGCCGCCATAGAGATCAGCACGGCCACGATGCCCAGGCCTAGGACCCAGTAACGGTTGGCCTTGACGTCGTGCTCGGGGTTTTCGGTGTCGTCGGTGTTGATCGTCTTGCCGAACCAGCTGGCCACGAACGGCACCACGTCGGCGCGGGCCACCGTGGCGGCGGCGATGAGGGCGCCGGAGGCGGTGGACATCATGGCGGCGACTGCGGCGGCCATGACCAGGCCGCCGATGCCGATCGGCAGGATCTGGGTGGCGACCTCGGCGTAGACTACGTCCTTGCCGAGGTTGGCGACGTCGATGTCGGGCAGGGCCACGCGGGCGGCAAGGCCGATCAGGGCACCGGCGACGCCGTACAGGATGCAGTAAACGCCGGCCGTTGCGCCGCCCCAGCGGGCCACGGTGGGGGTCTTGGCGGTAAAGACGCGCTGCCAGATGTCCTGGCCGATGAGCAGGCCGAGGGTGTAGACCACGAAGTAGGTGATGATGGTCTGCATCCCGATGCCATCGAGCTGGAAGAAGCTGGCGTCAACGCGGCTGCGGATGCCGTCGAAGCCGCCGGCGGCGTTGAGCGTGAACGGCAGCATCAGGGCGAAGATGCCCACGGTCTTGATGATGAACTGCACCTGGTCGGCCAAGGTGATGGACCACATGCCGCCGATGGTCGAGTAGACCAGGACGATGGCGCCGCCGACGGCGATGGCGAGCCAGCGCTCCCAGTCGAACAGGACAACGAAGATGGTGGCGTAGGCGCCGGTGGAGGTGGCGCAGAGCATCAGGGTGTAGGCCAGCATCACGATGCCGGAGGTCTGGGTGGCGCGCTGGCCGTAGCGCAGGCTGAGCATCTGGGAGACCGTGTAGATTTTCAGCCGCTGGATGGTGCCGGCGAAGAGCAGGCTCAGGAGGAGCACACCCGCGCCGATGGCGACCACCAGCCACATGCCGGAGATGCCGAACTTGTAGCCCAGGCCGACGCCGCCGACGGTGGAGGCGCCGCCCAAGACGACGGCGGCCATGGTGCCGGTGTAGAGCAGGGGGCCGAGGCGGCGGCCGGCAACCAGGAAGTCGCTGTTGTTCTTGGTGCGGGACTTGCCCCACCAGCCGAAGGCCAGCATGGCGATGAGGTACACCACCACGATGGCGATGTTGACGAAGTTAGCGTCCATTTGGGGCTCCTTGGAGCTGATCTGCAGTGTTTCTGGAATCCCGGCGGCGCTGCTGGGGAAGCCGGTATTCCGCTGCTCTTGTGGAATTGGGAGGAAGAGTTCCTCGAATATTGCCTCAGGGGCAACACTTGTTGCCTAAAAGCGTATGCTGTGACCGACGCAACAGTCAAGGTCCGGCCGCACTGCCTGGTGTTCGTTGCCGTGGTTGCCGTGTCACGTCTGCTGCTGGCCATTAGGATTGCTCCAGAGATGGGGCCGCACCGCCGGCCACGAAAGGTCTGCACATGAAGGCACTGCCAGTTGAGCCGAGCAACGTTCCCGTTGCCATCGGTTCCCGAATCCGTGCCGCCCGGCAGTCGCAGCGGCTGACCATCGAGCAGGTTGCCGACGCCACCGGCCTGACCAAGGGCTTCCTCAGCCGCGTGGAACGTGACCTTACGTCGCCGTCGGTCGCGTCCCTGGTGACCCTATGCCAGGTCCTGTCCATCTCCATTGGCGACCTGTTTGTGGCCCCGGAAACCCACCTGACTAAGCGGGACGAAGGCCCACGGATCTCCCTGGGCGGCGAAGGCATCGTGGAGCGGCTGCTGACTGCCCGCTCCGAACGGCGCATCCAGATCATCCAGGCCGTCATCGAGCCGCATGGCCGCGGCGAGGCTGAGCTTTACGCCGTGGACTGCGACGTGGATGTGCTCCACGTGATCAAGGGGCGCATCCGGCTGATCCTGACCAACGAGGAATACGAGCTCAGCACCGGCGACACCGTGACCTTCCCGGGCCGCGAACCGCATACGTGGGTCAATCCCACCGACGAGGCCGTCGAGGTTCTCTGGGTCCTGGTCCCCGCCGCCAGCCGGTAGGTTGCTGATTCCCGCTCGCTAGCGTTGCTGCGCTCCTGCCCGGGTTATGGCGACATATACAACTCGCGGTGGCCGGTCACATCGCCGGACTCCACTCAGCGGCGGCTGCGCATTACCGGGACCAGGGAGATGCCGTTGAGCATCAGTCCCAGGACGCAGCACATCTTCAGCTGCGTGGCGGGGCTGGTGATGTCCGGATGGATGAGCGCACCTGTGATCAGCAGCCCTGCTAGGCCGCCCAGATCAGCGGCGCTGCCGCAGATTCCAGCCGGCTCGTATCGTGCAGCCCCCGTTTGCCGATCAACCACAGGAACCCGACCCAGTCGACCACTATGACGGAACCGAAGGCCAGCACCATCGCCAGGACATGGGTTGACAGCGCCAGCCGGTGCGTGCCGGCGTCGAAGGGGCGGGTATGGCCCACGGCCAAGGACGTGCACCACGCGGCTGCCGCTGCCACCGAGAGAACTGGAATCAGGATGCTGGGCCGGGACAAGGCTGAGCGCGCCGCAGTGGCGCTCACTGTCTGGCCCACCCAGGGTCCGGGCGGTCCTGGCCATCCAGAACACCATCCAGGTGACGAGTCCGACGGCCAGCAACGACAGGCTGCCGCCGATGGCCTCCTGGGCCTCGAACGTCAACCCACGCGGTCCGTACGTGAGCAGCGCGCCGAAGCCGAACGAAACGGCCACGGCGATGCCGACGCCGGCCCACATTCGCGGGAGGAGATGCCTGCGGCCGCTTTTGACCAGGTACGCCATCAGCAGGACCACGATCAGGGTTGCCTCAAGGCCTTCGCGGAGGCCAATCAGGTAATTTGCGGTCATTGCGGATGGACACCTCGGCTCGTGGAAGCCAAGGTTAGGCTCACCTAAAGTGAGGATTACCCAGATTCTCCAATCAGGCAAAGTTTGTGTGGGCTAATTGACGGAGCATGACACGCTGCGGATCCCCACTTCCAATCCGGCCTATAGCGCTTGCGGGCCACTGCCTCCTTGCGTCAGGGGCGGGTCAGGAAGGACTCGACTTTGCCGGGATCCCTTTCGATGACGGGTTCCAGGATGGCGTCGATCCGGGCCAGGAGGTCGGCTTCCAGTTTCACTCCGACCGCGGTGGCGTTGTCCACGAGCTGTTCCGGGCGTGAGGCTCCAACGATGGCGGCAGAGACGTTGGCGTTCTGAAGGACCCAGGCCAGCGCGAGGGCCGCCATGGACAGTCCTGCTTCCTCGGCGAGTGGTTTGAGCTGCTGGACGCGGGCAAGGACGTCGTCGCCGAGGTAGCGGTGGTCGGTCTTGAGGCCGCCGTCATCCGTGGTGAACCGCGATGCGGACGGTGCGGGCTGCCCGGGCACGTACTTGCCGGTGAGGACGCCCTGGGCCATGGGTGACCAGCAGATCTGTCCAAGTCCCAGTTCCTCGCTGACGGGGACGATTTCTTCCTCGATGACGCGCCACAGCATGGAGTACTGCGGTTGGTTGGAGATCAGCTGGATGCCCAGTTCCTTGGCCAGCTTGGCTCCCGCCCGGATTTCGTCCACGGTCCATTCGGACACCCCGATGTAGAGGGCCTTGCCCGCACGGACGATGTCCGCGAACGCCTGCATCGTCTCTTCGAGGGGCGTTTCATAGTCATAGCGGTGGGCCTGGTAGAGGTCCACATAGTCGGTCTGGAGGCGTTGCAGGGAGCCGTTGATGGACTCCATCACGTGCTTGCGGGACAGTCCGCGATCATTCTTGCCTTCACCGGTGGGGAAGTAAACCTTGGTGAAAATCTCCAAGCCCTCGCGGCGCACCCCCTTGAGTGCTTCCCCAAGGGCCGTCTCCGCCTTGGTTCCTGCATAGGCGTCGGCTGTGTCGAAAGTAGTGATGCCCAAGTCCAGTGCCTGGCGGACGCAGGCCGTGGCGGCTTCCTGGTCGATCTGCTCTCCATGGGTGACCCAGTTGCCGTAGGCGAGTTCGCTGATGTACATGCCGGATGAGCCGAGTTTGCGGTATTCCATGTGGAGTTCCTTCGATTGTGGGTTTGCTATCCGCGGTGCCGCTGGAGCTTGTTTTTGCTGCGCAGCGGCCGCGGCGGCGCCGTGCTGGCTCGGACGACCAGCGTGGCCGTGATGGTCACCGAGCCAGCCGCAGGGGCCGCAGGGTCGGTAGCTTGGAGGTTGGTAGCTTGGAGGTTGGCGAGCAGGAGTCGTGCGGCCTCGCTGCCCTGCCGCGCGACGGAGTGGTCCATGGTGGTCAGGTCAAGAAGTTCGGCGAGTTCGTGGTTGTCGAATCCGATCACTGACACATCATCAGGGATGCTGATTCCCGCATCGCGCAGTGAGCGCAGAGCGCCGAAGGCCATTTCGTCGGAGGCAACAAACACTGCAGTGGGTGGGTTGCCCGCGCACAGGAGTTTGGCCATGGCGGCTGACCCTCCGGATACGGTGTTCTCGTCGAAGACTTCATTGCCGGGATCCGGCTCGAGTCCGGCCTCCGCAAGGGCATCGCGGTAGCCGAGGTGCCGTTGCGCGGGTGGAACACCGCCTAGCGTGCTGCCGACCTGTTCCTGGATTCCGATGAAGCCGATCTGTTCATGTCCCAGGTTCAGCAGGTGACGCACCGCCGACAGGCCGGCAGCCCTGTCCTCCACGCTTACGCCGGCAAGCCCCGGCTGATTGGACCCCAGAACCGCGATCGGCAGTCCCTGCCTGTCCAGCGCCGCCAGTTCTTGCGGACTGGGCTGCAGGGCGAGGATGAGGACACCATCAGCGCGGCCGGCCAGCCCGGGCCCGGCGAAGAATCGATCACGGGACCCCGGGTCAGCCAGTTCGTAGAGAAGGACGTCATACCCTGCCTCGCGCAGCACGTTGCCTGCAGAGCTCAGGACCTGGCCAAAGAACCATTTTGACAGGCTGGGGGTCAGAATCGCCACCGTTCGCGTCTTTCCGGTGGCAAGACGGGATCCGGCCAAGGAAGGAACATAGCCCAACTCCAAGGCAATCCTTTGCACGCGCTTGCGAGTCTCGACCGAAATGCCAGGAATATCGCGAAGGGCGCGGGAAACCGTAGACACTGAGACGCCAGCACGTTCGGCGACGGTTTCTACGGAAGAAGGCATGGGAATAAAATTAGCTGCATTTAAAGAATTTCGCAAGCGCTTGCGATGCTTCACCCGGTGGAAGAGTTTCGCCGCTGCCCGTTCCAATCGCAGTTCAGGGATCGACAAAAGTCGCGGGCCTCTTTCGGTCGCCGGGGCTTGTCGGATACGTTAGCTGATACTAACGTATTAAGTGTGTTGGATGCCTTGGAGATCGCTGCGGAGCCGAACCGGCGGAGGTTGCTGCGTCTCCTGGCAGGTCATGAACAGGCTGTGGGGGAGTTGGCCGCCCACTTCACGATCAGCCGCTCGGCAGTCTCCCAGCACCTGCTGCTGCTGGAACAGGCAGGCCTGGTAGTTGCGCGCAAGGAAGGGCGGAACAGGTATTACCGGCTCGACCCCGAGGGCATGGGCCGGCTCCGTGCGCTGGTCGAGCAGTTCTGGACCGACGAGCTGGATCTGCTGGCCGCGGACGCCGCCGCGCAGGCAGCAGGCCGGCACGGTTCAGGCAACCCTGCACCACCCCGCTAAATACTTCATTCCAAGACAAAGGACCGCTCAGATGAGCTTCGATAAAACCATCCACCTTCCCGTCGGCGCTGACGAGGCCTTCGCCCTGATCACGCAGCCGGAACGCCTGCGCCGCTGGAAGACGGTCGCCGCCCGGGTGGACCTTCGCGTCGGCGGCGAGTACCGCTGGACCATCATCCCGGGTCACCACGCCGCCGGGACGTTCCAGGAAATCGAGCCGGGCAAGCGAATCGTGTTCACCTGGGGCTGGGAGTCCGCCACGGACCTGCCGCCCGGCGCGTCCACGGTCACCATTACGCTGGAGCCCGTCGAAGGCGGCACGTCGCTTCGACTGGTGCACGAGGGCCTCACACCCGAACAGTCCACGGCACACGCCGAAGGCTGGAACCACTTCCTGGGACGCCTGGTCGCGGAGGCGTCGTCGGATTCCGGTGCCGGCCCGGACGAATGGTCCGCTGCCCCGGACCCCATCGACCACCTCATCGCCGCCGACGCGTCGCTGGCAGTCCTCCTGGGGGTCCTGCGTAAGCTCACCCCGGAAGACCGGGAAAAGCCGACGCCGTGCGAGGACTTCACTGCCCGTGAACTCCTTGGGCACCTGGCGGGGTCGCTGAAGAACATCGGCACCGCCCTGGGTGTCGACGTTACGGACCGCGCCGATGCGACTCCCGAAGTCCGCATCGCCGAACTTGCCCAGCCCACGCTGGAAGCGTTCGCCCGCCGAGGCGTTGACGGCACCATCGACATGGGTTTCGCCAAACTCCCCGCCACCATGGTGGCCAGCATCCTGAACCTCGAGCTGCTGGTCCACGCGTGGGACTTCGCGAAGGCAAGCGGCCAGGACCTGGCAGTGTCCGACGTCGTTACGGATTATGTAGAGGGCCTGGCCGTGGTGACCATCTCCGAGCAGGTCCGCTCCGGCGGCAGCTTCGCGCCCGCCCAGCCTGTCGCGGAGACCGCTGGCAGCCTCGAGCGACTCATTGCGTTCACCGGGCGGACTGTCACCGCCTGATCGTTTCGCCGCCGCAACAACAAAACAACAATCACGAAAGAAGGAACGAAAATGTCCAAGTTTCTCTTCATCTACCACTCCCCGATGACACCCGCCGAGGCCGCGCCGCCGGCACCGGAAGACATGGAAGCCGCCATGGGGGACTGGAACGCCTGGGGGGCCAAAGTGGGCCACGGGCTGATCGACTTCGGAACCCCTTTGGCCAACGGCGTCCGCGTTTCGCCCGGCGGAGCCACCGCGCCGAGCCAGCTCGAGGTCTCCGGATACAGCCTCATCGAAGCCGAGACTGCTGAGGCAGCCCTGGAACTCGCCAAGCAGCACCCGCACCTGAACATGCCGGGCAGCGAAATCGAGGTCCACGAGGCCCAGCAGATCCCCGGCATGTAGCTGCAGCCCTTCTATTCACATCCCGCAGCGTGTCCGCCGCCACACAGCGGCGGACCCCCGGCACCCCTCAGAGTCACCCTGAAAATCAAGGAATTCTCGCCGACGCAACGGCTGGCATGGAGCGATGCCTTGGGAACCCGCGTCTACACGCTGGCGGAGACTGGCCCTGGACAGACCCGGTTCGAAATGTCCGAACGCATCGGCGGTCCGGTGTTCCCGCTCTTCGCGAGGAAGATTCCGTCCTTCGACATCAACTTTGGGACGCGATCACCGGTCTCTGCCCTGTTCTCAGTTCCACAAGGTTGAGGAGCGGCGGTGAGGGTGGTTCTTGTAAACACTTGATGCGCATAAGAAAACTTCAGGCTATGATGGGTATCACACCAGCCGATCAATCCTCGAAGGAGAGCTTCCCCATGGAAGAGCTGCGCATCGAAGCCAACGGCAACCTTGGCCCCATCGATTCATCCCGTATCCCGCGCTATGCCGGCGCCGCAACCTACGCCCGCCTGCCGCGCCTGGACCAGGTGGCCAAGGCTGACGTGACGGTGGTGGGAGTGCCCTTCGACTCGGGTGTTTCGTACCGCCCCGGCGCACGGTTCGGCGCCAACCACGTCCGCGAGGCCAGCCGACTGCTCCGGCCCTACAACCCCGCCTGGGACGTCAGCCCGTTCGAAAACATCCAGGTGGCTGACGCCGGCGACATGGCGGTCAACCCGTTCAACATCAACGAAGCCATCGAAACCATCCAGCAGAACGCCCTGGACCTCACCGCGGCCGGCAGCAAGCTGGTGACGCTCGGCGGGGACCACACCATCGCGCTGCCGCTGCTCCGCGCGGCTGCCGAGCGGGCCGGCGGACCCATCGCCATGCTGCACTTTGACGCCCACCTTGACACCTGGGACACCTACTTCGGCGCCGAGTACACCCACGGCACCCCGTTCCGCCGGGCCGTTGAAGAAGGCATCCTGGACACGGAAGCGATCAGCCACATCGGCACCCGCGGCCCGCTCTACGGTAAAAAGGATCTCGACGACGACCACCGCTTCGGGTTCGGCATCGTCACCTCCGCTGACGTCTACTACCAGGGCGTCCTGGAGACCGTGGCCAAGGTCCGCGACCGGATCGGCAACCGCCCCCTCTACATTTCCGTGGACATCGACGTCCTGGACCCCGCCCACGCCCCGGGCACCGGAACCCCCGAAGCCGGCGGCATCACCAGCCGCGAACTCCTGGAGATCATCCGCGGCTTCCGCGGCATGAACCTGGTGGGCGCCGACGTCGTCGAGGTTGCTCCCGCCTACGACCACGCCGAAATCACCGGCGTCGCAGCCAGCCATGTGGCCTATGAACTGATCACACTGATGGCGGACAATGCTGTTGAAGGTGACCGGTTCGGGGCAGCCAACGGGTACGCCGCCCAGGCTCTCGGCCAAGAAGCCCGCCAACCTGCCGGTTTCGCCGTCGGAACCAAGGAGTAGCCACCACCATGATTGATTTCGATCCGGGCACAGCGGCCCCGACCAGGGGGACCAGCCAGCGCAACGGCGGGGACCTCGTCGTCGAAACCCTGGAAGCGCTCGGCGCCAAGACCGTCTTCGGCATTCCGGGCCAGCATGCCCTCGGCCTGTTTGACGCCATGGGCCGCGGCAATCTGCACTTTGTGTCCTCCCGCGTGGAGAACAACAGCGCCTTCGCCGCGGACGGGTATTCCCGCGCCACCGGTGAGGTGGGTGTGCTGTTCCTGTCCACCGGACCCGGCGCACTGACGTCCCTGGCCGGCCTGCAGGAGGCCTACGCGACGGGTGTGCCCATGGTGGTGGTGGCCAGCCAGATCCCGCTCGAGGGACTCGGCGCCCGCCGCAAGGGCATGCTCCACCAGCTCGATGACCAGAAGGCCTCGGCCGCGAACGTCACCAAGAGCCAGCGCCTGATCCAGCACGCGTCCGGTATTCCGTCGGCCATCCAGGATGCCTGGACTGAAGCCATCTCCTCGCCGCAGGGCCCGGTCTGGCTGGAAATCCCGCAGAACGTTCTCCTGGATCCCATCATGGTGCCCCCGGTGGAGGACGCGCTCGCCGAAGCAGCGGACAACCCGCCCCGCGTGGAGCTGGTCCGGGAAGCAGTGAAATGGCTGTCGACGGCGGAACGTCCCGCCATCATCGCCGGTGGCGGTACCCGGCGTGGCCGGGCCGAAAAATCGCTGCTCTCGATTGCCGAAAAGCTGCGGGCGCCGGTCATCTGCACACCTGGCGGCAACGGCGCCTTCCCTTGGACCCATGAGCTCTCGCTTCAGTCCTGGATCGAGGACCGGCACATGACGGACCTCCTGGAGGATGCCGACGTCCTGATTGTCATTGGCTCCTCCCTCGGGGAAGTCACGTCCAACTACTTCACGTTCGCGCCCCGCGGCCGCATCATCCAGATTGACGCCGAGCCGCGCGTCCTCGAATCGAACAGCCCCGGCCTGGGTATCCGTGCCGACGCCGGCCAGGCGCTCGCCGCCCTCGACGATGCCCTTGTGGCGCCCGTCGCCACCACCCGCAGCTGGCACGGGACCGCCCCGGAGGACCTGGTGAAGGACTCGCTCGCCAAGGTCAAGGCAAGGCTGGAATCCCAGGACCTGGGCAAAGAGCTGAAGTTCATGTCCGACATCCGGGAAGCCGTCCCCGCGGACATGCAGACCTTCTGGGACATGACCATTTCCGCGTACTGGGGCTGGAGCTGCTGGGATGCCCGGCAGGGCCAGTTCCACTCCGCACAGGGTGCCGGCGGCCTGGGCTACGGCTTCCCGGCAGCCATCGGCGGCGCCGTCGGGCTGGAAACAGTCGGCAAACCCGGCCGGGTCCTAGCGGTGTCCGGTGACGGTTCATCCATGTACTCCATCTCCGAACTCGCCACCGCCAAGCAGCACAACATCCCGGTCACCTGGCTGATCGTGGACGACGGCGGCTACGGCATCCTGCGCGAATACATGGTGGGCGCGTTCGGCAAGGCCACGGCCACCGAGCTTGCGCGTCCCGACTTCGTCAAGCTCGCCGAAGCATTCGGTGTGCCGGCCACGCGAGTGGCCCCCGAGGACGTCGGGGACGCGCTCAAGGCGGGCTTCGCGGCGGACGGACCCAACGTCGTCGTCGTCGAAACCCTGCTCAAGATGTTCGGCCCCACCCACCTGGACGACTGAACACCCAGCACCAAAGCACGCGCGAACTGGCAGCTAATACCCTCCCAAGCAAATTTGAGGGTATTAGCTGCCGGTTCGCGCTTGGCGTTTAAGGCCAGTGATCCCGGTCATCTCTTCTTTAGTTTCCCAAAGCAACCATTTATGTATATAGTTGCCTTAGGCAAACAATAGAGGAGCTCAACCATGGCAGTCGCCCCGGACACCGCAGCGGACCTTGTCTACCGCATCTTCGACCTCCAACGGGTGGTCCGATGCGTCGCCGCGGCGAGCTTCCGCGGACAGGACACCGGGGTTGCGCTGCAGGGCGTGCTCAGGTTCGTGGGGGAGGGGGAATCCCGCGCCACCCAGCTGGCGGAGCGGCTTGGCGTCAGCGCCCCCGTCCTCAGCCGCCACATCGCGGACCTTGAAGAGCAGGGTTACGTCATCCGGCGGCAGGATCCCGACGACGGCCGCGCCCAGCTGGTTGCCCTGTCGCCGGCCGGCGCTGACAGACTCCGGAAGATCGAAGAGCGCCGCACGGCCACGCTGCAGGATTACCTCAGCGACTGGAGCCAGGAGGATGCCGAAGACACGGCACGGATCCTGACAAAACTCTCGGAGTCCCTCAAGCATTCAGCCCGGGCACATGCAGTCCCGGCACTTTCAACCGCGCCACCAGCCGCCGCAACCCAGACCCTCCAGGAGCACTGATATGTCGAGCCAACCCGCCGCGCCGCCCTTGGCGATGACCCACCGCCAGATTATGGAAGCCCTGACCGGGCTCCTCGCGGCGTTCTTCACCGCCATCCTCAGCAGCACCATCGTGGCCAACGCGTTGCCCACCATCATGTCCGATCTGCACGGCACCCAGACCGACTTCGCCTGGGTGATCACCGCCGCGCTGCTGGCCAACGCCGTCACCACCCCAATCTGGGGCAAGCTGTCCGACCTCTTCAACAAGAAGCTCCTGGTCCAGCTGAGCATTCTCATCTTTGTGGCCGGCTCGGTCATGGCCGGACTCTCCGAGACCATCCCGCTGCTTCTCACCGCCCGCGTTATCCAGGGCGTGGCCATGGGCGGGCTCACTGCATTGGCGCAGGCCATCATTGGCACCATGATCCCGCCCCGGGACCGCGGCAAATACTCCGGCTACATGGGCGCAGTGATGGCAGTGGGCACTGCCGGCGGTCCGCTGCTCGGCGGATTCATCGTGGACAGCCCGCTGGGCTGGCGCTGGACGTTCTTCATCTGCGTGCCGCTCGCCGTCGTCGCGCTTATCCTGCTCCAGATCACCCTGAAAATCGAGCACATCAAACGCCACGTCAAGATCGACGGGCTTGGCTCCATCCTGCTGACCTCCGGTGTCAGCCTGCTCCTGATCTGGGTTTCCTTCGCCGGAAACCCTGCCTACTACGACTGGGTTTCCTGGCAGTCGGCCGCCATGGTGGGTGGCGGTGTGGTTTTGTTGGCCCTGCTGGTGCTGGTGGAGTCCAAGGTGGAGCAGCCCATCATCCCGCTGAA
Source organism: Arthrobacter sp. 4R501 (assembly GCF_002929755.1). Classification (NCBI taxonomy): domain Bacteria; kingdom Bacillati; phylum Actinomycetota; class Actinomycetes; order Micrococcales; family Micrococcaceae; genus Arthrobacter; species Arthrobacter sp. 4R501. The sequence continues at coordinate 20,757 of NZ_PJIW01000015.1, read as the reverse complement.
GATCATCTCCGAACGCACCACCGCGTTGGCCGTCATCGCCTCAGTGGCCGTGGGCATCGCGATGTTCGGTTCAACCACCTTCCTTGGCCAGTACTTCCAGGTGGCCCGCGGCGCCACGCCTACCGAAGCCGGGCTCCTGACGCTGCCGATGATCGCCGGCAACCTGACCGGCTCCGTCGTTTCCGGTCTGCTCATCAGCCGCACCGGCAAGTGGAAGGGCTACTTGATCGGCGGGTCCATCCTGCTGATCGGCGGCCTCGGCCTGGCCGGCACGATGGACCACACCACCGAACTGTGGCAGGCCGGGATCTTCACGGCAATCCTCGGGGTGGGCCTCGGCATGCTGATGCAGAACCTGGTCCTGGCGGTGCAGAACACCGTCCGGGCGTCCGATATCGGCTCGGCCAGCGCGTCTGTGGCCTTCTTCCGTTCGGTGGGCGGCGCGATCGGTGTGTCCGTGCTCGGCGCCGTCCTCAGCAGCCGGGTCAGCGAACTCGCCGCCCAAGGCCTGGCTGCGGCCGGCATCCCGGTGGAGGGCGGGTCGGCCGGAGCCAGCATGGACCTCGTTGACATGCCCGCACCGGTCCGCGAGATCATGCGCGCCGCCTACGGAGACGCCACCGCCGAGGTCTTCTTGATCTCCGCCGGCGTTGCGGTGATAGCCCTGATCTCGGTCCTGTTCATCAAGGAGCGCCCGCTGCGGCGCACCGTTGACATCCAGCCGGAGGCGCAGCCAGGGGCGGGGACCGACGCGGGGGAAAGCGCCGCAGAAAGCGCCAAAGCTGAAAGCACGACGCCGGAACTCGCCTCCGCGAGCCGCTGACCTCAGCACGGCTACTGACAGAGGCGCGAACGGACACTTGAGGCCCCCGCGATCCGGGACCGCAAGTGCCCGTTCGCGCAGGTGGGTGGCCGTGGAACCGCGTGGGGGAGTACGCCGATCGGATGATCTTTACCGTCGATGTTTCGCCCGGGCAACGGATTTCGTAGAGTGGGTAGGCTGAGAAATGTCAGCCCCGTCTGTTACTACTTATCCTCATCATTTCGCGCTCTCGTCCTAAGGATTCACGGGCATGCTTCTCACCCTCATTCGGCGCTACTCCAAACCGTACATGCCATACATCGTGGCCGTCGTTGTGTTCCAACTGGCGTCCACGATCGCAGCGCTCTACCTTCCCAGCCTTAATGCCCAGATCATCGACGAAGGCGTTTCCCGCGGGGATACGGATTTCATTTGGCGGACCGGGTCCGTGATGCTGGTGGTGGCCATTGTCCAGGTGGGCACTGCCATCGCCGGCGTCTACTACGGCTCAAGAACGGCCATGGCCGTGGGCCGCGATCTGCGCCGAGGGGTGTTCCGCAAGGTCACCAGCTTCTCCGCCAAGGACGTGAACACGTTCGGCGCCCCCACCCTCATCACCCGCGGCACCAACGACGTCCAGCAGGTCCAGATGCTCGTGCTGATGGGACTGAATTTCATGGTGGCCACCCCCATCATGTGCATCGGCGGCATCATCATGGCGCTGCGCGAGGACATCAGCCTGTCGTGGCTGGTCTGGGTCTCCGTGCCCGTGCTGATCGTGGTGGTGGGCTACCTGGTGGTCCGGCTTATGCCCCTGTTCCGTTCCATGCAGAAGAAGATCGACCGCATCAACGCCGTTCTTCGCGAGCAGATCATCGGCATCCGCGTAGTCCGCGCCTTTGTCCGCGAACCCTATGAAACCGAGCGTTTCGGCGTTGCCAACAAGGACCTGACGGACGTCTCCCTGAAAATCGGGGCCCTGTTTGTCCTGATGTTCCCGGCCATCGGCATGATCCTGCACCTGTCCACGGCCGCGGTGCTGTGGTTCGGCGGCCAGCGCGTGGATTCGGGCGAAATGCAGGTGGGCGCCCTGACCGCCTTCCTGCAGTACCTGCTCCAGATCCTGATCGCCGTCATGATGGGCACGTTTATGGCCATGATGATCCCGCGCGCCTCCGTCTGCGCGGACCGCATCGGTGAAGTGCTCGACGTCGAACCCTCCATTCACGATCCCGAACGTCCTGAGACTCCCGCCACGCTGGCCGGGGTAGTGGAATACCGGAACGTCACCTTTGCCTACCCCGGTGCCGAGACGCCGGTGCTGAGCAACATCAGCTTCACCGCCAAACCGGGGGAGACCGTTGCCATCATCGGTTCCACCGGTGCAGGCAAAACCTCGCTGCTGGCCCTGCTGCCGCGCCTGTACGACATCGCCGAGGGCGAAGTCCTCCTGGACGGCGTCTCCGTCAGCAACCTGGACCGCGCCGAGATCACCAAGCGCGTGGCCCTGGTCCCGCAGCGGCCATACCTCTTCTCGGGCACCATCGAGCACAACCTGCGCTTCGGCAAAACCGAGGCCACGGACCAGGAACTCTGGGACGCGCTGCAGATCGCCCAGGGCGAGGGCTTTGTCCGCGAGAAGAAGAACGGACTGAACGCCCGCATCGCGCAGGGCGGCACCAACGTCTCCGGCGGCCAGCGGCAGCGGCTCTGCATCGCCCGGGCGTTGATCACCAAACCCAAGGTCTACCTCTTTGACGATTCGTTCTCGGCGCTGGACGTCGCAACCGATGCCAGGCTTCGCGCCGCCCTGAAACAGACCACCGCCGACGCCACGGTCATCATCGTGGCCCAACGGATCTCCACCATCACCGACGCAGACCAGATCCTGGTCCTGGACAACGGCCGGATCGTGGACCGCGGAACGCATGAGGAACTCCTGGAAACCTCACCCACCTACCAGGAAATTGTTGAATCCCAGCTGAGCGTGGAGGAAATGGCATGAGCGCCGCCAAGAAGGTCTCGACAGGCTCGACCACCGAAACGACAGGCTCGACCACCGAAACGACAGGCTCGACCACTGAAACGACAGGCTCGACCACCGAAACGAACCCGGATTCCGTAACTCCGGAAGACCTCCTGGAGGACGACGATTTCTTCGAGGAGGAATACAAGCCCTCCGAGGCCGACGGCGACATGTTCGGCGGCATGCCCGCCAAGAAGGCCGAGCACTTCTGGCCGTCTGCCAAAAGGTTGCTGGGTCTTCTGAAGCCTGAAGCTGTGGGCATCTACGCGGTGGTGGCCCTGGTGGTGGTCTCGGTAGTCCTGAACGTCATCGCCCCCAAGATCCTGGGCCAGGCCATGGACGTTATCTTCGGCGGCGTAGTGGGCAAACAGCTCCCCGCTGGCGCCAGCAAGGAACAGTTCGTGGAAGGCCTGCGGCAGCAGGGCCAGGATAACTTCGCGGACATGGTCTCGCGGATGGAGCTGGTTCCCGGCACCGGGATCAACTTCCAGAAACTCTCGGTCCTGATCGCCATCGTGCTGCTGATGTACTTTGTGGCCAACATCTTCCTCTGGCTGCAGGGCTACGTGCTGAACCGCATTGTCATGAAGGTGATCCGCCGGCTCCGGGACGACACCGAAAAGAAGTTGAACCGGCTCCCGCTGAACTACTTCGACACCCGCCAGCGCGGCGACGTCCTCTCCCGGGTGACGAACGACGTCGACAACGTCCAGCAGGCGCTGCAGCAGGCGTTCGCACAGCTGATCAGCTCGCTGCTGACGGTCATCGGCATCGTCATCATGATGTTCATCGTCTCCTGGCAGCTGGCCCTCATCGCCCTCGTGGCGCTGCCGCTGTCCGGCGTGGCTGCCGGCATGATCGGCTCGCGCAGCCAGAAGCTCTTTGCCGCCCAATGGAAGAACACGGGGGAGCTGAACGGCCAGATCGAGGAATCCTTCTCCGGGCACGACCTTGTGCGGGTCTTCGGCCGTGACGCTGACATGCTGGAACGCTTCGAAGAGCGGAACGAAGCCCTCTACAAGGCCAGCTTCGGAGCCCAGTTCGTCTCCGGCATGATCTTCCCCGTCATGCAGTTCGTTTCCTACCTCAGCTATGTGGGCATCGCCGTCGTGGGTGGCCTCCGGGTGGCCTCCGGCTCGATGTCCCTCGGCGACGCCACCGCGTTCATCCAGTACTCGCGAGAGTTCACGCAGCCGCTGGGCCAGATGGCCGGCATGGCCAACATGCTGCAGTCCGGCGTCGCGTCCTCGGAGCGGGTCTTTGAATTCCTCGACGCCGATGAGCAGGACTCCGAGACCGCCACCGAGCACCTGCCGGCCAAGACCGACGGGCATGTGGAGTTCAACGACGTCACGTTCAGTTACACGGAGGACAGGCCGCTGATCGAAAACCTGTCCTTCACGGCGGAACCGGGGCACACCGTGGCAATCGTGGGTCCCACGGGGGCCGGCAAAACCACCCTGGTGAACCTCGTGATGCGCTTCTACGAGCTCAACTCCGGGTCCATCACCCTGGACGGCGTGGATGTCACGCACCTGAGCCGCTCCGAGCTGCGGTCCAAGGTGGGCATGGTGCTCCAGGACGCGTGGCTGTTTGGCGGGTCCATTTTCGACAACATCCGGTACGGCAACCTGGACGCCACCGAGGAGCAGGTCATGGCAGCCGCCAAGGCCACCTTCGTGGACCGCTTTGTGCGCGCCCTGCCGGAGGGCTACGACACCGTGATCGATGAAGAAGGCAACAACGTCAGCGCCGGTGAAAAGCAGCTCATCACCATCGCCCGCGCATTTGTGGCCAACCCGTCGCTGCTCATCCTGGACGAGGCCACCAGCTCCGTGGACACCCGCACCGAGCTGCTGGTCCAGAAGGCCATGGCGGCGCTGCGGACGGACCGCACCAGCTTTGTGATCGCCCACCGGCTCTCCACCATCCGGGACGCCGACACCATCCTGGTGATGGAGAACGGCAAGATCGTGGAGCAGGGCAACCACAAGACGCTGCTGGCGGCTGAGGGTGCCTACTACCGGCTGTACATGTCCCAGTTCGCTGGTTCCGATGTTGAGGAAACCGTTGTGGACGATTCGACGGCGGTCCACAGCTGAGCGCGCTGGGTACCGACCACGCGTCTGAGAACACGTCCGGCCGCGGTCCAAGCACTCCGGAGTCCCGGCGCATCGAGGTCCTGGTCCCGATGCGCTGGGGCGACATGGACGCTTACGGGCACATCAACAACGTCCAGATTGTCAGGATGCTCGAGGAGGCCCGTATCGCAGCGTTCGGGCCTCCCCGGGGTGCCGGCCTGCCCGGCATCGAACCGGAAGTGTCGCTCTTCAACGACGTTCCGGAGGGAACCCTGGCGCTGGTGGTGGACCACAAGATCCGCTACGTCAGGACGTTGGAATACCGCAACGTCCCGGCTGTGGTCCAGGTGTGGATCGGCGCGGTGAAGGGCGCCAGCTTCGACATCCACTACGTGGTGCAGGACCCGATCACCCGGGAGGAGTGCGTCCGGGCCAGCAGCCATCTGGCGTTTGTGGACGAGGCTTCCGGCCGCGTCCTGCGCCTGACGCCGGAGCAGAAGGAGCGGCTGGCGCCGTTCACCGTTTGAGCCGTTCACGTTTTGAACCGTACGGCGCCGTGCCTGCACACCCGTTGCGCAGGCACGGCGCACACCGGAAACTGGAAATACCCACTAAGGAGAGCGTTGACCATGGCCAAGAAAAACAAAAAGACCTGGAAAGAGATGTCACCGGCGGCACGGACGGGATTCGTGGTCATCGGTATAGGGCAGGTGGCGCTGATGCTGGCCGCCCAGCGTGACATCTCCAAGCGTCCCGCGGCGCAAATCAACGGGCCGAAGGCGGCCTGGCGGGTGGCCGCCCTGATCAATTTCATTGGGCCGATGGGCTACTTCATTCTGGGGCGCAAGCGGCCCGGAGCCGGGCTCGGGGCAGTTAAGTAGCAGGCCTCGGATCTGCACACCGTCAGGGTCTTCGGAGCAGGCACCCAGTTTGAGCCTGTAAATTTGAACCCATGACCCCAAATCCCAAGACTGCCATGCACCGCGCCCTCGGTGTCTCAAAGGAGATCGAGGACGCGGCCTGGTTTGTGCTGGGTCCGGGCATGCAGGGCAAGCCGTCGGCCCTGGACGGGAAGACCCTGACCTGGACAGCGGAGGCCGCGGCGGAGCTGCTGGAGCGCCTGGACCGGGGAGCCGCGGACGCCAAGGCGCCCATGATGACCAACCTCCGGCAGAACCTCGAGGACGCCTCCCGGGAGGCCAAGCAGTTGGCCGTGGAGCTGCTCTTCCTGCAGTCACTGCCCCTGGCGCACGAGGTCAAGTCGCTGAAGGTCAAGCGCGCCCGGGTGGCGGAGGCCGCGTCCTGGCTGGAGACAGCGCCGGAGCCGCCGCTGGAGCTGCCCGAGGAACTCTACAAGGGGATGACGGACCACGGCGTGATCAGGGACCGCACCGCCGAATTCAACTGGACCATCTGGGACCACCTCAAGTGGCTCTGCCGGTTTGTGCAGCATGTGGACCAGCAGGTTCCGGCGGCCATCGCCAAGGCGCTGAAGGACCCGCTCAAGTTCCACGAGCTCGCCGCGGGCACCCCGGGGGACCAGCCCGCCATCCGCCGCAGCATCGAGTACCTGGCCTGGCCCAGCTACTTCGAGCCGGTAGTGGCGGACGTGGAGCGGCAGGAAATCCGCGACGCCTTCGCCTCGCTGGTGGGCGGGGCCAAGGGCGATTCCGACGAGGAAATCACCGCGGACATTAACCGGATCCGCCTGCACCTGGATGAACAGGCGGGCCAGCGCATCGACTGGTACGCCCGCCAGCTGGTCAGCCAGTGGCGCAAAGTGGGGGACCCCGGCCGCCGCGCGTGGCTGCTGCGTACCCACAGCGACAACACTGACCTCCTCACCGCGTGGCAGGACGAGGAGAAGGTGACGCTCGACGTCGAACATCTCCGCCACCTGGACCCCGGCGTGACCGCGGGGCTGGTCCAGCACGCCGTGGACGAGGACTACAAGCATCTCGGCTACGTGGAGCGGGAGGACACCAAAACGGCGGTGTTCGCCTTCCTCACCGTCATGAAGCCGGGCGACCTGGTGCTGTTCCAGCACGCCGGCACCGTGCGGCTGGGCGTGGTGCTGGGCGAGCCCGAGCACAACGATGACAACCGCCGCCTGCGGCGCAAGGTGCGCTGGCTGGACGACGACGGCCACGCCACCGCGGACCTGCCCCGCCACGTCCAGCGCCAGCTGGCCACCTCGGGGATCGTTGTTGACGTGACCAGGGTGGTGCAGGCGCTCCAGGCGCTCGTGCCGGCCGAGGCGGAACCGGAGGACGACGACGCCGACGCGCCTGACGCCGTCGTGCCCCCTGTGCAGGAGGGCTTCCGCCCGCTGAACCGCGACTTCGCGGATTCGCTGCACATGGACCTGGAGCCGCTGCAGGAGATCGCGGAACTGCTGGAGGAGAACCGCCAGCTGGTCCTGTACGGGCCGCCCGGAACGGGCAAGACGTACCTGGCCAAGCATCTCGCGGCGGAACTGGCCCAGGACAGCACGGACGAGCGGGTGAAGCTGGTGCAGTTCCACCCGTCGTACGCGTATGAGGACTTTTTCGAGGGCTACCGGCCGGACAAGACGGACGAGGGCCAGGTGGCCTTCAAGCTCGTGGCGGGGCCGCTGCGCCGGCTGGCCGAGGAAGCCGCGAAGCCCGGGAACGAAAAGAAGCCCTATTTCCTGATCATCGATGAAATGAACCGCGCCAACCTGGCCAAGGTGTTCGGCGAGCTGTACTTCCTGCTGGAATACCGTGACGACCGGATCTACCTGCAGTACAGCCCCAACGAGCCGTTTACGCTGCCCGACAACCTGTACATCATCGGCACCATGAACACCGCGGACCGGTCCATCGCCATGATGGATGCCGCCATCCGGCGCCGGTTCGCGTTCATCGAGCTGCACCCGCAGACGGAGCCTGTGAGGGGGTCGCTGCTGCGGTTCCTGCAGGCGCGGGACCTGGACACCACGCCGGCGCTGCTGCTGGACGCCCTGAATGCGGCGATCGACGAGTGGGACCGGGACCTGATGATCGGCCCGTCGTACTTCATGAAGACGGCCGCCCAGACTCCGTCGGGGCTGCGCCGGATCTGGAAATACGAGCTGATGCCGCTGCTTGAGGAGCACTACCACGGCCAGCTGACCCGGGCGCAGCTGGAGGAGCGGTTCGGGCTGGAGCAGCTGCTGGGACGCCTTGTTACCAGCTAAGCCGACCCACACTCCGGTGCACGGCGGCGCCGCGTCAGGAGGGGCCGTTCAGGGTGGCGCAGCGTTGGGTGGCGTGGGGCACAGCGGTGCCGCGCTGCACGGCCGCGGCCAGGCGGCTCGCCATCTGGTCCTCGACGAGCTGTCCAAAGGCGCCGTGGAACGCCTGGATGCCGCCAGCGCGGCCTTCGTGAACGCCAGCGGGCTGGCCAAGGCGTCCCCGATGGGCATGGGCTTGTACCGGATCGAGCCCGCTGGCAAGGTGGGGTCGGTCCGCACGGCCACGCTGCAGCTGGATGTGCGCCCCAAGGACCGGCTGGGGCTGAGCAGGCTCCTGTTCCTCCTCAGCTATGCCGGCAATCAGGGCTTCCGGGCCGATTCTGTGGCGGCCACCGAGGACCGCGAACTCTGGAGCGCGCTGGCCGAATCCCTCGCCCAAATGGCGGAGCGTGCGCTTGGCCGAGGAGCCTTGCAGGGCTACCTCACCGTTGACGAGTCCCTCCGCACGGTCAAGGGACGCATCCGGATTTCCGACCAGATCTCGCGCCGCCCCGGCATGCTGGTGCCGCTGGAAGTGTCCTATGACGAATTCACTGAGGACATCGCCGAAAACCGGATCCTGCGGGCCGCGCTGGAGCGGATGGGACAGGTTCCACGCGTCCGGCCGGAAGTGCTGAGCCGCCTGCGTCAGCTGAAGGGAAAGCTCGACGCCGTCACCCGCCTTCCAGCCGGCGCGCCCCTGCCGCCGTGGACCCCCAGCAGGATGAACGTCCGCTACCAGTCAGTGCTGCGCCTCGCTGAGCTGATCCTGCGGAATGCCTCCGCGGAGGCTGGGGAGGGGAAGCAGCAGACGGCTTCGTTTGTGGTGGACATGGCCCAGGTGTTCGAGGATTTTGTGGGCACGGCGCTCCGCGAGGCGATGGCTGCGTATCCGGGGGAAATGCGGCTGAAGTACAACGCTCTCCTCAGCGAGGCTGTCCACGATTCCGACAGGCTGTCCGTGCGTCCGGATGCGGTGCACCTTTTGGGCGGCCGGCCGGTAGTGGCCTACAACACGAAGTACAAGGCCGCCGCTGACCTTGGCGCGTCCCTGACCGCCGACCACTACCAGATGCTTGCCCACTGCACCGCCCTGGGCGTGCCCACCGCCTGGCTGGTCTATGCAGGCGCGGGCGAGATGAAGCTGCGGCGGATCCTTAACACTGACATCGACATTGTTGAGTTTCCGCTGGATCTATCGCTGCCGCCGTCGGACATCCTGGCAGCTGTGGGCGACCTGGCGCGGCAGTCCTGGGGCGAAGTGGTCCCCACCCGCCCCCTAACCTCGCAAGCTCGGCCAGGGAACCCGGCGGGCGTGGGCCCAGCCTAGGCCGGGAGGCTAAACCGGCACCCGGAACGTGAAGGTGGTGCCCTGGCCCAGTTTGCTTTCCACCTGGATGGTTCCGCCGTGGGCCTCCACGATTGCCTTGCTGATGGGCAGGCCCAGGCCCACGCCGGGAATGGCTGTCCGGCGGACGTTGCTGGTCCGGAAGAACTTGGCGAACACCTGGGCCTGGTCGTCGGCGCTCATGCCCATGCCGGTATCGCTGACGCGGCAGGCGACGTGGCCGCCGTCGTGCTCCAACGACACCAGGACGTTGCCGCCGTCGGGCGAATATTTGATCGCGTTCGAGACAAGATTGTCCAGCACCTGGGAGATGCGGGGGCCGTCCACGTGGGCCTCCAGCCTTGCTGGTATATCGGCTTTCAGCGCCACGCGGGAGGCGTCAGCCCGGGGCATCGCGGCGGACACGCTGGCCCGCACCAGTTCCGCGACGTCCACGGCGTGGGGGGTCACGATCAGTTGCCCGTTCCTGGTGGCCAGGAGATCGGACACCAAGGTGAGAAGCCTTTCTGAATTGCGCTTGATGATGTTCAGTGGATCCAGTTGGTCGTTGCCGGGATTGTCTTCCAGGAGAAGTTCCACATAGCCCAGGATGGAGGTCAGAGGAGTCCTGAACTCGTGGGAGACACTGGCGACGAAATCATCCTTGGCGGCCAGGGCGTCCACCAGGTCGGTCACGTCGCTGAAGACGATCACCGAGCCGGCGAACGTCCCGTCGGGGTCCTTCATGGCCCGGGCGCTGGTGGTGATGGCCCGCTGCTCCTTGCCGGCGCCCAGCCAGACCAGGTAGTCGGTGAACGTTTCGCCCAGGACAGCCCGGCGTACGGGGCGTTCCGCCACCGGGACTGGGGTGGTACGGTCTGCGGCGAAGACCAGCAGTTGGGACTCGTTCGGATCGTCGATGTCCTTCGGGCGGGCCAGTTCGTGGTTGGCGCGCTGCTTCCGGTTCATCAGGATGTCGTGTCCGTCAGCGTCGACGGCGAGGACGCCCAGGTGCACAGTTTCAAGAACGGAGTTGAGCAAGGCTTCCTGCTGCCTTGTGCTGCGCAGGCTTGCCTGGAGCTGCTTGTCCTTCTCCTCCAGGGTGCGCTGCTGCCGCATCATGCTCAGGGTCAGGACACTGACTGACACGCCGATTCCCAGCATCATGACGGGGACGAGCAGGGATTTCGCCAAGCTGGGGCCCGAAACATCCCCGCGAATCAGCAGCGGAACCCAGATGATGGCTAGGGGCCCGAAGAAGGACAACCACAGGGAGGCCCGCGGATAAAAGCCTGATGCGCACAGCCAGATGACGGGGAAAACCGCCAACAGACCGATGCCGGTCAGGCCCTCCTGCCCGCCCTCCCTGCCCAGGGCGATGGAGGCAAAGTCCAGGAGCGGAATGACCAGGAAGCTGGTGTAGGGCAGGCGGTCCCACGGCACGAAGTAACCCAGAGCCATGATGGCCAGCTGGGAAACGAGGAAGGCCACGAAGAGCGGGTTGTCCATCGTCCCCGGGAAAAACGCCCACATCAGCAATGCCGTCAGGATGGAGGTGACGAACAGCGGCGTCTGGCTGAGGACAACCCTGTCCGTCAGTCTGTATTCATGGAAGGGCCGCCGGAAAAACTTGAAGCGACGCGTGGCCCACGTTACGGGTTCACTCATGAACGGCGGCCTGAAGTGGGAGTATAGGGGAATGCATACCAGCAGGATATCGGCAGCGGGCTATACTTCTGACGTTGTCAAGCTGGCAGAGGGGGCTGAGGGGGCTGAGGGGCTGGTATGAGTGAAGCACGAGTGGGTCTGGTCATCGAGGATGATCAGGATATCCGGGAGTTGGTCCGCGCGGTCCTGACGCAGGCGGGTTTTGACGTCACCGTGGCTGGCAGCGGCTCTGAAGGGGTTAAGGCTGCGAGGATCTTGAAACCTGACGTCATAACGCTCGATTTGGGGTTGCCGGATATCGACGGATTCGAGGTCTCCCGCCAGATTCGCGAGTTCTCGGATGCGTACATCGTGATGCTCACGGCACGGGCTGAAGAACTGGATACTTTGATCGGTCTCGAGTCCGGTGCAGACGACTACCTCACCAAGCCGTTCCGCCCCCGCGAACTCCGCGCGCGGATAGCGGCGATGATGCGCCGGCCCCGGTCGGTACCGGACGCGGGGGAGAGCGCTCCCGTTTCTGATCGCACGGCAGACGCCGTTAGTGACAGCGGAAACGGTCATTACAACCACAACGGGCTGGAGCTGAGTTACGCCTCACGGTCGGTCAGCGTGGACGGCCAGGAGCTCAACCTGACCCGGACCGAGTTCGAACTCCTGTATGCCCTGCTCGAGGCGGGACGGACTGTCCGGACCAAATCGGACTTGGTGCGTCGGCTCCGGGACGAGGATTACGACGTCGGAAGTTACATCAGCGAGGCGGACGAACGTTCCGTGGAGGTGCACATGGGCAACCTCCGGAAGAAACTCGGTGATTCACCGCAGCAACCGCGCTGGCTGCAGACGGTCCGCGGCGTGGGCTACCGTTTGGCGCCTGGCGGGCGCTGAGCCTGGAGCCTGTGCAGGGTCTGGCGGCTGCACAGGTTGATCGGCCGGAGGTAGTTGACGGCAAGCTGCGGCAGTGCAACGGAAAGTTCCGCACTCGGTGACTCGTCCCGGATTGAACGTTCAAGGTCCATGGCCAGGCCCGCCAGCCGTTCCGCGCCCACCATCTGGCTCGATGTTTTGAGGCTAAGGATCGCGTCCACGGCCCCATCCAGGTCTCCGGTGGTCAAGGCCAGCCGCAGCTTGCCGATCCGGAGTGGCAGGCAGTCGATGAAGTTCCCTACGAAGACGCTGCAATAGCCCTCGTCCTCGTCGAGTTCGACCCGCAGCCGGTCAAGTACGGAGGGATCTACCAAGGGGCGCCCTGCGTCATCGGATGGTGCCATTTCCGTCCCTTCCGCTCGTGCCTGCCGCCCCCATAGCGGGATATGACCTGGTTTTGTGTCCACTTTCAGAGTAAATCTGTTACTTGGGGATGCAGCCGATCGGGAAAAGGACTGCGGGATTCCTGAGGAGACTGCGGGTTTTTCATAGGAGTTCATCTTTGCGGGCGCCGATCAATTCGGGAGGCGGCAAAGGCTCAAGTTTGACTCAAGTTCCGGCTGGCGTTCTTGCCTGCCGCCGGCTTGCCGGGCTATTTGCTGGCGCCGAGGAACTCCACCAGGTGGGCTTCGAGGGCGGAGCCGTCCTTCAACTCGCACTCCCACACGGTGAGCACCTCCCACCCGGCGGCCATTAACTGTTGGCGCTGGTCGGCGTCGCGGTCTTTGGTGCGCGTGCGCTTGGCCTCCCAAAAGGCGGCATTCGCCTTGGGCGCGTGCTGGCCTACGCGGCAGTCGTGGAAGTGCCAGAAGCAGCCGTTGATGAAGATGACCTTTCGCCGGCCGGCGAATACGAGGTCCGGGCGGCCGGGCAGGCGGCTTTGGCCGGCCCTGCCGTGCAGGCGATAGCGGTAGCCCTTGGAGTGGAGGAGGCGGCGCACCAGCAGCTCCGGCTTGGTGTTCTTGCCCCTGATGCGGGACATGTTCCAGCTGCGCTGCTCGGGAGTGAGCCTGTCCGCCATGATTCCAGCCTGGGAGCTCCTAGATTTCGCGCTCCGGCTGGTCTCCCAGCTCGAAATGGCGGCCGCTGACGGACGTGGGCACGATCTCCACGTAGAAGTCCTTCAGCGTCGGCACCCAAGATTTCAGGCCGAGCTCTTCGACGGCAGCGAGCTCGGCTGAGCTGGTGAGGACGCGCGCCGTTCCCCGCAGCACCACGGACCAGGCTTCGTCCGAGAGGATGCCGTCCGTTTCAAGCAGCACCCTTGAATTGATGGTGAGCTGCGCCAGCTTGTTGCCTGGTGCCGTGCGGAGGTAGATTTTCCGGTCCGAGGTGAGGTAGTTGACGGGGAATATATCTGGTTCGCCGGCAACGGAAACCACCAGCCGGCCGTGGCTGGTAGCTTCCAGGAGTTTCCAGGACTGCTCGTCGTCGAGTTCCAGAACGGGGTTGCCATCTGCGTGCGTAAACATCATAAATCCTATTCTTCTACGTTCGGTAGAAGAATTCTAGGGGTTGCGCGTGGGAATCCGGTTTGCAGGGGGCTGGGAGGGCGATTGTCCGTGTGACTTTTTATTGGTCCTTCGCGGTGGTAGAACCGATGGCGGGTGGCTGTGGATAACTTTCATCGCTCAAATGTGTCCTGGGCTACCCTTAAGGTCATTGTTCGGAGCGAGGCGTCTTGAAACTATCGGGGGATTAGCTGCCCATGACATCGCACATCACTTCCACTACTTCGCGGCGTTCGCGCCTGCACCTTGTTGCTGCTGTTGCCGCTTCCGTTTTGCTGTTGACCGGTTGCAACTCGGGTGGCGATCCTGGGGGCACCACGTCCGCGTCTCCGACTTCGACGGCAAGCCCAAGCGCAACGCCGACCCCGACGCCGACTCCTGCTTATGTGCCCGCCTCGGCTAGCGGACGTGCTCAGAATGTGCCGATGCCGGTGTTGCCGGAGGTTGCGAAGACGGAGACGAAGGAGGGGCTCGAGGCGTTCGTTCGCTATTGGTTTCAACTGTTGAGCTATGGCTATGAAACCGGTGACACCAAGCCGCTGGAAGGCATTAGCCGGCCGAACTGCGTCTTTTGTACGGGTCTTCGGGATGGACTGGCGGCGGCCTGGAGTGACGGCCGCTGGGTGGCGGGAGGAACCATTCAGACCCCCAGTATCGACGCGAACCTCAATCCAGGTTCACCCTCTCAGGCCACTGTTCAAGTAATTCAGGCCCAGATCGAAATTCGCATGTCCGACGGTGGGCTTTATCAAGATCCCACGAAGGCAACGAACAGGGCGAGTTTAGCCACGGCAACCTTCGGTGATAGCGGTTGGGTCCTGACTGATCTAAGCCTGATTCGCTAGTCATGTCCACTGCCTTTCTGACTCGGGCGTGCTTGCTCCTAACGACATTCTCTGTTGCCCTCACGTCGGCAATTTCGCCTCACGGCACTGCCACGCCGCCACCCAAACCACCGCCCATCGTCGTTGGCTTCGAAGAAAAGGGCCTAGGAGTGGGTGCCGACAATGTGATGGTTGATCCTGATACAGGGAGAATCGTGCCAGCGCCTCCAGGGATGGTCTCTACAGACCCCAACCAATACAAATACGAACTCCAGTGCCACCTCGGTGGTGGAGACTTCGATTCAGTGTGTATACGCGACCAGATTGAATGCCATAACGGGCCGGAAGGCAACGAGGAAGGCATTCCCGTAGTCTGGCTGAGCGCGCCCAGAGGCATCGCGAATCCTGTATGGTCCCACCATTCGGGACCCACTTGTCTCTACGATGCTCGGCCGGAGGACCTGCTGGCCCGCATTGCCGCCCAGATACAGCGGCAGTTCGAGAGCCTGCCTATCAACGCCGGAGCCGTGGTCGCGCAGCCCAGCCCCAACACGCTCCGCGGGGCCGAGACAAACTTCTACGCCGACGCTTCCGAGCAACAGTTTGATGTGACGATGCTCGGACAGCAGGTGCATATTGTCGCCACGCCGGTTCAGTACACCTGGAATTACGGCGACGGAACCGTCTTCGGTCCGCAGCCTTCCATGGGAGGGCCGCTGCCGCAGGACCGCTGGGGTGAGAAGACCCGAACGAGCCACGTCTATGCGGACACCGGTGACTTCCCAGTCGTCCTTACTACGTCCTTCCAAGGCACATATTCCGTGAACAACGGACCGCCGCTGCCCATACCGGGCCAAGGCCAGTTCAGCGCACCGCCTCAGTCCATCAGCGTCTGGCGATCCATCACCCGGAACTACGCCGACGACTGCAACCAGAACCCGCAGGGACAAGGTTGCCCCGGCGTGGCATCGTCCCGGTAGGAAGCTCCAGACGACGCCTATGAGGCGGCCGGCAACCGCGCCCGGAATCCAGACAAGCCACCCCCGCAGAGAGTGATCCGCGCCTCAACCGGAATACTTGCACGCGCCGGGCAGTTGGGCACAGCAGTACCAATTCACCTCGAAAGGAACTGCGCATGCTGTTTTCCCCCTTGACTCTTGGCGAGCTTGAACTGCCCAACCGCCTGGTAATGGCACCCCTAACCCGTCTCCGCTCAGGCGAGGACGGTGTTCCGGGTCCGCTGGTCGTGGAGCACTACCGGCAGCGCGCATCCCTGGGACTCATTGTCAGCGAAGGCATCTACCCGAGCCCCGCCGGACGCTCCTACCCGGGGCAGCCTGGTCTCGTCACCGCGGAGCAGATTGCAGCCTGGAAGAAGGTCACCGACGCGGTGCACGCTGAAGGCGGCCGGATCTTCGCCCAGATCATGCACGGCGGACGGGTTTCCCATGCGGACATCACCGGCGGCCACACCATCGTGGGTCCGAGCGCCGTCGCCATCGACGGCGAGGTCCGCACCCCGTCCGGCAAGCAGCCGTACCCCGTCCCGCACGCGCTGACCATCGGTGAGCTGCCCGTCGTGATGCAGGAAATCGTCACCGGCTCGATTAACGCCATTGAAGCGGGATTCGACGGCGTGGAGCTGCACTCGGCCAACGGCTACCTTCTCCACGAATTCCTTGCCCCGAACTCCAACGTCCGCGACGACAGTTACGGCGGTTCGCCGGAAAAGCGGGCCCGCTTTGTGATCGAAACGGTCAACGCCGTGGTGGTCGCGGTGGGTTCTAACCGTGTGGGCATCCGCATCTCGCCGGAGCACAGCGTCCAGGGCATCGCCGAGACCGATGCGGCGGATGTCCGCGCCACCTACGAGGTGCTGGTGGACAGCATTGCGCCGCTCAACCTCGCCTACGTCAGCATCCTGCACCACGAGCCCTCCAGTGAGCTGGTCCAGGATCTCCGGGCGCGCTTCAACGGCACGTTCCTGGTGAACTCCGGCTTCGGCACCATCACCACGCTGGAGGAAGCAACCGCGCTGGTGGCCGACGGTCATGCAGACGCTGTGGTGGTGGGACGCCCCGCCATTGCCAACCCGGACCTCGCGCGGCGCTGGAAGGAAAGCCTCCCCCTGAACGAACCGGACGCGTCCACGTTCTACGCAGAGGGCTCCGTAGGCTACACGGATTACCCCGCGTATTCGGCTTAGCGGTCAATGCTCGCCTTGGCCAGAGATTAACGACGACGGCGGCACCCGGCTTGGGTGCCGCCGTCGTTGGCTGCTCGGTGTGCTGTCCCGGCAGCCCGCGCCAAATAGCCATCCGACGGCTGTTTTGGCTCATTTTTCAAAATTGGCCCGCCCAGATTCACAAGCGCTGAGCGGTAACCCCAGAATACTCCAGCGACTGGATTATTGCTAGAGAAATAGCTACAGGTATGCCTCCCGGCCCGTCCCTTCGCGCATCACCAGCTTGTCGTCCTGAATGGAGACGAGCAGGCTTTTGGGCTTTCCGCTGACTTTGGTAATGGCTTTCAGGCCTCGGTTGGTGACTTCCACGCCCACCTGCGCCCCTTTCGCGGGCAGCTCCACGGACGCTTCGTAGGCTTCTCCCAGCAGCGGGTTGGTGGACACTCCCATATCGCGGCGGACCTCCTTGCCGTTGACCATAACGGTGATGTTGGCCTCGTCGAATCCTTCCTGAAAGACGATGAGCAGTTCCCGCATGGTGGCCTCTTCCTCGAAGTGATTACCTGTGACGGCATATCAACTACAGCACTTCACGGCCCGGAGCGGAATACCCCGGCCGGCTGCCCGGCCGGGCGCCGCTGGAGACGACCAGGCCCGTAGGGCAAAATGTTCAGGTGACCCAACTCCCGCACGTCCCGTCCGCCCCCACGTCTGCCCCAACTCCGGACAGCGCCATCCACGCCCAGATCGCCGCCGAGCTTGGCGTGAAGACCTGGCAGGTCAAGGCTGCAGTGGACCTGCTCGACGGCGGGTCCACCGTTCCGTTCATCGCCCGGTACCGCAAGGAAGCCACCGGGACGCTGGATGACACGCAGCTGCGCGAGCTCGACGAGCGCCTGCGCTACCTCCGCGAACTTGAGGACCGCCGTCGTACTATCCTCGAAGCGATTGCCGCGCAGGGGCAGCTGACCCCCGAGCTGCAGGCAGCGATCCTCGCCGCTGATACCAAGTCCCGGCTGGAGGACATCTACCTTCCGTTCAAGTCCAAGCGCCGCACCAAGGCCCAGATCGCCCGTGAAGCCGGGTTGGAGCCGCTCGCCGATGCGCTGCTGAAGCGGCCCGACCTGGACCCGGAACGCGAGGCTGCCAGGTACCTGAACGCCGAACACTCCATTGATGACGCGGCCGCCGCGCTCGCCGGCGCCCGTTCCATCCTCGTCGAGAGGGTTGCGCAGGATCCGGATCTCGCCGCAACCCTGCGCGAGCGGCTGTGGACGCAGGGGCGGATGGTGTCGCGGGTGAAGAAGGGCAAGGAGGCCGATGGGCAGAAGTTCGCCGATTACTTTGAGTTCGCCCAGGCGCCCACCGGGATGCCCTCGCACCGTGTGCTTGCGCTGTTGCGCGGTGAGAAGGACGGCGTCCTGGAGCTGGATCTCGCCGAGGCGGATCCGAACGACGACGACGCCCTGGCCGCCGCGCGTTCCCGCTACGAATCCGCCGTTGCCAGGTGCCTCGGGGTCGCCGACCGCGGCCGTCCCGCCGATTCGTGGCTGATCCAGACCGCGCAGCTTGCCTGGCGCTCGCGCGTGCTGGCCCGGCTGACCGCCGACCTCCGCGGACGGCTGTTCACCGACGCAGAAGACGAGGCTGTCCGGGTGTTCGCCGCCAACCTCCGCGACGTCCTCCTGGCCGCACCCGCCGGAAACCGCGCCACTCTTGGGCTGGACCCGGGACTGCGGACCGGCGTGAAAGTTGCCGTAGTGGACGGGACTGGCAAGGTGGTTGCCACCGACACGGTGTATCCGCACGCGCCTGCCCGAAAGTGGGACGAGGCCCTCGCCACCTTGGTGCGGCTGGCCCGGAAGCACAACGTGGAGCTGGTGGCCATCGGCAACGGAACCGCGTCCCGGGAGACGGACAAGCTTGCCGCGGAACTGATCAAGCTGCTGCCAGCCGCGGAGACGAAACCGCAGAAACTGGTGGTTTCCGAGGCCGGGGCGTCGGTGTATTCCGCGTCGGCGCTGGCCTCGGCGGAGCTGCCGGGCATGGATGTGTCCCTGCGCGGAGCCGTTTCCATTGCGCGGCGACTTCAGGATCCGCTGGCCGAACTCGTGAAGATCGATCCCAAGTCCATCGGCGTGGGGCAGTACCAGCACGACGTCACGGCGTCGAAGCTGGACCGCAGCCTGGATGCCGTGGTCGAGGACTGCGTGAACGCGGTTGGCGTCGACGTGAACACTGCTTCGCCGGCGCTGCTGAGCCGCGTGGCCGGCGTCGGACCTTTGCTGAGCGAAAACATTGTGGCGTACCGAAACGAACACGGGCCGTTTGCCAAGCGCAGCGAGCTCAAGAAGGTGCCCCGCCTGGGTGCGAAGGCGTTTGAGCAGTGCGCCGGCTTCCTGCGGATCACCGGCGGAGCAGAGCCGCTGGACGCGTCGAGCGTGCACCCCGAGGCGTATCCGATTGCCCGGAAAATCCTGGTGGCTGCGGGCTCGGCGCCGGCGTCGTCACTTGATCCGCGCGCTTTCGTCGACGGCACCTTTGGTTTGCCCACGGTCCAGGACATCCTGGCGGAGTTGGACAAACCAGGCCGCGACCCCCGACCCGCTTTTGCCGCGGCCACCTTCTCCGAAGGCATCGAGAAGATCTCCGACCTCAAGCCCGGCATGGTGCTTGAGGGGACCGTCACCAATGTGGCCGCGTTCGGCGCATTTGTGGACGTCGGAGTGCACCAGGACGGCCTGGTTCATGTGTCGGCGCTGGCCAACCGCTTTGTTTCCGATCCCCGCGAGGTGGTGAAGTCCGGGCAGGTTGTCCGCGTGAAGGTTCTGGAAGCCGATCCGGAGCGGAAACGGATCTCGCTCACGCTAAGGCTCGACGACGAGCCGTCGCCTTCGGGTGGGCGGGCGCAGGGCGGGCGTTCGGAGAGTACGCGTTCGGCGGGTGGGCGTTCGGAAGCCGGGCGTTCGGAAGGGGGGCGGCCTGAAAGCGGTCGGCCAGCTGGGGGACGCCCAGCAGGGGGCCGTCCGGCAGATGCGCGGCGAGACTCGAACGGACGCGACTCGGGTGGTCAGCGCGGATCCGGGGCGCCGCGCCAGGGAAACAACGCATCGACTTCGAAGCCCGATCCGAAGTCGTCCGGCGGCCGGCCGCAGGCACCGAAGCCAGTGCCGGTAAACACCGCCATGGCAGAGGCCCTCCGCAAGGCTGGCCTCGGCAAATAGACACGTGCTGATTGGCGCCCACTCGGAGTAGCTCGCTCAGTCAGCGGCCATGTTGGCCGTGGGAGTTGGTCGTCCGGCAACGGCTGGCGAATAGCGAGGTCACGGTCCAGCTCATGGTGTTCGGACAGGACTCGGTCCGGGGATCGCTGGCTCCGGATGTTCGGCCAGATATTTGGCCATATAGTCGGCCATTGCCTGGAAGTCGTCTGGCCAGGGGGGTGGTTCCCAGTCGGGGTGTTCGCTGGCGTAGTGCCGTCCGGTGGGTGATATCCAGCCGGGTGGTTCATTCTTGGTGGCGGTGGTGGGTTTCCAACCGGTGGTGTGTCTGAGTCGGTGGTGCTTGCGGCATGGCTGGCCGAGGTTACTGATCCCGGTACGGCCGCCGTGGGCCCAGGCGAGGAGGTGGTCTGCTTCGTTGTCCAGGGAGTGGTTGCTGCAGCCGGGGAACGGGCACTTTCCGTCGCGTAGTCGTAGCCATTGGCGTTGGGCTTTGGTCACGCGGTAGCTGGTCCGCCCGATCTCAAGGGGTGCGCCGTCGCGGGGATCGATCAGGACGCGGTGGAAGGACTCGGCGCCGTCGACGATGAGCTTCCGGGCCATGGACGGCGGGATCGGGCCGTACCCATCCAACATGGCCGGTTCGTCGGTGAGGCCCAGCAGCGCCATGACCGGGACCGTGATCAACACCTGCGCCCGCGGTGACGGAATACCGCCGCCCACTGCCATGCCCGGTTCGCCGCTGCCGCCGGTCACGTTCGTCATAACGCCGGTTCCGGCGCCGGCGATGTTGTTGCCGAGGAGCCAGGTGGCGACGGTGTCAGCGCGGAGCTGGCTGAGGTTCCGGTCCTCATGAGGCCCTTGGAGGGCACGGGCCGCAGAGGTGGTCCGGTTCCAGATCCCCGCGGCGGTGTCCGCCGGGAGGTAGGCGGAGAGCCAGGCCATGCCGT